>NZ_CP065534.1:2894780-3216422 GCF_015999465.1 Lonsdalea populi
GAAGTGCGCACTTTTTTGCTGTTTTTTCATGCAAAAACGGGCTAGCCAGCACAATATCGTCCCGATATGATGCCGCCATCTTCAAAGAACGATGAGAATAAGAGTATGCCTTACGCCCAAGAACGCCAGAACCTTCGCAGCGGTTTCCACTATTTCGTGAGAGGCTGGCAGTTACTCTCGCTGCCGGGGATCCGACGATTCGTCATTTTGCCGATGCTGGTCAATATCTTGCTGATGGGCGGCGCCTTCTGGTGGCTGTTCCAGCAACTAAACAGCTGGATTCCTCAATTGATGAGCCACATCCCTAACTGGCTGCAGTGGCTGAGCTATCTGCTCTGGCCTTTAGCGGTCATTTCTATCCTATTGGTCTTCAGCTATTTTTTCAGCACCTTGACCAATTTTATCGCTGCGCCGTTCAACGGTCTGTTGGCCGAGCAGCTAGAAGCCCGACTGACCGGCGTCGCGCTGCCGGATAGCGGTATATGGGGCATCGCTAAAGACACGCCGCGCATCATGCGACGTGAAATGCAGAAACTTGGCTATTATTTACCGCGAGCGCTGGTGCTTTTTTTACTCTATTTCGTACCGGGCATCGGTCAGACGGTAGCGCCGATCCTTTGGTTCATCTTCAGCGCCTGGATGCTGGCGGTACAGTATTGCGATTACCCGTTCGATAACCATAAGGTCAGTTTCCCGGTCATGCGCCAGACTTTGAGGCAGCATAAAATCAGCAATTTGCAGTTCGGCGCTCTGGTCAGCCTGTTCACGATCGTCCCGGTGCTGAACCTGATTATCGTGCCCGTCGCGGTCTGCGGCGCAACGGCGCTGTGGGTAGATCGTTATCAGCATTTATCCAACGTGTTGAAAGCAAAATAAACCGTGCTGACCAGGGACGGAAAATTATGAAAATATATTTCCTAAGAACATAACGATATAGCTAT
Organism: Lonsdalea populi; assembly: GCF_015999465.1. Classification (NCBI taxonomy): domain Bacteria; kingdom Pseudomonadati; phylum Pseudomonadota; class Gammaproteobacteria; order Enterobacterales; family Pectobacteriaceae; genus Lonsdalea; species Lonsdalea populi. The sequence continues at coordinate 2,895,722 of NZ_CP065534.1, forward strand.
TGCTTACTTCACTGGCTGTATCGAAAAGGTATTCTCTCTAGCGTTCACAAAAATTACATACAGCTATTTAAAGGACAGGCTATGAGCAAGATCTACGAAGACAATTCTTTTACAATCGGCCATACGCCGCTGGTTCGCCTGAATCGCATAGGTAATGGACGCATCCTCGCCAAGGTGGAGTCTCGCAACCCCAGCTTCAGTGTTAAATGCCGTATCGGTTCCAACCTGATTTGGGATGCTGAAAAACGCGGCGTTATGAAGCCTGGCGTAGAACTGGTTGAACCGACCAGCGGCAATACCGGTATCGCTTTGGCTTATGTGGCCGCCGCCCGAGGTTATAAATTAACGCTGACCATGCCTGAAACCATGAGCATCGAGCGCCGTAAGCTTCTGAAAGCGCTAGGGGCAAATCTGGTACTGACCGAAGGCGCGAAAGGCATGAAAGGCGCAATCGCCAAAGCCGAAGAAATCGTCGCCAGCGATCCTCAGCGTTATCTGCTGCTGCAGCAGTTCAGTAACCCCGCCAACCCGGAAATCCATGAAAAAACGACCGGGCCGGAAATTTGGGAAGATACGGACGGCGAAGTCGATGTTTTCATCGCGGGCGTCGGCACAGGCGGTACGTTGACCGGTGTCAGCCGCTACATCAAAAATACCCAGGGCAAAGCGATTACGACCGTCGCGGTGGAACCACTTGACTCTCCAGTCATCACTCAGGCACTCGCGGGTGAAGAAATCAAGCCGGGTCCCCACAAGATTCAGGGGATTGGCGCAGGCTTCATTCCAGGTAACCTGGATCTGAAACTGGTCGACCGCGTTGAACGTATCAGCAATGAGGAGGCCATCAGCACAGCACATCGTCTGATGGAAGAAGAAGGCATTCTGGCAGGAATTTCATCCGGCGCAGCCGTGGCTGCGGCACTTAACCTACTGAAAGAAGACGCCTTTAAAGACAAAACCATTGTGGTCATTTTGCCTTCTTCCGGCGAGCGCTATCTGAGTACCGCTTTGTTCGCCGATCTGTTCACCGAGCAAGAGCTCCAGCAGTAACGTCCAAGTCTCGGATAAGTAATCGGCATGTTACAAAAAGCACTCTTCGGGGTGCTTTTTTGTGGACCACGTCAAAGTTTACAGGTGTAGTGGATTGCATTTCCAGCCCAGGTTTAGTATCTAACCGGACAATTATTTTGATGCGTGAAATTAATATCCGTCTTCCCCCCTGAAAATTTCATGATTGAGCGCAACCCGAGTCGAGTCACCAAACGGTAATCTGATTCACCTTGTGACAATGGTTGAAACTATCAGGTGGTTTACTGATATTGTATTCGAGGTAATGCTTATCCGTTCCTTGCCGCATCCCGGCCTGCCCTTGTAACATGCGCAGGGAGTTAACCATACAGGCTAAAGTTCAGTCGATAAACTAGACTTTAGTTCCACAACATCTATCTAATCCAATAAGTTGGGGAAAACCGAATGTTCCAGCAAGAAGTAACTATCACCGCGCCGAATGGCCTCCACACCCGGCCCGCCGCTCAGTTTGTTAAAGAAGCTAAAGGCTTCGTTTCTGACATTACTGTCAACTCCAACGGTAAAAGCGCCAGCGCTAAAAGCCTGTTCAAATTACAGACCCTCGGCTTGACTCAGGGCACCGTGGTTACGATCGCCGCTGAAGGTGAAGACGAGCAAAAAGCCGTTGAACATCTGGTTAAACTGATGGCTGAGCTTGAGTAACACACAGTAGCCGGTCTCTTTAGTGCACATCAGTATTAAGTAAGGTAGGGTTATGATTTCAGGTATATTGGTATCACCAGGGATTGCTTTTGGTAAGGCGCTGTTACTAAAAGACGATGAGATCGTCATCAACCGGAAAAAAATCACTGCGGAACAGGTCGATCAGGAAGTCGAGCGTTTTCTGGCTGGCCGTGCGAAAGCCTCTCAGCAGTTGGAAGCGATCAAAAACAAAGCAGCGGAAACACTGGGGCCCGAGAAAGAAGCTATTTTCGAGGGTCACATCATGCTGCTGGAAGATGAAGAGTTCGAGCAGGAAATCATATCTCTGATTAAAGATGACCGCGCCTCTGCAGACGCGGCGGCTTCTTCTGTTATTGAAAACCAGGCCAAGGCATTGGAAGAACTGGATGACGAATACCTGAAGGAGCGCGCTGCCGATATGCGTGACATCGGCAAGCGCCTGCTGAAAAACATTCTCGGCATGAATATTGTCGATCTGGGCGATATTCAGGATGAAGTCATTCTGGTTGCTAACGACCTGACCCCTTCTGAAACCGCTCAGTTGAATCTGAAGAAGGTACTGGGCTTCATCACTGATATCGGCGGCCGCACATCTCACACGTCCATTATGGCCCGTTCTCTTGAACTACCGGCGATTGTGGGTACATCGAATGCGACTCAGCAGGTCAAAAGCGGTGATTTTCTGATTCTGGATGGCGTTAACAACACCATTTACCAGAATCCGAGCCAGGACATCATCGACAAGTTGAAAGAAGTTCAGCAGCAGTTCATCTCCGAAAAACAAGAGCTGGCTAAACTGAAAGATCTACCGGCGGTCACGCTGGACGGACATCAGGTTGAAGTCTGCTCCAACATCGGTACCGTGCGCGACGTCGCGGGCGCGGAGCGTAACGGCGCGGAAGGTGTAGGTCTGTACCGTACCGAATTCCTGTTTATGGATCGTGACTCGCTGCCGACTGAAGAAGAACAATTCCAGGCGTACAAAGCCGTCGCGGAAGCCATGGGCGCTCAGGCAGTCATCGTTCGTACCATGGACATCGGCGGCGACAAAGATCTGCCATACATGAACCTGCCGAAAGAAGACAACCCGTTCCTGGGCTGGCGCGCGATCCGTATCTGTCTGGACCGTAAAGAAATTCTGCATTCACAGCTGCGCGCTATCCTGCGTGCTTCCGCCTTCGGCAAACTGCGTATCATGTTCCCGATGATTATTTCCGTCGAGGAAGTGCGCACGCTGAAAGCTGAACTGGAAATGCTGAAAGCACAACTGAAAGAAGAAGGTAAAGCCTTTGATGAATCCATCGAAGTTGGCGTCATGGTGGAAACACCCGCCGCAGCCACGATAGCCCATCATCTGGCCAAAGAAGTGGACTTCTTCAGTATTGGGACAAACGACTTAACCCAGTATACTCTGGCTGTAGATCGCGGTAATGAGCTGATTTCTCATCTCTACAATCCGATGTCCCCGGCGGTATTAACCCTGATCAAGCAAGTGATTGACGCCTCTCACGCAGAAGGCAAATGGACAGGGATGTGTGGTGAGCTCGCCGGTGACGAACGTGCTACACTACTGTTATTGGGAATGGGTCTGGATGAATTCAGCATGAGTGCCATCTCAATCCCTCGTATCAAGAAGATCATCCGTAATGCCAATTACGGCGATGCGAAGGCGCTGGCGGAACAGGCACTAGCTCAACCGACGGCGGAAGAGTTAAGCAATCTGGTAAACCGGTTCATTAAAGAAAAGACGCTTTGCTGATCCGCCATGCTGGCCCAATATTTAAGCTTAGGAGAGAATCATGGGTTTGTTCGATAAACTGAAGTCTCTGGTTTCTGATGATAAAAAAGACACCGGCAGCATTGAGATCATCGCCCCGTTGTCCGGCGAGATCGTGAACATTGAAGATGTGCCTGATGTTGTTTTCGCCGAGAAAATCGTCGGTGACGGTATTGCCATCAAACCGAACGGCAACAAAATGGTTGCTCCGGTCGATGGCACCATCGGGAAAATTTTCGAAACCAACCATGCCTTTTCCATCGAATCCGACAGCGGTATCGAACTGTTCGTTCACTTCGGTATTGATACCGTTGAACTGAAAGGCGAAGGCTTCAAACGCATCGCTGAAGAAGGTCAACGCGTTAAGAAAGGCGACACGATCATCGAATTCGATCTGCCGCTGTTAGAAGAAAAAGCGAAATCCACACTGACGCCCGTTGTTATATCCAATATGGATGAAATCAAAGAGCTGACCAAACTGAGTGGTTCTGTCGTCGTCGGCGAAACGCCGGTAATTCGCATTAAGAAATAACCACGGTTCGGTTTATACATCGACGGCGCTCAGGCGCCGTTTTTTATTGCCCGTCATCATGCCTTCGTCATCGCCGCCAGTCCCTTTATCCATAATCAATGATGCTTTATCCCACCTATCTTAACTACGGGCGCCAGACGAGAGCTAACCACCCTGTAAGCGGCATCTCCCCCTATCAAGCCGCCTATATTGAGATTAGGCAAACGCACTGACGACGATAGGGTAGATTGAAGTCAACGCTGAACAAGGAAATATTGCGTCTGAGAGGGACGATGTCAGCGGCAATCAGCCCTCTCAGATAGCAGAGGCGGGTTGCCACGCCGACAGAAGCTCCGTCGGATAGCGTTCTGGACTCCTCTATTTCCAGCGTGGCAGGCTAATACGAATCAGTAACCCACTGGACTCCTGATTCATCGCTTCAATGCGGCCACCGTGTGCCAACACCGCTTTACGAGCTATCGCCAGCCCCAGGCCGTAACCTTTGCCAGACTGCGGAGAGTCGATGCGAATAAACGGATCGAAGATGCTGGAAAGTTTGCCCTTCTCAACCCCCGGCCCCCTATCGGCAACGTCGATAAACCATTCCCGTTCGCTTTGCCTCAAGGTGACGGTGACCGTCTGCCCCTGTGAAGAAAAGCGGAGCGCGTTTCTGATGATGTTATCAAACGCGCGGCGCATCAACTCCGCCATGCCTTTAATGGTGTAATCTTCATACTCACCGGAGTTGAGAATGATCTCCACGCCCGGCACCTGCCCTTCATATCTGGCATCGTTAACGACGGCATTCACCAGCCCCAGCAGATCGAAGTATTCCTCATTAATAGCGGCATTTTCGGTACGCGACAAGGTCAGCAACTCGCCGATCATTTTGTCCATCCGCTCAGCCTCACGCTCGATGCGCTGTAGAGAGCTTTCCACATGACTGTCGTTTTGCCTCGCCAACCCAATCGCCAATTGCAGACGCGCCAGCGGCGAACGCAGCTCGTGGGAGACATCGTGTAGCAGTTGCTCTCTGGCGCTGACCAGTACCTCGAGACGCTCCACCATCGAGTCAAAGTCTCGCGCCACCTCGCTGATTTCGTCATGACGACGCCGCATCGCAGGCAGCAACCTAACAGAAAGGTCGCCCTGAGCCACTTGACCAAAACCCGCACGCAGTTGGTTCAACGGCCTGGCCAAATTCCAGGCCATCATGGCGCTGAATAATAGCCCGCTGATGGCGCCAATCCACAGTATCGGCCCCGGTATATGCAGATATCGCTGTAGCGGCGGTGGAGCAAAGCGGAACTCTTTTCTCAGCGCGTCGATATCGAAACGCAGCAAATAATGCCTGCCATCCGGGCCGATAACCTGTTGTTCCTCCATCGCAGGCTTATCACCCGCCATCGTATCGTCCAGCAGCAGCGATTCCCCGCTGTCATCCTGCCGCAACGCCGCTTCAGCATCATCCAACGTGGATGCCGAGATATAACCGCGTTCGCTTTCGGGCCAGCGCGACATCTCCTCGTAAAGCGTGGAAAGCCCCCCCTGTTGCAAAGCCTCTGACGCCAATGTCATCTGCAAGGCGATGATATGCTTACCTAGCCTGATTTCAGGCGGTTCATTACGATCGCCGTAGAAAGAAAAACCCATCCACAGCAATTGCGAAATCACAATCAAGGTCAGCCACAGCCCGACCAGGATCTTCCAGAAAAGTCTTCCCTGCATAATCAGCGAATCCGATAGCCGACGCTGCGCACCGTTTCTATCGTCAGGGTACTGCCTTCCAACGCGCTGAGTTTCTGGCGAATATTGCTAATATGAACGTCTACGCTGCGGTCATACGCCTCACGGCGGCGCCCCAGACATTTCTCCGACAGCTCATCTTTCGTCACCACACGGTCCGGAGAGCGCATCAGCAGCTCCAGCAGATTGAACTCGGAGGCCGTCAGATCAAACGAAACGCCGCGCCATTCGCTGTTGCGAGTGGATGTGTTCAACGTCAGTTCGCCGTAGGTGACCGAACCGGTATCGCTGATTTTTTCCGGTTTATCTTCATAACGCCGCAGGACCGCCCGCAATCGTGCGACCAATTCACGCGGATAGCAGGGTTTGGGGACATAATCATCCGCGCCCATTTCCAGTCCGATAACGCGATCGATGTTGTCGCCTTTCGCCGTCAGCATGATTATCGGCAACGGCTGGCTACGACGAACCTGGCGCAGCACGTCGATCCCGCTCATGTCCGGCAGCATGATGTCCAGAATCATGGCGGTGTACTGATTAGACATTGCTCCGTCAACGCCCTCTTTACCGGTCAGCACCTGCTCGGCGTTGAACCCTTCGGCCGTGAGGTACTCGCACAGCATACTTCCCAGTTCGGCATCATCATCTACCAGTAAAATTTTCATCTTGTGTTCCCGTATGTTCGTATGAAACCTATTCTCATTTGTGCCAGTATCTTACGCAGCTGCATTTACAGATTACTTACTTTCCGTTTAGACAAATCTTACGTGGGGCTTTCGATAAATAGAGTAAATTGGTGTCTTTACTACGCTTTATGTCTTCGGCCTGACTAAGGACACTGAAGTTTTGATGAAATTCCGTTTACGACCCGCCCGTTTAATTTTAATTATACTGCTCGCTATCCTTCTTGCCCTGCTCTCGCTGTTTTTGCTGCGTCCAGAAAGCAAAGTTAACTATATCACTACCCCCGTCGCCATTCGGGATCTGGAAAAAACCGTGCTGGCCGACGGCACGATTGAAGCGCAAAAGCTGGTCAGCGTAGGTGCTCAGGCGTCAGGACAAATTAGAGCATTGCCGATTTCATTGGGCGATAAAGTCCAACAAGGACAATTGCTGGCCGAAATCGACGATCTGACCCAGCAGAACGCGTTCAAAGACAGTCAGGCTGCACTGAAAAATGTGCAGGCCCAGAGGGCGGCCAAACTGGCGACGCTTAAAAACAATCAGTTGAGCTGGCGGCGTCAGGAAATGCTGATGCGAAAGGGCGTCGGCGCGCAGGCGGACTATGACAGCGCCCGTGCGACGCTCGACGCCACGCAGGCCGAAATCGCCGCGCTGGACGCCCAAATCATTCAAGCGCAAATCGCCGTCAACACCGCTCAGGTCAATCTGGGCTATACCAAAATCACTTCTCCAATGGACGGCACCATCGTCGCCATTCCGGTCGAAGCTGGGCAGACGGTCAACGCCGCGCAAAGCACGCCAACCATCGCCAAAGTCGCGAACCTGAAAACCATGACCATCGAAGCGCAGATCTCAGAGGCGGACGTGATTAAGGTTAAGCCGGGCATGCCGGTCTGGTTTACGATCCTTGGTAACCCGGATAAGCGCTATCAGGCCACGCTGCGCGCTATCGAACCTGCGCCGGAATCTCTGAGTTCTGAAACCTCGACCTCCAGCAGCAGCAGTTCCAGCAGCAGCTCGTCGTCCTCCAGCACGGCGGTGTATTACAATGGCCTGTTCGATGTGGATAATCCCGAAGAAACCCTGCGTATCTCCATGACGGCACAGGTTTACATCCTACTGGATACCGTCAAGGATGCGCTGGTGGTGCCGATGACGGCGCTGCATAACGACGCAGGGAAGACGCTGGTGCAGGTCGTGGACAACAAAGGGGATATCCACTCCCGTCCGGTCACTACCGGCATCAGCGACAATGTGTTCGTTCAGCTAATCTCCGGCGTCGACGCCGGCGAACAGGTCATCGTCAGCCAGCAAGTCGGCACGACCAACAGTCGGGCGGGCAGGCCGCCGGTGGGGTTCTAAGCCATGACGACGCCTTTATTACAGCTAAGCCACGTTTTTCGCCGTTTCGCCAACGGCGAGAAGACCGTCGACGTCCTGAAAGACATCAATTTGACGATCCGGTCGGGTGAAATGGTCGCTATCGTCGGGGCATCAGGGTCGGGAAAGTCGACCCTGATGAACATTCTCGGCTGTCTGGACAAGCCCAGCCAGGGCGACTATCTGGTGGCAGGAACGTCCACGCTGACGTTGGATAACGACCCTCTGGCCGCGCTGAGGCGCGAACACTTCGGCTTTATTTTCCAGCGTTACCACCTGCTGAGCGACCTGACGGTACAGGACAACGTGGAGATCCCGGCCGTCTATGCCGGCAAAGCGCGCCATGAACGCCAGCAACGCTCGCGCGCACTACTGACTCGGCTGGGGCTGGAAGAGCGTCTGAACTACTCGCCTAACCAGCTTTCCGGTGGCCAGCAGCAGCGCGTCAGTATCGCACGCGCCCTGATGAACGGCGGGAACGTCATTCTGGCCGACGAGCCGACTGGCGCGCTGGACAGCACCAGCGGAAACGAAGTGCTGACGATCCTAAAAGAGCTGCACCGACAGGGGCAGACGATCATCATCGTCACACACGATATGCAGGTGGCGCAGCAGGCGGAGCGCATCATTGAAATCCATGACGGTGAAATCATCGGCGACCGTCAATGCTCCCCCTCAAGCGCTTCAGACGTCCCCATCTCGGAACGGGCGGCCGCGCCTGGGCACGCGGATTCGGCAGTCAGCCCCACGTTTTCACAGTGGTGCGGTCGCTTTACCAATTCGTTTAAAATGGCGCTACGCGCGATGAGCGCCCAGCGGATGCGCACCTTTCTGACGATGTTGGGCATCATCATCGGCATAGCCTCGGTCGTGTCGGTCGTCGCACTCGGGAAAGGCACCCAGCAGCAGGTACTGAACAGCATCAATGAGATGGGCACCAGCACGCTGGAAATTTTCCCCGGTAAAGACTTTGGCGATATGCGTTCCGACGCTATCCAAACGCTGAGGGCCAGCGATATTGCGCCGCTGTCGGCACAGCCCTACGTCCATAGCATTACCCCCCTGCTCTCCTCCAGCGTAACGCTGCGTTACCGCAATGTTTCGCTGACCGCCACCGTAAACGGCGTAGGAGAGCAGTTTTTTACCGTGCGCGGCTATACCTTGTCGGAAGGGGTATCCTTTCCCTCCAACAGTATCGGTACGCTGGCGCAAGAAGTGGTTATCGATCAGAACACGCGGAATAAGCTGTTTGCTCACGGCGAAGATCCGCTGGGGCAGGTCATTCTGCTCGGTACGCTGCCGTGCCGAATTATCGGCGTGGCGACCCGCCAGCAAAACGGGTTCGGGAGCGACGAAAGCCTGAATGTATGGGTGCCCTATACCACCGCCATGTGGCGACTCGTGGGGCAATCATACCTGCGAAGCATTACCGTTCGCGTCAAAGACAATGTCGATCTCAGCGTCGCGGAGCAAGGCATCACCCAAGAGCTGACGCGTCACCATGGCAATAAAGACTTCTTCGTGATGAACACCGACAGTATTCGGCAGACCATCCAGAAAACCGGCGCCACGCTGACGCTGCTGGTGTCGCTGATTGCGGTAATTTCACTGATTGTCGGCGGAATCGGCGTGATGAACATCATGCTGGTGTCGGTGACCGAGCGCACCCGGGAGATTGGCGTGCGGATGGCGGTGGGCGCACGCACCAGCGATATCATGCAGCAATTCCTGATCGAAGCGGTGCTGGTGTGCCTGTGCGGCGGGCTGCTCGGCGTCGTGGTTTCGCTGCTTTGCGGCGGGTTGTTCAGCCTGCTGGTCAGCAGTTTCTCCCTTGTATACTCGCCCGCGTCTATCGTCGCCGCGTTCGTCTGTTCCAGCCTGATCGGTGTGATTTTCGGCTTCTTCCCCGCCCGGCGCGCCGCCAACATGCAGCCTATTTACGCGCTCGAAAGGGAATAGCCGAGAGAGAAAAGATGGCGGCGGTCAGTCAAAGACGCCGGTCGAGAGATAACGATCGCCGCGATCGCACACAATCGCAACAATGTGACTGCCCGGCTCTGCGGCGGCAATCTTGAGCGCGCCAGCCACCGCGCCGCCTGAACTCAGGCCGCACAGAAGACCTTCCTGCTGCGCCAGCAGGCGGGTCATGGCCTCGGCTTCTCGCTGAGAAACATCCAGAACGCGGTCGACCAGCTCGGGCTCGTAAATTCCCGGCGTATAGCCGGGCGACCAGCGCCGGATACCCGGTATCTGGCTGCCAGCCTGCGGTTGCAGTCCGACGGTGCAAATCGCTTCACGCTGACTTTTCAAATACCGGCTGACGCCGGTGATAGTCCCGGTGGTGCCCATACAGGAAACAAAGTGGGTCAGACGACCCGCCGTTTGACGCCAAATTTCAGGCCCGGTGCTGACGAAATGGGCTTGCGCATTGTCCGGATTGTTGAACTGGTCGAGCACATAGCCTTCTCCCGCCTCCGCCATCCGGCGCGCCTTGTCGCGCGCGCCCTCCATTCCCTCTTGCTGGCTCACCAGCAGCAGTTCGGCGCCGTAAGCGCGCATGGCGGCCTGACGCTCCAGACTCATATTTTCCGGCATCAGCAACCGCAAACGGTATCCCTTCAACGCCGCCACCATCGCCAACGCGATGCCGGTGTTGCCGCTGGTCGCTTCAATCAACGTGTCGCCGGGGGAGATCGTTCCTCGCCGCTCCGCCTGACAGATCATGCCGTAAGCGGCGCGATCCTTGATCGACCCCGCCGGATTCTGTCCTTCCAACTTGACCCAGATCTCGCTATCCGTGTGGCCTGCCAATCGCTGCAATTTCACCAGCGGCGTATTGCCGATGCAGTGTTCAAGCGCGTCTGTCTTCACGTCCTCTGCCTACCTTTCGTTGTCGGGATCGCCTCGTTTCAGTCGTTACAATGCCTGTAACCACGCCAGCGACGGAGCGAAATAGTAGCCTCCGCTCACGGCACGGGTAAAGCGCAACATCTCGTCTCGCTTGCCGTCCCGGTCACCGAACATGCTTAACAACTGTTGTTCGATATTGTGCAGGCGAGAGCAATAGGCCATGAAATAGAGTCCCTTTTTCCCGCTGGCCGTGCCGTATGGCAGGCTCTGGCGCAGAATTTTCAGCCCTTTGCCGTCCTCTTTAAGATCGACCCGGCTGAGATGAGAAGTTTCCGGACGCCGATCGGACGGCAGCTCTTCGTTCCCCTGCTTAGTGCGACCGATCATCTGTTCCTGTTTTTCCGTACTCATCCGCTGCAGCTGGCGCAGGTTATGCTCCCAGCGCTGTACGAAGACGTAGCTGCCGCCAGCGCCCGGCTGTCCATCGGGAACGATCGCGACACGATGGCGATCTTCACCCTGCGGGTTTTCAGTGCCGTCGACAAAGCCGCTCAGGTCCCGGTCTTCCAGCCAGCGGAAACCATGGGTTTCTTCTTCGACGTGAATGGCGCTGCCGAACGCGACCAGCGCCGCCTGAGCCAGACTGAAGTTCACGTCATGGCGCAGCGACTGAATGTGGATCAACAGATCTCTCTGCGTCGCCGGCGCTAATCCTTTCCCCATCGGCGTAAACGGCTTCAGTTCAGCGGCGCTGCCGTCGCAATCCAGCTCACGCCACACGTCGTGGCCAAAGGCGAGCGTCGCCCCGAGACCGGCCTCAGGAAACTGCTGCTGTAACTCGTTCAGAGAGTGACAAAATTTCTTACATCCCTGCCGGATGGCATCAAACTCTCCCTGAACTCTGGCTTCCATATAAATGGCAAAACGGCGATGCTCCAGCAAAATACCGCTTTGAATTGGCGTCATCACTCTCATTCCTCTTATTATTCAGTATGTTGTATCGTCACTGTAGCCCCAAAGATACCCAGCGCGCTTATGATACCGGATGCAATACTGATTTTGCTTTGCTTCAACGCAAAATGTTGACCAAGCCGCAACGTCGCGGGGACAAAGCGAGGAGGAGAATGTGTGGAAAAACCAATGAAAAAACCAGAAAAAGCATGGGCGGAGCCGCCCATGCCAGAGGCGTAAATCAGCGGCGCGGCTGAGCATGCCAGATGATTTTGCCGACCTTCCAACGTTGCAATATATCGTCCGGCGGCATCAGTCCATCCGGACCACTCCAGCTACCGGTAAATAGGTAGCTCACATGCTGGCTCTGCGGCGCGACACATTCTACGTCGCGCGCGCTGTCGCCCTGCCCCAGTTGGCAAGCGTCGAATGCCTTGCTGTAGAGCGAACTGAATTCATCGCCGATCTTGACGCCCCAGGCGCTGGCAGCCGACGCGTCCATCACCTCCACCTGACTGACGTGACTCTTCGGTTCGCCGTAGATCGTCACTTTCACCTGATCGTCTTTAAGCGCTTCATAGAACGCCACCAGCTTACCGTTATGCGTCCCCATTCCGCCGCGTAGCCGGTAATTTCCGTCTAAAGCGCGATCGAGCGCCGCTTCAGACATCGGCGTCCCCGAGGTGATACTACCGACGCCCGAGTCAGAGACCGTTAAAGAAGATCCGAACCAGTTCATTGGCGACAGGCTGGACCAGGACAAATGGGAAAGCGTGCCGCAGCCGGTCAGCAGCAGCGGAAGAGCCAAATATAGCGGTCGAACAGTGATCACAACCAACTCCTTAACAAAAAACGGCACCTGACTGCATGCAGATGGCTATTGGAGTCTTCTGTGAGCAGAAAGTGCCGTAAATATCGTTGTGGGGGAATACGGCCGTCAGGCCGTATTCGTAGGGGATAACATGCCGCGCCAGCACATCATCCCGCGGTTAATACTCCTGGTCTTCTATCAGGCGCTTGCCCAGCGTGATGCAGTCTGCGGTTTGATAATCCAGCTTCTCGTACATGCCGATCACCGCATCGTTATCTTCGCGCACCATCAGGTTGATTTTCGGACAGCCGCGCGCAATCAGTTTCTTTTCCAGCCGGCTGACCAGCGCATTGGCGATGCCGCGCCCGCGGAAGTCGGGATGAACGCCCAAATAGTAGGCAGAACCGCGATGACCATCATAACCCCCCATCACAGAGCCGACGATCTCTCCGTTGACTTCCGCCACCAGAAACAGATCGGGGTCGTGATTCATCTTACGTTCGATATCCATTTCCGGATCGTTCCACGGGCGCAGAAGATCACAGCGCTCCCAAAGAGTGATCACTTCTTCAAAGTCGTCTTGCCTGAATATGCGGATGTCCATCGGTAACGACCCATTATCGGTAAGTAAATGAGGTAAGTTCTGATTATCGCGTGATTCCCGTCAGACGCAACCGCAAATTGCCCTCGCCGCCTCATCGCCGCGACGGCATTTATCGACGCGGAAATCTCGTTATACTGACGGCTTTGCCACAGATGCCAAAAGGATCACGATGAGTTCTCCCGATATCGACGCGATTAAACGTTTTCTGCTCTCGTTGCAGGACACCCTCTGCCAACAGCTCGAACAGATGGACGATGCGGAAACCTTCAGGGAGGACGCCTGGGAATACGCAACCGGCGGCGGCGGACGAAGCCGAGTCCTGCGCCAGGGACAGGTCTTTGAGCAAGCCGGGGTCAACTTTTCCCACGTTTCAGGCGCGTCTCTGCCGCCTTCCGCCAGCGTTCATCGGCCGGAGCTGGCGGGATGCCGCTTTCAGGCCATCGGCGTCTCACTGGTCATTCATCCGCTCAATCCGTATGTGCCTACCAGCCATGCCAACGTGCGCTTCTTTATTGCCGAAAAAGAAAGCGAAACGCCGGTGTGGTGGTTCGGCGGCGGCTTCGACCTGACGCCGTTCTACGGCTTTGAAGAAGATGCGGTTCATTGGCATCAAACGGCGCACGACCTCTGCCAGCCCTTCGGCGAAGACATCTACCCGCGCTACAAAGCCTGGTGCGACGAGTACTTCTTCCTGAAACATCGCAACGAAGCACGGGGCATTGGCGGCCTGTTCTTCGACGACCTAAATACGCCGGATTTCGCCACCAGCTTCGCATTTATGCAGGCCGTCGGCAGAGGGTTTGCAGAGGCTTACTTGCCGATTGTCCAACGCCGTAAAGATCTGCCCTGGGGCGAACGGGAGCGCGAATTCCAGCTCTATCGCCGCGGCCGCTACGTGGAGTTCAACCTGGTCTGGGACCGCGGCACGCTGTTCGGCCTGCAAAGCGGTGGACGAACCGAATCTATTCTGATGTCGATGCCGCCGTTGGCACGCTGGGAATATCAATATGCTCCGGAGTCAGACAGCCCGGAAGCCGCGCTGTATCGGGACTTTTTGTCGCCGCGCGACTGGCTGGCGCCCAAAGGTCACGAGGAGAGCTGCTGATGGCCGTTATCTGGGTCGATGCCGACGCGTGTCCCGTCGTTATCAAGGAAGTCCTGTATCGTGCGGCAGAGCGCACGGCGACCACCGTCACCTTCGTCGCAAATCAGTCGCTGAAAGTGCCGCTCTCTCCCTATCTACACACGCTGCGCGTCGCGGCGGGATTCGACGTCGCGGACAACGAAATCGTCCGACGCGTCATGCCCGGCGATTTAGTGATCACCAGTGATATCCCGCTGGCGTCCGAAGTACTGGAAAAACAGGGCGAGGCGCTGAATCCGCGCGGAGAGCGATATACGCCGGATACCATCCGCGAGCGACTGACTCTGCGCGACTTTATGGATACCCTGCGCTCCAGCGGCATTCAGACCGGCGGCCCCAACGCGCTGAGCCAGCGCGACCGCCAGCAGTTCGCCAACCAGCTGGATCAGTGGCTGCAACGGCAGTCCCGCTAACTTCCGCTTCACCCCGATCGCGTCCCCGCGATCGGGTCATTCTATTGCCCTATTGTCTTCCTCCATCACAGTAATCAGAAAAAGCGCATGTCATTCTGTCCGGTACTGATGCAGGGTATGTGATTACCACCCTGAGTTTTCGTCGATCCGTTTATTATTCCAGGAGTCATGCATGAACCAACTCGATGCCCTTAAACAGTTCACCGTCGTGGTGGCTGACAGCGGCGATATCGATTCAATCCGGCATTTCGCACCGCAGGATGCCACCACCAATCCTTCGCTGATCCTGAAAGCCGCCAGCTTGCCCTCCTATCAGTCGCTGTTTACCGACGCGCTGGACTATGCCCGCCGACAGGGCGGATCGCGCGAAACGCAGCTGATTAACGCCAGCGACCAGTTGGCCGTCAATATTGGCGCAGAGGTGTTGAAAAGCATTCCAGGGCGAATCTCAACCGAAGTAGATGCGCGCCTCTCATTTGACCGGGGCATGTGCGTCACAAAAGCCCGTAAGCTGATCGGACTGTATGAACGTATGGACATTCCCCGCTCACGCATTCTGATCAAGCTGGCCGCCACCTGGGAAGGGATCCAAGCCGCCGAAGCGCTGGAGAAGGAAGGAATTAACTGCAACCTGACGCTGCTGTTCTCGTTTGCGCAGGCGCGGGCCTGTGCGGAAGCGGGCGTATATCTGATCTCGCCGTTCGTCGGCCGCATCTACGACTGGTATCAGGCGCGGGAGCCGAATGCAGACTACTCGGCAGAGCAGGATCCGGGCGTACAGTCCGTCAAACGCATCTACGACTACTACAAGCAGCACCGCTACGAGACCGTCGTCATGGGCGCCAGCTTCCGCAACGTTGAACAGGTGCTTGCGCTGGCTGGCTGCGACCGCCTGACTCTCTCTCCGCATCTGCTGGAGCAGTTGAAAAACAGCGAAGCGCCGGTGGAGCGCAAGCTTACCCCGGCGACGGAAGGGCTCTATCAGGCCTCGCCGCTTCCCGAAGCCGAATTCCGCTGGCTCCACAATCAGGACGCCATGGCGGTCGAGAAGCTGGCGGAAGGGATACGTCTGTTCGCCGCGGATCAGCAGAAGCTTGAAGACCTGCTGGCCGCGCAGCTGTAACAGGAAAAAAGAGGACGCGGGGCGAATTTCATCGCTCCGCGCTGATATTCAATTGACTACGATTTGACGAACCAGCCCTGGATCTGGGCGTACTGCAAGAGCATGATGGTCTTGGCGTCTTTGATTCGCCCGTCCTTCATCATGGCGACAGCCTCGGTAAAGGGCAGTTCAACCACTTCGATATCTTCATCGTCAATCCCGCCGCCACGGTTATCCCGCAAGGAATCATCGTATTGCGCGGCAAAAAAGTGGATGATTTCAGTCACGCCGCCCGGCGACATATAGGCTTCAAACAGTTTTTCGACGTCTCTGACGGCGTAGCCTGTCTCTTCTATGGCTTCGTTTCTTACGCAGTCTTCAGGAGAGTGATCGTCCAGCATTCCGGCGCAGGCTTCCAGCAGCATCCCACTCTCATTGCCGTTTAAGTATGTCGGCAAACGAAATTGACGCGTTAGGACCACACTGCCTTTTTCTCGGTTGTACAACAGAATCGTTGCCCCATTTCCCCGGTCATAGACCTCGCGGATCTGCCGAACGACTTCGCCATTTTTTCTTTTAAAATCATAAATATATTTATTCAGCACGAACCACTGGTCTGACAGCAATTTCTGTTTAATGATGGTGATCGATGACGTCATGCAAGGCCCTCAGTCTTAACTTATGTCAATCTGTAGCGAGACAATCCCCAATACTCCCGGTCGCCGGAAAATACCGACCCGACGACCTGGGCGCAGAGTTATTTATCATGCGCCGAACTGTGCTTTATCACAAACTGCCTGAAGGCGGTTACCCCCCTCCCCGACTCACGACTCTTGAGCCAAATCATCAGAGTGTCGACTTCACCAATCGCAGGATCGATAGCATGACAACGAATATCGAAACTCTGCGTATACTGGCTGACCACGCTTTCCGGCAAGAGCGAGATCCCCATCCCCGACGCTACACAGCCAAGAATGGCCTGAAAAGACCCAAACTCCTGCGGCCCCGGCCCTACGACCCCCTGTAGACTGAGCCACTGCTCGAAGCGATAGCGATAGTTACAGCCAACCCCAAGTGCCAGCGGCTTTTTGATCTGCAGATCGGCCACGGTCAAAACGCCGGGGTGATCTTTCCGCGTCACCAGCACCAGCGTTTCCCGCCATACAGGAACGTTCCCCAGCAAACCACGCGGCAAATGTTCATAGTCGGCGACAAACGCAATATCCAGTTTGCCATTAAGCACGGCCTCAACCAGTTGACGCGTCGGGTGGGTTTCAAGGCTCAACTCCACCAGCGGTGTGTTTCGACTAAAAGAAGACAGCAAGGAAGGTAAGCGGATGGCCGCCGTGGTCTCCATTGAACCGAGGCGTAGCGGACCAGAGGGGTTCTGAGCTTGCAAGTTTCTCTCCGCTTCGTCTATCAACGCCAGGATCTTATTGGCGTATCCCAATAAATATTCTCCCTCCGGCGTGATATAGAGGCGATTTCTCTCGCGTCTGAACAGACAAACATTGAGTCTGGCCTCCAACCGCTTGAGCCGGGTAGTGACGTTTGACGAAACACAATGCAATCGCTTTGACGCCTCTTTGACAGAGCCGCTTTCAGCTACGGCTTTGAAGAGGCGCAGTGAGTTACTGTTCATAGCACACGCTCTCTTTTAGTGAATATTTAGCTAAAAAACATTCACTTTTATTTATCATAATTACCCTCAGAATAGCTCTAACATCGTTCCACTTAATTTTTGGAAAAAGAAAATTGAGTCATGTTCGGCATTTCCAGCCCTTTTTATCATCCGTTCGAACCGCGCTGTTCGGCATGATGATTTTGGCTTTAGGAATGGGGATCGGACGTTTTCTTTTCACCCCCATGTTGCCGGTCATGCTGAGCGAGAACCTGTTTACCTTCAATCAGCTTTCGTATCTTGCCAGCGCCAATTATGCGGGATATCTGGCCGGTAGCCTGCTGTTCACTTTCAGCCGCCTCATTCCCCCCGCGCGCACCCGCGCGACGCTGTTTGCCACCGCCATTACAACCGCCGCGCTGACTTTCGCTATGGCGCTTACCACTCACTTTCCCCTGACGCTGGTGATTCGTTTCGCCGCTGGTGTCGCCAGCGCGGGTACGATGATTTTCGGTTCATTGAACATGATGCGCCTCACGCATAATTTTGGGGCTATCGCTGCGCTCTATGCGGGCGTTGGCGTAGGGATCATCTTGGGGAATGAGTATGTCGTCGCCGGTCAGCGCTACGCGCTGGACGCCGAGACGCTATGGGGGGGAGCAGGCCTGCTGTCCACCCTGCTGTTACTGGGGATGTGGCTGCTAACCCCCCAACGTTCTACGGCGTCTGTCGGCGTCGCGCCCACGCCGGTCAAACAGGAAAACATTCTCTGGTGGCAGTTGGCGCTGCTCTATGGGCTCGCCGGCTTCGGTTACATCATCATTGCCACCTATCTGCCGCTGATGGCCAAAACACTGGCATTCCCGCTTCTTGCCAGCCACCTGTGGTCGCTGGTCGGTCTAGGCATCGTTCCCGGCTGCTTCATCTGGCTATGGGCTGCGAGCCGTTGGGGAACGCTGCAATGTCTGACGGCGAATCTTTTCCTACAGGGAGTTTGCGTCCTGATGACCTTGCTAAGCGACTCGCCCATGCTGTTAATCATCAGCAGCCTCGGTTTCGGCGCAACGTTTATGGGCACGACTTCGCTGGTGATGCCGTTAGCCAAACGCATTCGCGTTCCGCGACATATCAATCTGCTTGGGCTGGTCACGCTGACTTACGGCATCGGACAAATCGCCGGTCCTTTACTGGCCAATGCGTTGAAATCCAGTCCTCATGCGGTCGTTTCCGCCATTGTATGCGGTGCCGTCTCGCTATTTATCGCATCTGGAATAAGTTGTTTCACCACAGGAAATCGTTAATGTTCGATCATTCAAAGGAGATGAGTTATGGCTCGAACTACCGTCGCAATAGTGGGCATGGGCCCAAGAGGATTAAGTATTCTTGAACGTTTAATTACGCTTTATGACCACTCACCACATCCAGAAGGAATGGAAATCCTGCTCGTTGACCCCAATGAAATTGGCACGGGCGCGCACAGTCCTCAACAGCCCGACCACCTGCTGGTGAATACCGTCGCCAGCCAAATCACGCTATTCGGTGACGAATCGGTCAAAAATAGCGGTCCTATTCGCCAAGGGCTTAATTTTTTTGAGTGGGCCAGAGCGAACGGCTATCGAAACAAAAACGGCGCTGAAATTCAGGAAAACGATTATCTTCCCCGTCGCCTGCTGGGCAAATATCTCGTCTGGGGATACCACGAAATTACCCGCAGCCTGCCGCACGATCTCGTGATCAGCCATCGACCATACCGCGCCGCCAATATGACGGTACAGAATAACGGAAAAACCACGATTGCTCTGCAAAGCGGGACGTGCGTCACGGCCGATTTTGTTTTTATCACCACCGGGCACGGCCACAATATGCTGTCCATTGATGATCACGTTCTGCTGCAATTCGTGGCTGCCAATCGCACGCACAATCCACATCTTCAGTATTTCAGCACGACTTATCCAACCACGATGCTGGACGACATCTCGCCGCAGTCACGAGTGCTGATTCAAGGCACGGGGCTTACCGCTTACGATGTGCTGTCGCAATTGACCTATGGTCGAGGGGGCGTATTCACCGAAGAGGAAGGCCGGTTGCGCTACACGCCCAGCGGACGCGAACCGGCTGTCGCCCTGTTCTCGCGTCAGGCGCTGCCGTTCAGTAGCCGCGGCCGTAACCAAAAGGGCGTAGGAGGGCAATACCATCCCGCATTCATCACCCTCACCGCCCTGGACGAACTTCGCCAACAGAATCTCCGCGATACGGGATCGTCGAAGCTGGATTTTGAAAAACAGGTTCTGCCTCTGCTGGTGAAAGAAATGTGCTACGTCTATCGCAGCACACTGGAGAAGCACTGGCCGGATGCCGCGAACTATCAGGAAGATCCCGCCGATCGTCAGTCTATCCTCACGCTGTTTTATCCACATCACGGGAAGTCATTCGCTTCGCTGCAGGACTACACCGAGTTCTTTATGGCGCATCTGATTGACGATCTTCACGCCGCGGAACAAGGCAATATCGAGGGTGCCGTCAAAGCGGCCACCGATGTGATTAGAGACGCGCGCGACATTCTGCGCAATGCGATCGATTTCGGCGGGTTGACCGGCGAATCTCATCAGCGTCTATTGGAACACTATGCGCCAATTTTTAACCGCATCGCGGTAGGGCCGCCGCTAGAGCGTAACCGTGAACTGCTGGCGCTAATGGAGGCGGGAGTGGTCAAGCTTGCGGGGGGCCTGCGTCAACACTGCTGCTCAATGCCCAATCGGGCTGTTTCGAGATTAAAAGCTCGTTTACCGATACGAACAGCCGGACGGAATTCGATGTACTGATCAAAGCCAAGATCGACAGTTTCTCCGCGTTGCATGATGATTCGCCGTTTATCCGCAATCTGATCGCACAGGGCGTCATCCGCCCTTTCATCAACCAGGACTATCATCCCGGCGGAATAGATATCGATCGCGATCAGCATCCAATCTCCAGTAAAGGAGAAACGCAGAAATCGCTATGGGCGCTGGGTGTTCTGGCTGAAGGGCCAAACTTCTATACCTATGTGCTGCCGCGTCCGCAGGTTAACTCCCGTGCGCTGCAGGATGCCGGACGATGCGTCATCGAAATGTATCAGCAGTTGGAGCAGCTTTGTTCCATGAATGATTCGAATGTCTTCTCGTAACTTGATGACCCCAAATGCTTTTCGGGTCTACTTCGGAGGAAATCTATGCCATACGTCAATATCAAAATTACACGGGAAGGCGCGACCGCCGACCAGAAAAAGCAGTTAATCGAAGGTGCGACAAAATTGTTGGTGGACGTTTTAAACAAGAACCCCAGCACAACCATCGTGGTGATTGAGGAAGTTGAAACGGATAATTGGGGAATTGGCGGCGTTCCCGTCACCGAGTTGAGAAAAGGAAAGTAAAATCTCGCAAAGACGCGGCGCTCAATGCGCCGCGCTTTACATTAGAGACCAAGCAGGCTACCTAACAGCAGATAGAGGTTCAGCGTCACAACTATGGCAACGATAACCCAGCCAATAGATTTTACCCACCGACTATTGACTAAATCGCCCATCAGTTCGCGATCGTTCGTGAATAACAGCAGCGGAACCAGCGCCAGCGCAATACCGAAGCTCAGCAGTACCTGACTCATAACGAGCACCCGCGTTGGGTCCATACCGCACAGGATGACGACAAATGACGGCAGCATGGTCACCGCTCGACGCAGCCACAGCGGAATTCTAAAGTGGACAAATCCCTGCATAACCACCTGCCCCGCCAGGGTTCCCACCACTGTCGAAGACAGTCCCGCAATGACCAGACTCAGGCCGAATATCGTAGCGGCAGCCTGTCCCAATAGCGGTTTGAGCGTTAAATATGCCTGATCCAAATCCGCGACGTGGGTATTGCCGCTGAAGTGAAACGCTGCCGCCGCAGTCGCCATCATGGCCAGGTTGACGAATCCAGCGATAGTCATCGCTACGGCCACATCAAACTTCGTCGAAGCATAGCGATCGCTACGGGTATTGTTTCCCTTGCGCTGCGTCAACGACGAATGCAGATATATGACGTGCGGCATAATGGTCGCCCCCAGCACGCCAGCAGCCAGCAGCACGGCGTCGGAGGTCGGTAGGCTCGGGATTGCCATGCCACGCGCGATAGAAGCCAGCTCAGGGCGAGAAAATATCAGCTCGACGATATAGGCCGCCGCAACAAACAGCAGCAGACCGCCTATCACCATCTCCAGCGGCTTTTGTCCGCGCTGTTGCAGCATCAATATCAGGAACGTGGCAATACCGGTCAGTATCGCGCCTTCCAGCAAAGAGACGCCCAGCAGCAATTTGAACCCAATAGCGGCGCCGATGAACTCAGCCAGATCGGTCGCCATCGCGATAATTTCCGCCTGCACCCAATAGGCCCAAACGGCAGGACGAGGAAAGCGATCGCGAATATGTTCGGCAAGATTTTTACCGGTCGCAATCCCCAACTTGGCGGAAAGCAGCTGAATCAGCATCGCCATGAGGTTAGCCCAAACGACCACCCATAATAGCTGATAGCCGTATGATGCCCCAGCCTGAATATTGGTCGCGAAGTTACCGGGATCGATATAGCCGATCGCCGTGATAAAGGCCGGCCCCATCAGGGAAAGTTTGATCTTCCTGGATGTGCGGCTGACAGATGCGATAACACGACTCTCCGACATAAAATTGACCCTTCTAAACCTACTGTAAATCTACTCTCACAAATATGAGAATGATTATCAAGTGCATTTAGATCGGTAGAAATGATTATTTTGATAGGCAGAGATGATGATGTCTTTTGACACAAAACCCTATGCGTTTCATAAAACTAATACTAACAAAATATAAACAATGTGCTGCTTTTTGGCCTGAAAAAACCGGTTCGGCATAAAACAGCCGAAAAATTCATTCAACCGGGAATCTGGAGGGAGGAAAAAAGGGAAAGGGGGAATAGGTGCTCTTCAGGGCAGGCTGACGTTTCACCTGCCCTGAAGATAAGCCAGAAGAATTACTCCTTAGCTTTCGACACTGCCACCATCGCCGGGCGTAGCAGACGACCGTTCAGGGTGTAGCCTTTCTGCATGACCAGCATCACGTGATTAGGCTCATGATCGGCTGATTCCATCATCGTCATCGCCTGATGAATTTCGGGGTTGAACGGCACGTTCACATCCGCCACAACTTCAATACCAAACTTGTGCACGACAGAAAGCAGGGATTTCAGCGTCAGTTCTACCCCTTCTATCATGGCTGTCAGCGCATCGCTAGACTTGTCTGCTGTTTCCAGCGCACGTTCAAGGTTATCGATCACAGGCAACATTTCACCGGCGAATTTTTCCAGCGCGAATTTGTGTGCTTTTTCGACATCCAGCTCCGCACGGCGGCGAATGTTCTCGCTCTCAGCGCGAGA
The DNA here is from genome assembly GCF_015999465.1 of Lonsdalea populi. Lineage (NCBI taxonomy): Bacteria > Pseudomonadati > Pseudomonadota > Gammaproteobacteria > Enterobacterales > Pectobacteriaceae > Lonsdalea > Lonsdalea populi. The sequence goes on from NZ_CP065534.1 coordinate 2,918,485, forward strand.
ACGCAACACGCTCTCGCGTTCACGTTGCTGTAATTCGCTCAGTTGCGCCTCCAGTTCAGCGATACGTTCATCGCGGGGATCGGCGGCTTCTGGCGTTTCAACGGCGGCGTCTGCTGCTTTCTTTTGATCCTGAACCTGTTCGTCCGGTGACTTCTGCTCTTTACTACTCATGAAATACTCCGCGGTTTTGGCATTCATCTCGCTTGTTCGCTTATTATGGGGATCAAAACGGGGGTTTCAAGGGAACCCTGACATATTGCCCGGCTGAAAACACTGAACGCCCTCTTCCCGCAAGGATTAACCGTCTAATGAATAAAACATTTAACTGCATCGGTATCGTCGGTCATCCGCGACATCCTTCCGCCTTGGCCACACACGAAATGCTCTACAAATGGCTAACCGGTAAAGGATATTCCGTTATCCTCGAGCAACAGATCGCCCAGGAACTCAACCTCTCTGACGCCGTCACGGGTAGCCTGGCGGAAGTCGGGCAACAGGCCGATCTGGCCGTCGTGGTCGGGGGTGACGGAAACATGCTCGGCGCCGCGCGGGTGCTGTCCCGCTATGACATCAGCGTCATCGGCGTCAACCGGGGAAATCTCGGTTTTCTGACCGATCTCGACCCGGATCACGCCCAGCAGCAGCTAAGCGACGTCCTCGCCGGGCGCTATATTCGCGAAAGCCGGTTTATGCTGGAGGCTCAGGTCTGCCGTGCCAATCACATGAACAGTAGCAGCAGCGCCATCAACGAAGTCGTGCTTCATCCCGGCAAAGTCGCGCATATGATCGAGTTCGAGGTCTATATTGACGACAGTTTTGCCTTTTCACAGCGTTCAGACGGCTTGATTATCTCGACGCCTACGGGCTCCACCGCCTATTCCCTTTCCGGCGGCGGTCCAATCCTCAGTCCATCTCTGGAGGCGATCGCGCTGGTGCCAATGTTCCCTCATACGCTGTCCGCTCGCCCGTTAGTGATCAGCAACAGCAGTACGATAAGACTCAAATTTTCCCAAATCACCAATGACTTAGAGATAAGCTGCGATAGCCAGATCGCGCTTCCGATTCAGGAAGGCGAAGAGGTGCTGATTCGCCGCAGCCCTCACCATCTCAATCTTATCCATCCTGAAAATTACAATTATTTCAACACATTGAGCAGTAAATTGGGTTGGTCGAAAAAATTATTTTAATAAGTCAACTCAGCCACTTTACTGTATAAAAAACCAGTTTATACTGTATGCATTGACACTTGTTTTTACATACAGGAAAACATCATGCTGGCTCAACTCACTATTAGTAACTTCGCCATCGTGCGCGAACTGGAGATTGATTTTCAGACAGGTATGAGCGTCATTACCGGAGAGACCGGGGCAGGCAAATCCATTGCGATTGATGCATTGGGTTTATGTCTCGGAAATCGCGCTGACGCCAGCATGGTCCGCCCTGGTGCGGCGCGCGCCGACATCTGCGCGCGGTTTTCTCTGGCTGATACGCCAGCCGCACTTGAGTGGCTGGAACATAACCAGTTAGATGACAGCAACGAATGTCTTCTCCGCCGGGTTGTGGGTGCCGATGGCCGCTCTCGCGGATTCATTAATGGCACTGCCGTGCCGCTTTCCCAACTCCGCGAACTGGGTCAGCATTTAATTCAGTTGCACGGTCAGCACGCGCATCAGCTGCTGCTGAAACCCGAACATCAGCGCTATTTGCTGGACGCTTATGCGGACGAACCGCAATTGCTGTCAGCAATGCGAGAAACTTGCCGTCAGTGGCACCAGAGCTGCCGGGAGCTAGCTCAGCACCAGCAAGCGGCCATTGAGCGGGAAGCACGACGCGAACTGCTGCAGTACCAGTTGAAAGAGTTGAACGAGTTTGTGCCTCAAGCTGGTGAATACGAACAGATTGACGCCGAGTACAAGCGTCTGGCAAACAGCGGGCAATTGCAGTCCCTGAGCCAACAGACGCTGCATATCCTCAGTGAAGGTGAAGAGCAAAATCTGCTTGGTATGCTGCACAGCGCCCGCCAAAAGCTGACGGAACTGGTTGGGCTGGACGAATCACTGTCTGGAATTCTGTCTTTTCTCGACGAAGCCCACATCCAGATCAGTGAAGCCAGCGATGAGCTGCGTCACTACAGCGACCGTATGGAGCTTGACCCTGTTCGTCTGTATGAACTGGAGCAACGGCTATCCCGCCAACTGTCGCTGTCTCGTAAACACCATGTCGCGCCGGAAGAGCTGCCGACGTTTTGCCAGCAACTGATGAATGAGCAACAGCTGCTGGACCAGCAGGAAAGCGATCATGAGGCCTTGAGTCAGGTAGTACATGAATATCACCAGCAGGCGCTGCATACCGCTGAACAGCTACATACTCGTCGTAGCCAACATGCGGAGGCGCTTTCACAGTTAATTACCGAAAACATGCGCGAACTGGCGATGCCTCACGGGCACTTCTCCATCCATGTCACCTTCGCGACTGAACATCTCAACATGACGGGTGCAGACCAGATTGAGTTTCGCGTCACAACGAACCCCGGGCAACCTCACCAACAATTGGCGAAGGTGGCGTCGGGAGGGGAACTTTCACGCATCGCGTTAATTCTGCAAGTTATCACCGCGCAGAAGATGGATACACCGGCGCTTATTTTCGATGAAGTGGACGTGGGAATTAGCGGACCAACCGCAGCGATCGTAGGGAAAATGTTGCGCCAACTGGGCGAGTCCACGCAGGTGATGTGCGTCACCCATTTACCGCAGGTCGCCGGTTGCGGGCACCATCATTACTTTGTGAGCAAACAGACGGACGGCTCAGAAACCGAAACACTGATGGAGCCTCTTGGCAAACGCGCCCGCCTTCAGGAGCTGGCCCGCCTGCTGGGGGGAAGCGCCGTGACTAAGAATACGTTGGCGAACGCAAAAGAGTTACTGGCCGCATAAAATCGTTCAACTTTTATGGGTTTCTGAGGTCATACATGGGCCTTGCCGGTTTTCAATACAGGCAAGGTCTATTATCATCGGCAACCTATGACCTTAAGGAATGAATTCACTATGCGCTGTAAAACGCTAACAATTATCGTCGCGGTAGTCGCTGTCATGTTGACCGCAGGATGCTCCACTTTGGAGAAGGTGGTTTATCGCCCGGATATCAATCAGGGGAACTACTTAGCTCCGGCAGACGTCGCCAAGATTCATAACGGTATGACAAAACAACAGGTTGCTTATTCTCTGGGAACCCCGATGTTACAGGACCCATTTGGTAGCGATACTTGGTTCTATGTATTCCGCCAACAGCCCGGTCATGAAGCCGTGAAACAGCAAACTTTAACGCTGAATTTCAACAGCCAGGGTATCCTTACCAGCATCGATAACAAGCCAGCACTGAACTAATTCGTCAGTGTTGTCGGATAGGATGCTGGCTATCGGATTGAGCCAAAGACGCCTGAAAAGCACTCCTTGTGCGGAAAAGCTTTTCAGGTCGAACCGGCTTCTGAAAAACGTGCAATATGGGCACATAACCGAATGAGATGGGCCTGTATAGATCTAAATAGCACAGTCGACACCGGGAACAACGTTGGAGGTGAATAGTAGCTATTGTTCCCTTAGGTTTAATCACTCGCAAGACTGGCTGCCCTTTTGTTTTCCCTGTGGGCGGAATATATCTGGCAACCGCACGTTCTTTCGTTGGCTATTTCATTGGCCCACATTGACTAACGCTTGCTTTTTGAGTGTTCAGCCCTTTGTCTGCGTAATTCTTTAGGATCGGCAATCAACGGACGATAGATTTCAACGCGATCGCCTTCCTGTAGTTTTTCATCCAATTGGGCGGGGCGGCTAAAAATACCAATCTTGTTAAAATTGAGATCGATCTCAGGGCGCAAAGCCAGCAACCCCGACGCATTGATCGCCTGCTCTACAGTAACGCCCTCATTGAGATCCAGAGCGAGAAGAAACTGGCGCTCCGGTAGCGCGTAAACCACTTCTACCCGCATCTTAGGCACTGTAAACCTCTTTGGCTCGCTGGGTGAAAGCCTGAACCATATTGTTAGCTAATTCTTTAAAGACTTTACCAAAGGCAAGCTCGATCAACGCATTTTTAAATTCAAAATCCAGGTCGAGCTCAACTTTACAGGCCTTTTCACTCAGCGGAATAAACCGCCAATCGCCCTTTAATTCCCGGAACGGGCCGTCGACCAGTTGCATTGAGATAGACTGGTTATCTGTCAGTGTATTTCGTGTCGTAAACGTTTTACTAATGCCAGCTTTGGAAACATCGACCGCTGCGGTCATTTCCTCCGAGGAAGTCGATAAAACCCGACTTCCTGTGCACCCCGGTAAAAAGGCAGGGTAAGAAGGAACATCATTGACGAGTTTATACATTTGCTCAGCGCTGTAAGGGACTAATGCAGAGCGATTAATTTTGGGCATACCATTTTCCAAGAGTAATAAATGCGCAAAATAATAGCATTTTCGGCCATCAGATAAAAACGCCGGAAAGGTTTCCCCAAGGCAGAACACAATGTCACTATACACTTTGACGGGGATTTCATTCCCTTAGACATCCAGTATAATGACGGCACTATGAAAAAGAAAAAAGCGTACAAACCCGGTTCCGCTACCATTGCGCAAAATAAGCGTGCTCGCCATGAGTACTTCATCGAAGAGGAATTTGAAGCTGGCCTTGAACTACAAGGTTGGGAAGTCAAATCTCTGCGAGCGGGCAAAGCCAATATCAGTGACAGCTATGTGACCTTAAGAGATGGCGAAGCCTTTCTCTTTGGCGCCACTATTACACCGCTCAACGTAGCATCTTCACATGTCGTATGCGACCCCACTCGCACGCGCAAACTGTTACTCAACAAGCGTGAGATAGAATCGCTTATCGGCCGAGTCAGCCGTGAGGGCTATACCGTCGTCGCATTGTCGATGTATTGGAAAAATGCCTGGAGCAAAGTCAAAATCGGCGTAGCAAAAGGTAAACGAGATCACGACAAGCGCGACGATATCAAAGAACGTGAGTGGAAATTAGACAAAGCCCGTATCATGAAGAACGCAAACCGCTAAGCTGGTGGCTTAAGTCCGGTAAGTTCTGATATACTGGCGAAAGTTTCTTGGGGCTGATTCTGGATTCGACGGGATTTGCAAAGCCCAAGGTGCATGCCGAGGGGCGGTTGGCCTCGTAAAAAGCCGCAAAAAAATAGTCGCAAACGACGAAAACTACGCTGTAGCAGCTTAATACCCTGCGTATAGCCCTCTCTCCCTAGCCTCCGCTCTTAGGACGGGGATCAAGAGAGGTCAAACCTAAAAGAGATCGCGTGGATACCTTGCCTGGGGTTGAAGCGTTAAATCTAATCAGGCTAGTTTGTTAGTAGCGTGTCTGTCCGCAGCTACCAGGTGAATGTAAAGACTAGACTAAGCATGTAGTACCGACGGTAGAGTAATTCCGGACGGGGGTTCAAATCCCCCCAGCTCCACCACTTTTTAGTTGTTTGAAGTATACTGAAGTCTACTAAGCCCGCATGGAACCAGCCTTGCGGGCTTTTTTACGCCTATTGAAGTCTACTGAGATTTGCTAGAAGCTACTCGTTATGGCACCCTTTTTGGGACCCAACGCAAAGGGTCCAAAACTTGAGGGTCCCAAAATGGCAAAACTCGCAAAAAAACTCACAGATACTGAAATCAAAAGCACCAAACCTTCGGACAAAGAAATCAACTTGTTTGACGGTGATGGCTTGATTCTACGAATCGCTCCCCTCTCAAAGGGTGGCAAGAAAAACTGGTATTTCAGGTATGCAGTGCCAGTGACTAAAAACCGCATGACCATGACCCCAAATCTGATCCACCCATAATCAGAAATAACCGGCTTCAGGTTGGTTGCATATTCTGGCAACCGGCAGATTTTTCGGCGAATTCAGCAGGGGTCATCCATCCCAGCGCGGAATGGGGACGGCCCTGATTATAGTGTATGCGCCAGGCCTCGATTTTGCACCGCGCATCTTCCAACGACATGAACCAGTTCTCGTTCAGGCATTCCTGCCGAAGCCTGCCGTTAAAAGACTCCACCGTGGCATTATCCGTGGGTGTCCCGGGCCGCGAAAAGTCAATCCTTATACCCCGTTCGTAAACCCATTTATCCAGCATTTTCCCTGCAAATTCAGAACCATTGTCGGTTTTCAGTAATAGTGGTAAAGGTCGCTTGAGCGCTATGCTGTTCAGCATCTCTGCAACTTCACCTGAGCGTAGATTCTGACCCACGCAGATCCCCAGGCATTCGCGCGTATAGAGGTCAATGACTGTCAGCAGACGCAGCCGACGCCCGTCGAATAAGGCGTCAGAGACAAAATCCATGCCCCACACGTGGTTCGGATAGAGCCCCTGAGGCTGCGGCTGACGCCGCTGAGCGGATTTATGGCGACGTGGGCGTTTGAGGCGCAGCGACAGTCCCTGTTCGCTGTAGAGCCGGTAGATCCTTTTGTGGTTATCACGCCAGCCTTCTCGCCTGAGCATCACGTGTACCCTGCGGTAACCGTAATGCACCCGGGTTTCGGTGATCTCCCGAATGCGCAAGCGCAGCGCGCTGTCGTCTGCAGCCACAGAACGATAGCGGAATGAGCTGCGACTGACGCGTAGCGCAAAGCAAACCTGCCTCTCGCTGGCTCCGTAACGGGCCTGCAAATCCCTGACCCATTCGCGCAAACGTGCCAGCGTCAGATCTTTTTTGCCAGTACGTCCTGTAGCATGGCTTTATCGAGGCTCAGGTCGGCCACCAGCTTCTTCAGCCTGAGATTCTCTTCTTCCAACTGCCGCATGTGTTTCAGCTCTGAAGGCGAAATCCCGCCGTATTTCTTACGCCACGCGTAAAAAGTGGCGTCGGAGATCCCCAGCTTGCGGCAGACGTCCGGCACAGAGGTCCCAAGCTCTGCCTGCTTGAGGGCAAAAACAATCTGCTCTTCAGTGAATCGTGACTTTTTCATCGGCACCGCCTCCATTCAGGGGAGTTTTTATCATGCCGGAATTCTGTTTCTGAATGGAGCAGGATTTTGGGTCAGGGTCAAGCCAGACGCTGACCCGCCCGGCATCCTCGCTGCCGGAACAACTCCTCTCTGCCCTGCGGGAACTGGTGAGAGCGGAATTCAAGCTAAGTAACCCAAGTTCAGGCTCCGATGGCTGGCTAACGGACGACGCGCTTTGGCTGATCAGCAAAACCACCGCCGACAGAGCGCGGGCGTGGTTGTTGCAACAGGGCGTAACCAGCGTACCTGAAAGCAATGTCCGGCTATTTGATGAAATGCAGGCGCATGGGCTGATTGTTCCCACGCAGGACGGTAAGGCGGTCTGGTCATGCACCGTCACCGCTGACAGCGGCTGGACGCCGGGCCGCCCACTAACATTGTTGCGCCTAGCGCCATCACGGATCTGACCGAACTCAGAAGATCGACCCACGCCGTTTTCCGGAAAAGTGATACCAGGCAGTACGGCGACGACCATAGCCACTGAAAGAGGAAAAGCTGACAGCCAAACCGCTCCCGACATTACTGCACCTGAAAACGAACTCAGTGAGTTGGCTTTTTCTCTGTTTGCACCACCGGAACAGGAAATCGATAAACACATCCTGCCCGCATCGACAGATATAGTTGATGAATTACCGAAAGTTCAGCCCGGACAGGTAGAAGCAGAGACAGGCGGCAGGGAAAACGTCAGTCGGCAACCAGAGACGCCACGTCCCGTTGCCGTACCCGAAACCGCTCAGGTTACGGATACCGGTTTTATCGACTGGCTCAGGGAAGGCATACGAACCTATAAAATTGCGGTAAACGACACGCTGGCAAGGATCCATATGGTCGAAGGCAAAGCGTTTCTGGTCTCACCGGAAATCTTTAAGCTGTACGTCAAAACCACTACCGGCGCAACCGGCGATGAATGGAAACAGGTGCAGAAAGCATTCCAGAAACTGAAACTCCACCAGCGCGGCAACGATGGCATCAACATTTTCGTTTGCGAAGTGAAAGGTCCGCGTAAAACGCGTCGGGTGAAGGGGTATCTGCTAAACAGGCCGGAAGATATATTTGATGAAGCTGTGCCAGAGGATAATCCTTATTTGTCGGTTGTTACGGACATTCAAAGCGGTAGATGACTTTAACCATATAGCGCTATTATCAGACAGTCGGGTATGGTTAAGGGACATAAAGGAATACATACGACCCGCCCAGAGCGTTCCCCACGATATACCTTACGCGGAGATTAAACTGCGAATTTATTTTACTTACCCATGTTAATCCAGAAGTATAATTTACCTTCATGCTAAAAATTAGAGTTATTGACTTATTTTTAAAGCACTGGTTATTTGTACATTGAAAAGGAAAAAAACAGACACATTTATAAGCTATCTTTCCGAGAGGGAGTTAGCGATGTCTGACGTAAGTGCAGTGAATAATTACAACGTTCGGATACTTAGTCTGAATGGTGGTGGGGCTAGGGGGATGTTTACTATCAGTGTCCTTGCAGAGATTGAGAGGATACTTGCCAGTAAACACCCTAGCCAAGACATCAAAATTGGTGACTATTTTGATCTCATTACTGGAACATCAATAGGCGGTATATTGGCTCTCGGGCTTGCTACAGGCAAGAGTGCTCGCGATCTGGAACGAGCCTTCTTCGTTAAAGCGAATGACATTTTTCCAACCAGATGGTGGCTGACCAACCTGGTTAAGTCACTTGTTGCTCCTATTTACAGTAGCTTGCCCCTCCGGGAAACCGTTGAAGAAATGATAGGAGCTGAAACCACCTTTAATGACCTGACCCGGCGAGTGATGGTTCCGGCAGTAAACCTTTCAACAGGAAAGCCGCAGTTTTTCAAGACACCACATAACCCTGATTTCACCCGCGACGGGCCGCTAAAATTGATTGATGCCGCGCTCGCAACCTCCGCCGCACCAACGTACTTTGCCCCGCACTATTGCAAAGATCTCCGCGCGTATTTTGCTGATGGGGGTTTGGTTGCTAACAACCCTAGTTACATAGGACTTCTGGAAGTGTTCAGGGATATGAAGTCTGACTTTAATGTAGCCCACAAAGACATACACATACTCAATATCGGTACTGTCGGTGAAGAATACTCACTTAGTCCAAGGCTTCTGAGCAAAAAATGGTGGAGTGGATACTGCCACCTGTGGGGAGTGGGTAAACGACTGGTGCTTACAACCATGACGGCTAACCAGCATCTTCATAAAAATATGCTCCTGCGTGAGCTTACTCTCCATGACGCGTTCGATAACTATATCTACTTGGATGAAGTTATCCCCAATGAAGCAGCCAGTGATATCACTCTGGATAATGCCACGAAGAGTTCCCTGGAAAATCTAAGCGCAAGGGGAACACAACTCGCTAATGTGCAGTTCGCTCAGAATCAGAAGCTTAAGAACTTTTTCACTACACCTGCAAAACCCTTTAGGCGCACAATCGCGCAGGAGATACTCTGATGCGTTGGGATTTTAACAATTACTACAGCCACAATGTGGATGGCTTAATCAGTAAACTCAAACTGGGAAAGACTGAATCCGATAAACTGAAAGCGCTTCGCCAGAAAGTCCGTGAGAGAACGAGAGATGTATTTAAGGAAGCCCGGGAAGTCGCTACTGACGTCAGAAGGCAAACATTGACACTTGAGAGCGTCAGGTTAAAACTGGAGCAAACGAATGTTCGCTACCTCTCGCCCTCAGACCGTGCTGATCTTGCACGGCTCATTTTTGAAATGGAAGATGAAGCACGAGATGATTTCATCAAATTTCAGCCTCGTTTCTGGACTCAGGGAAGCTTTCAGTACGATACGTTAAACAGGCCTTTTCATCCGGGGCAGGAAATGGATATAGATGATGGTACCTATATGCCCATGACCGTATTTGAATCCGAACCTAGCATTGGCCACACTCTGCTACTTCTACTCGTAGATACTTCACTGAAATCGTTAGAAGCTGAAAACGATGGATGGAGATTTGAAGAAAAGAATACATGTGGCCGCATTAAAATTCCTCATGAGAAAACACACATTGATGTGCCTATGTATGCGATCCCGAAAGAGCAATTTCAGACCAAACAAACCGCAGCAGATTCTGCACACGTCATAAAGGCAAATTCGATGTTTGAGTCTGTAGCTATGAATAGGGATTTGCGCGAGGCATATGTCGTTGAGTCCGACAAAGTCAATTTAGCACTACGTGATGGGGTAAAAAGGTGGTCGATAAGCGACCCAAAAATTGTTGAAGACTGGTTTAACGACAGTTGCAAGCGCATCGGAGGGCACCTTCGTTCAATTTGCCGCTTTATGAAAGCCTGGAGAGATGCTCAATGGGAAGTTGGAGGCCCTTCATCAATCAGTCTGATGACTGCCGTGGTAAACATCCTCGACAGAGAGGATCATAATGGTTCCGACCTCACCGAGACGATGAAACTCGTTGCCAGACTACTGCCTGATGAATTCTGTAGTGGTCTGGAAAGTCCCGACGATACTGATGACAAGTTACTGTTCCCGGCTGAATGCGATCATAATGTACACCAGAGAACCATCGTTGAAACTATGAGAAGCTTACAGGGTATTTTACTTGATGCTGAGAGCTCAGGCAGCAGAGAAGATGCGCTACATAAAATGAATGAAGCATTTGGGAAACGAGTAACTAATGCTTCGTTAATCACATCAATTGCTGCGGCTCCGGCATTTCACAATTTGCCATCTAAAGAGCCTGCACCCGTGAAAATCAACAAAACGATGGTAAGTGGCTGATGGAGGAAGGGCTACTTCATAAAGTGATGACAGGTTGCGGGTATCGCTATACACGTGCTCGCAATCTGCCTGAGAAGGCTATTCTGCACAGCCAGGATCGTCGGAAAGGCTTTTATACGAAAGAATACGAGACTATCGCAGGTAACTTTAATATTGCTCTTGTGATCCACTCTGACCCATTTACTGAACTACCGATAGCTTGCATTTTTGAACTCCCTGAGCAATTCAGAGACCGTCTTATGCCCCATGTCAGTCTTGAAGGGATCCTATGTTATGTAGAACAAATGGAGGCGGACTGGGATTCCAACGACCTAGAAGGAACATATAGAGAAGTTGATACACAGATACACAGAACTCTAGTTAACTCGGTATTAGCAGCTATAGAAGGGCAGAATGATAAGAGAGAACTGGAAGGCGAATTTACCACATACTGGCGACCCAGTGAGAGCCTGTTTATTCTGTCAAACGCAAGCCGGGAGACAAAACTTAAAACTCGTTTGTCGAAATCATTAACGCCTGATGGTACCCCCAGACTGGAGTATATAACGGTTGAGGAATCGTCACCGGAGGACTCGGAAAGTGTTATTACAAAATGGCTTAAGCAAAGGTATCTCCACCTGAGCTCGTTAAAAGAATACCTTATCAATACGCACTACATTTCTGTAAACCCCTGCCGCCTTGCCGGGATGAAATGGCCACCGGCTTCATTTCGGGACTTATTGGATTGGCTTGAAAAGGCGGATCGCAATGCCAGAGATAGAGTCATTGAACACATCAAAGCGGAAGGCAAGAAAAGGTACATTTTTCTCTTTGATATTTTCAACCAGGATATCTTTGCTATTTATGTTGAGTTCAACACAAAGTCTATTGATTTCAGGAGACATAAGAGATCAGCCAAAAACTCAACCGCCAAATTAGCTACAATGTTGGGTGGCAAAAGCGTTTGTACAGCGTATCAAAGACTGGAGGTTATTCGTGCGGATATTGCGACATTACTTAGCCGAAATTCCCGGCGAGAAGGGGCAGCAAATCTATCAGAAAAGTGTATAGCTCTGGTCGGCTGTGGAACAATTGGTGGGTATCTTGCGGAATTATTACTCCGGAACGGGGCTGGATGCGGTAAAGGTTTCCTGCACCTCTATGATGATGATTTATATAAACCAAGTAATTTTGGTCGCCATCCCTTATCGTCACATGATTTTGGGTGGCCCAAATCCCTTTCACTTGCAACAAGACTCCAGGACTCCGTGCATTTACAGACGAAGGTTGTCGGATTTATAAAACAATTCACTATCAGTACTGATGTAATGCAGAAATACGACATTATTATTGATGCAACAGGCCGTCCTCCGGTATCCAAGCGTATGGCTGCGATAGTAAGAGAGATTCCCCCAGAGCAAAGACCAATAGTTATTCACGCATTTAATGATGGTAACGGACGAGCATCAAAAGTTTTAATCGATGACGGTCGAAGCTGCTATGTGTGTATGGTTTCTAATCCCGCAAAATACCGCAACGAGATCGATTCACGATTTTACAATCTCGATATATCAAGTGAAAAAAGCAAAAGCTGTGGTAGCACTTACACACCTTATGATGCGGCGGTGAGTAGTATAACTGCATCTTTAGCTCAACTGGCGGTGTTGAGTATTCTCGAACCCGAGCTGAAGTGGACTTATAGTGAACATATGCTTGAGGGTGGACGTTCGCTCAAACCTCAATTTTTGCCACGCCAGCCTAACTGCCCTATATGTAATGAACATAAATGAATTGGTATTCATCGATGATTTTAACAATCATGTCGTTATCATGAGTGAGGTCGTGCAACGGCTCAATTCATATCGTCAAATGCATTATGCTAGTACCGAGGCTGGAGGGACCCTGATAGGAGAACGCCGGGGGCAACACATTGTCATCACTAACATTTCGGAGCCCGGTTCTGGTGATATCAGGTCACGTAATCAGGTAGATAGAAAAGGTGTTCACCATCAGCAAAAAATTGACGAATTATTTCAACAATCAGACGGCTTCCTTGTTTATTTGGGCGAATGGCATACACATCCCGAAGATTTTCCGCAACCATCGTATACAGACATAAAATCTTGGCTGACCGGGCTAAAAGTAACTGAACCAATGGTCATGCTTATTGTGGGCAGAAAAAGAGTATGGGGAGGTAAAAAATATTGTAATGACATAAAAATTTTAAAAGAGAAAATAAGTAATAGCCAGGATTAATGGCCCATATGTATTAGCTATATTAGCTCATAGCTGCTCTGAGATATTAGCCGCCATTAACTACTGGATATTTTGTGGATACTGTCCTGTCAGATATTTCAAGTTCGGAACGGCGGCGCTGACCTGTCAACGCTGTACGGTTATCCGTCTGATATCCGCAAGGCGATTTACACCACCAACGCTATTGAGTCGCTGAATAGCGTAATCCGGCATGCGATTAAAAAACGTAAGGTGTTCCCATCAGACGACTCGGTAAAGAAGGTGATATGGCTGGCGATAGAGACGGCGTCAAAGAAATGGACAATGCCGCTGAGGGACTGGCGGTTGGCCATGAGCCGCTTTATTATCGAGTTCGGTGATCGTGCGAGCGATCACCTTTAAATGAGATGGCGATTAAACAGAATCGTGGACAGGCTCCAAAAATGAAAAAGACGATCCGTTTTCCACAGCGGATCGCCCTCACTGGATAAATTCTGCTACAGCATTACTGCGCGTGCCGATTCATTAACTTTTCGCCCCCACCACTCCATAACCTCAACACGCTGCGAGAGATATGTGGAGCGGTTATAAGCGGCCCGCGTCTGATTGGTATCGACATGCGCCAACACAGCTTCAATCACATCCGGTGAAAATCCGGCTTCATTCATGGCCGTACTGCCCAAGGCCCGAAAACCGTGCGATACCAGTTCTCCCCCCAGTCCCATGCGATGTAAAGCCTTATTGACCGTTTCACTGTTCATCGGCTTGCTACGCTTCCCTCTGCCGGGAAAAACGAATGCCGAGTGCCCGCTAAACGGTTTAAGCCGCTCTAGTAGCACCATCGCTTGCGGTGACAGCGGTACTTGATGTTCACGGCGCTTCTTCATACGCTCTGGCGGAATGGTCCAGAGTTTTTTTTCCATGTCGATTTCACGCCACATAGCCCCGGCCGCCTCGCCGGGACGAACCAATGTCAAAAGTTGCCATTTCAGCAGATAGCGCGTCATCAGGCCCAGATTGGTCGTTTCAATGCGCTGCATTAGTTCCGGCAAACGTTCGGGACGAATGGTTGCCATATGCTGTTTCTTCGGCTTCTCAAACACCTTACCAATCGTGGATGCCGGGTTGGCATCAAGAAGCCCGGAATTGACCGCGAATACCATGATTTCATTGATACGCTGCGTCAGACGGCGCAGGGTTTCCAGCGCACCACGTACCCGTACCGGTTCAAGCGCAGCGATCAGGGTGTGCGCTTTCAAGTCAGCCACGGCTATCTGTCCAATTACCGGAAAAACGTCCCGCTCCAGTGAACGCCAGATATCGCCGGCATGAATCTCGGAAATACCGCCGGTTTTTTTAATGGCAAACCACCTCGTTGCCACATTAACGAACAGGCTGTCTTTGGCTCTTTTTTCCTGCTCAGCCTCGTCCTGTTCCTGTTTTTTGGGGTCGATACCTTTGATCAAAAGCGAGATATATTCATCATGAAGGGTACGCGCGGCCGCCAGCGTCATGGAGGGATAATGGCCCAGCGTGATATTGGTACGCGTTGAGGAATTTGGTCGCTGGTAACGAAAACGCCAGATTTTCTTACCGGTAGTCCTGATGGAAAGTGTCAGGCCATGACCATCAGGCAGTTCATAATCTTTAGCGGCGGGTTTTGCTTTTTGTACTGTGACAGCAGAAAGCAGGCGGTGTGTTACGGTCATCATTCACTCCTTAGTTGTCGTTGAAAACCAAACGACGGGAATGGTGTAATGTCCTGTATCCGCAACCCTTTCTCAGCCACAAAACAAAAATGGCCTACGAAATTTCTCTTTCCTACGCGTAGGCCATTTTGTGGGCCATTTCGCGCCGGATACCCCGATATACAGAGGGTATCATAGAGACGAAAAAAAACCGTATGCCTTTGACAGCGATACGGTTTTCATTCATCCAGAGATGTATAGGAACATCCCGGAATAGATAAGTGGCGGAACGGACGGGACTCGAACCCGCGACCCCCTGCGTGACAGGCAGGTATTCTAACCAACTGAACTACCGCTCCACTCTGCGCTCTGTGAGCGGGGTGAATACTAAAATGGCACCCTAATCACGTCAATGCTTTTTCACGCTAACCGACTCTGTTTGCTCAGATTTCCAGCGCAGAGCCCGTTTTCTCGCAGGCGGTGTTCAATCACGCCACAGGCAGTTGCCGCCTTTTTTCACGATCAGGTCGAGCCGCTGTTCATGCGCCATCAGCTCATCGTCGCTGGCGTAGATCACCGGCAACGCTGACGCCGGGCGCACGATACGCTGAATGGTGTCCGCCTGATTGGCCTGCTGCGCCCCTTCGTTATCCATGGAAAGCGCGAGCGACCGCTGGCCGCCGGTCATCGCCAGATAGACTTCCGCCAGTATCTCGGCATCGAGCAATGCGCCGTGCAACGTGCGCTTGGTATTGTCGATCAGATAGCGATCGCACAACGCATCCAGATTGTTGCGTTTACCGGGGAAGAGTTTACGGGCCAACAAAAGGCTATCCGTGATTTTGCAGAAGGTTTCCGTCTTTGGAATATCCCGCTGCAGCATACGGAACTCGTAGTCCATAAAGCCGATATCAAACGCCGCGTTATGAATGACCAGTTCGGCGCCCCGGATAAAATCCATGAAGTCGTCGGCAATGTCGGCATAGGAGGGCTTATCGGCCAGAAATTCGTCGCTGATACCGTGAATGTTGTAGGCTTCAGGGTCGATTAGGCGATCGGGTTTGAGGTAAACATGATAGTTGCGGCCGGTCAGACGACGATTTATCACCTCAACGGCACCGATTTCGATGATGCGATGACCTTCGTAATGAACACCCAACTTGTTCATACCCGTGGTTTCGGTATCCAGGACGATTTGTCGTGTTATTTCAGTGCTCATCGTTTTCGTTTATGTCAGACTTGTGGTTTTCAGCATGGATAAGAGTCTACCAGAGATGCGTAAACAGGTAGAAATTTTCACCGACGGCTCCTGCCTCGGCAACCCCGGCCCGGGGGGCTACGGCGCGGTGTTGCGCTATAAACAGCACGAAAAAGAGCTCAGTGCAGGTTACCGTCTCACGACGAATAATCGCATGGAGTTGATGGCGGCGATTGTGTCGCTGGAATCGCTGACCACGCCGTGCAACGTGACGCTCAGTACGGACAGCCAATACGTCCGTCAGGGGATCACCAGTTGGATTCACAACTGGAAAAAGCGCGGCTGGAAAACCGCCGATAAAAAACCGGTAAAAAACGTCGATCTCTGGCAGCGGCTGGATCTAGCGATTCATCACCACACCATCCAATGGGAATGGGTGAAAGGTCACGCCGGTCATCCGGAAAACGAACGTTGCGATCAGCTGGCGCGTGAAGCGGCGGGCGCTCCAACGCAGGATGACGTCGGTTACAAACAGGATTAATCCGGGCCGCGACGATAGCTTTTCGTCACGCCCACCGGGCTGCGCATCGTCGTTTTTTTCAGTCTGGAACGCATCGGCGTGAACGTCAGCGGCACGGTGCGTTTACGCGCCACAATCAGGTTGAGACAGCCCAGCAGCGGGAGATGGTTGTTCCAACGCCCTTGCCCTTGCTGACGCCAGGGCAGCGCATGCAGGCTGGTGTGATGCACAATTTCATAGTTGAGCAGATTCAGCCAATCCTGCAGCCGCATCTGGCTGAACATCCGGCTGCAATACGGCTGTCTACGCCGAATCCCCGGCACCATTTTTCCCAATCCCATCAAACTCATCGGATTAAAACCGCTGATGATAAGCCAGCCATCGTTGATCAGAACGCGATCCACTTCCCGCAACACGCGATGGGGATCGCTGGAGTACGCCAGGGAATGAATCAGCAAGCAGGCATCCACGGATTTCTCAACAAACGGGAGTTGGCATGGGTCAGCGATCACGTCCGCACAAGCGCGGTTCAGGGCGACATTGATCTGATGGGGGATCGCACAGTCGGCGCTTTTCATCTCGGCGCTGAGCGCGCCCACCTTCACCAGGTGAAAACCAAAAATCTTCGGCCACCACGACTGTAGCGCATCATCGAGCGTATCACGATAGGATGTCCCCCAAGGGATGGAGTCCCATGAATCAGGAGCCTCTACAGGCTGGATGGTTTGTGCTGGCTTCATGTTCTAGTCTCTTCCACAGGTAACAGCAAACAGAGGACCCACTATGAATCTTATCAGTGTTCCCGCACTCAAAGATAACTACATTTGGTTGCTGAGTAATCAACAGAAGGCGTGTGTGATTGTCGACCCCGGAGAAGCCGCGCCGGTGTTGATGGCGCTGGAGGCGCATCACCTCACGCCGGTGGCCCTCCTTTTGACCCATCACCATCAGGATCACGTCGGCGGTGTGAAAACATTTATGGAGAACTTCCCCCACATCGACATTTACGGTCCGCTGGAAACTTCCCGCAGCGGAACGACACATATCTTAAAGGAGGGCGACAGTCTGACGTTGCTGGACTCGGAATTTTCTATTTTTTCCGTCCCAGGACATACAGCGGGACATATCGCGTATTATAGCGCTCCATACCTGTTTTGCGGCGACACGCTGTTTTCCGCTGGATGCGGACGTATTTTTGAAGGAACACCGCAACAAATGTTTGAATCGGTTAGCAAACTCTCCAAGCTACCGGACGAGACTTTAGTGTGTTGCGCTCACGAATATACGGTGTCAAACCTGGAGTTCGCCCATCGGTTATGGCCGGAGGAACCCGTAATTGCCGACTACCTGCTAAAAGTCAGACAATTAAGGGAAAAAGGGCTGTCAACCGTCCCTACAAACCTCGGTTTTGAGCGTAGTATTAATCTTTTTTTACGTTGTCATGACGCTGATTTACAAAGAAAAATATTTAATGATGTGAGCACCAGGGGCGATTGGCAGACATTTGCGCAGCTAAGGGCCATGAAGGACCACTTCTGAAGGTTTTAGTTGTACGCAATGACCAATCAAAGTATGATCGTTCGTCTTTTGAGCAAATGTGACAAAAAATATGAAGGCTAAAGCGATACTTGTCGCCTCGGTCTTGTTGGCGGGCTGCCAGGTTTCGCCCCATGATACCTCCCAGCCCAAACAACATGCACAGAGTTTGTCTTCAGCCAGTCAAAGTGAAGCAGGAAAGTACTCTGAAGGTCGAGAGACCGGGGCGCGATGGTTGGATGATAACAACCTCGCGCAGCAGGACCTGTGGAACTTAATTAGTCGTGAGCTGAAGATGGAGGTTCCGGAAAACGCCCGGATCCGCGAGCAAAAACAGCGTTATTTGAAAAATAAGAGCTATCTCCACGATGTAACATTACGGGCAGAGCCGTACATGTACTGGATAGTCGAGCAGATTAAGCAACGTAAAATGCCGATGGAACTGGTACTGCTACCCATAGTGGAGAGCGCTTTTAATCCAAACGCCCAATCGTCGGCCAATGCCGTTGGATTGTGGCAGATTGTCCCAGGAACGGGACGTCATTATGGATTGCAACAAGATAAATGGTACGACGGACGCCGCGATGTCGCCGCTTCCACGACGGCAGCATTAAATATGATGCAGCGCCTCAACCGCATGTTTGACGGAGACTGGTTACTGACTATCGCTGCCTACAACAGCGGTGAAGGTCGTGTAATGCAGGCCATCAAAGCGAATAAGGCAAAGGGTCGCCCAACGAATTACTGGTCATTGGCGCTCCCTTACGAAACGTCGATTTATGTACCCAAGATGCTGGCTTTAAGCGACATATTGAAGCATAGCAAAAAATACGGCCTTGACCTGCCGAAAACGAATGAAGAACGTGCCCTAGCGCAAGTGGATTTAGGACAGCAGATGCAGCTGACCCAGGCCGCCGAGCTAGCCGGTTTACCCGTCACAAAATTGAAAAGCTACAATACGGGTTATAAACAGAATGTGACTGCGCCTAACGGGCCGCACTACATTATGGTACCGAAGGCACATGTCGAGCAGTTGAAAGACTCGCTGGCAGAAGTAGATATTGCGGCGGTTCAGCCGACGCGTATGGCACAAACAACCCGGGGTTCTGAATATAAAGTCCGTACTGGCGATACGTTGTCCGCCATTGCCAAACGGCTCAATGTCAGCACCAAAGACCTGCAGAACTGGAACAACCTTCGTGGAAATACGGTAAAAGCGGGTCAGACGCTTCAGATAGCGAAAACCTCTTTCGCCACGGCAGGGTCTGATACCAGCAGTAAAAATGGCTCGATCATCTACCGTGTTCGTAAAGGTGACTCGCTGGCAAGTATCGCCAAACGTCACGGCGTCGACATCGCAGATGTGATGCGCTGGAATACGGTCATTAACAAGAATGCCAGTATCCAGCCGGGCGACAGACTGACCTTGTTCGTCAGCAAAAGGCAGTCACCCGATTCCTGATCGGTCACACCCAACACATAAACCTCTCTTCCGAGAGGTTTTTTTATGGGCGTAACATCGTGACATCAACAGAAAGAGGGGGAAAGCGAAGGATGCTCGCTCGAAAAGTCAGGCATACCCGTAAGGGCGGCGGCGTGACGATAGGCCCAAGCAACTAGAGGCTGAACTCCACCCGGAGCGGGTTGTGATCGGAGGCGTCGGTGACCAGCACCGAGGAGTGCGCCACATCCAGCTCGCGATAGAAAACAAAGTCCAGTGGCCGGCCGAACGCCCTGCGCCGCTGATCGTTGCTGAACGTCACCTCTTTTAATCCCATAACGCCGGCAAAACGGTATAGCGCATTGCTTCTCGGCTGACTCCAGGCGTTGAAGTCCCCCGCCATAATCACCGGCCCGCTGTGGTGATTCAGATGCTCTCCGATAGCCTGTAGCTGCTTGGTGTAGACCTCAACGCCGAAGCTGAAATTCACGGCGTGAATGTTGACGACCATTAACGATCGTCCGTCGTGCAGGCGATAGATCGTCACCAGCGCGGATTTGGACAGGCGCAGCAGCGGCTCACGCTCACGTAAAGGACAACAGTACATCGGTTGCGCGGCAGAGAGCGTCATCACGCCCGACGGGTGCTGCGGAAGGAAAAAGGCGGGAACCTGATCGGCGGCAGGATAGTGGGAAGTGGCGAACTGAATCAACTCCGGCGAACTCTGCGCTTCCTGTAGGAGCATCAGATGAGCGTTATTGCCGAAGCCCCTCAGCACCGATAGCCAATCCATCCGCTGTTGTTTAAAAATATTCCATACCAGAAGACGTAAAACGCCGTTCTCCAGAGGCAACGGCCCGGACAACGCCGGCTGTCCGGAATAATGCATTACCACCGGGGGGAAAATTCTCTCCACAGGCTGCCCGGCAACATATCTCATGGCATAAATTTTCTTTCGCACGTCTCGCCTGCTATCAAGATGACAGAGTGTCAGCTACTGCTTAGTGCAACAGTGATAGTCCAGTTATAGGGGCTTTGCCTGTGAGTTTCAACAGCAGATTGGAAAACGACGGGAGCCTGTTGGGGCTAAATACGAGGTAAAAACGCCCGCGTTTATCCCCGGAAAAACAGCGAAAAAATCCCTTATCGCAAGCACATAGGTGATAGGAACTCGACGGTAAAAACAGCAGTGTGATGTCCCATCACGCACAATGTAATAAGAAACTAGGCCCCTCATTGTTATGAAAGCGACCACACGCCGACAGGCCGCCTGACCTTACGGCCGACAACCGTGGGCCTAATCCATACTGCGCATTTTTTATATGTGCGGTTCCACCATTTGATGTGAGGATCCCTGTTTTTCTCAGGGAACGGCTACACGTGCCTAGCCTGGTATGACCGGTCGCCAGTTCGATAGGTGAACATCCGCGGGGAAAGCGGCTATCACCGTCAACGATGCCGAGGCAGTCTACCGTTGAGCAGTTTTGTGAATTGACGAGGCAGACCATTCAGCGACGTATAGCCGCTGGCTCTATAGCACAGATGACATAGGCGAACTGTGCGCATAAAAATGCCCTGAACGGAGGGTTCAGGGCATTTAGATTGACGGCCAGACGGGGCCTTAGCCCCTTACGGTACTGTTCCGCTGAGCATAACCGCCTGGGGTGTGCTTGAGAGCGAGTCGCACGTCCCGCATTCGGCGACGGAGATGTAGTCCGTGTAGATCTGCGGCGAGCCAGAGAACGAAGCCAGCTTTTTCCACTCTTCATACATCTGCTTGGTGTCGCGATGCGCTTGGGCGAACTTATCGGTTTCCTGCGTGCCGATATCCGCCTCCGGATAAAAGACCGTCAATGCCTCCACGCTCTCTATCTCCATCATGACGACATACTGATCCAGCCGGTTGCCGCGCTCCCCTTTTAGCAGGTGAAACTTCCAGTCAGGATAGTCCTCTATGCGGTGGTGATTCTCTGCAATAAAGCACTCGAACTCGGCGGGGGTGACTCCCGCTCGCAACGCCAGATTATGGAGGCCGATAACCCGCGCTGTCCCCGTCCCTTGATGATAGCGAGGACCCGGTTTGACCGTACTTTTGTTGTTTTCGGCCAACAGCCGGTAGTCGGTGAACAACGTCGGCAATTCCGCAAAAGTGGCCAGATGTTTCCACACTTCGAGGATCTCCTGCGCCTCAGGCGCCTCAGGCGCCTCCTGCCAGAACTGCTGAGCCAGCGCCGTCGGGTTGCCGTTTTCATCGACGTACAGGTCACGCGCCTCGGCGTTTTTCATTTCAAACAGCATCAGATATTGATCGGTACGCTCACCGCGCAGCCCGCGCAACAAGGTCCAACGCCATCCCGGATAAATCGGCAGTTGAACCCCTTTATCGCGCACAAAGGCTTCGAATTGCGCGTTGGTGACGCCGGCTTCGGTATCGATGCCGATATAATAAAAACTCAATACACGAGAAGAGAAATTCTGCATCATAATCATCCTTATGCGGCCTTACCGCGCCGACGGCAGAAGCCACCGGCGGCGGGTTTTCGGCGTATGCTCCGTAGGTTCCAAGATCCCTCATCAGACGCCGTGAGGCGTCAGACTTGATGACTCAAACTGCGTGTTGATAATGGCCTCCACCAGCACTCGCCCTACCGGCGAGAGGGTGACCACCGCGTTATCCACGGTCACCAACCCTTTTTCTTCCAGGTGGGTTAACGCCGCCGAGATGGTGGGATTGTTAAAGAAGCTCTCCCCATCGAACCGTTTTTTGTAGATCGCATCATCGACAGGGATCAGCGTCGACAGCGCCATCTTGAAGGCATTGACGCGCTGCTGAGGCGGGGAGAACCCACGGACCGAGCCGCACGGCAGACGCCCCGTGTTCAAGGCATCACGGTACTCGTCATACTCCGTCAGGTTGATCATCTCAGAGCGGCGAGACTTGGAGCTGCCGCCCAGCCCAATCGCGACCTCGGGATATTGTTTGTCCAAATCGGTGATCAGGCTTTTCCATTTCTCCGGCGGCAAATCACATTTGTGGAAATACATGGTGGGATGTTCGAGATAGTCGTCGGCCAGATAGCTCTCCACCAGTTGACGCATCTGATACTGTTTCCCCAGACTGGGCATTTCGTTATCGCCCAGCGAGATCAGTTTGCGCTGCCAGAGATTTTTCCGTTTCGCCGAGACGCCGCTGCGGGTTTCCATGAATTCCTTCATATGCAGCTTGGTGCACACCACATGCGACAGATCGTACTTCTTGACCATCTCCATGTCGTAGGCCACATCATCCACTTTCTGCCCCATCAGCCCGTACATCAGGTCGATGGTGATCAGTTCGTACCCCATCGCTTTGGCATTTTCCAACGTGGAAAAACACTCCGCCGCCGTATGTCTTCTGCCGCAGGCATGGATAAGGCGATCGTTAAACGACTGCGCGCCAAACGACAGCTTGGCGAACCCCAGCTCCTTTAAGATACCGAGATAATTTTCAGGCAGGCTGCCCGGCTCGCCTTCAAACCGCAGGGTGGCGGAGGAGAAGTTGAAGTTCTCCTTGTAAAACGCCATCAGCCGCCGTAATTCGGCTTCCGGCAGCAGCGAGGGCGTCCCGCCGAAAATATTGAATTCGCCGACGGGCGTACGGCTCAGGCTCGGGACATGTTTCAGCCACAGCTGAGCCTCTTTGATGTTCAGATCCACCACTTCTCTAAACAGCGCGCCCGCCTTTGCAGAATCCGGGTTGAGGATCACGGTAGGAAACTGGCAGAAGTGGCACTTATAACGGCAGGTAGGGATGTAAGCCCAGAGATGGATCCGCTCTGCTTTGCCGACTTCCACCTCCATGTCTGCATGAAACGCAGAAAGCGGGTAATCCTCAATATCGCCGGGAAAAACGTGGCAACCAAAGGGGTCCTTGACGACATAGTCGAGCAGCTTCGCATTCTCTTCCTTCGCCAGCACCTCACACACTAACGGCGTGGGATATCGGCTATCGAGATCGAGCAAGGTGTCGAGATGGCTCTTATTCATCAAAACACCCCGCCATTAGCAAAATAGTTATGCGCTTCGCCCGACTCACGGTCTTCGCAGAAATAGTACACAAAGCGCAGGAAGTCTTTTTCATCCACGGTATCGAAACAAGCGGGCAGCGGCGGCGCGGAGCCGATATCTTCGCCGACAAAACGCCTCAGCGAATTGAAGATCTCGTGTCTGAATTCAAAATAAAGTCGGAACGCCGGGGTTTTATAGGCATGAATCGGCTTGAAGTCGACGACGCTGGTTTCATACTTGATTCGGTAGATACGTCGATAGAGATTTTCCGCCACCTCCGGCGTGAAGAACTCAATGACTTCGGGGTTATCCACCAGCAGCGACGGATTCAGTAACACCGGTAGTACGATATTTTTCGGTATGTAGTCTTTGATCGAGTTGAACCAAGAGATTTCAGCCTGTTCAGGCGACAGATCCTGATAGTTTTCCAGCGCATGCTCTGTCGGGCGCACATCCTTCATGATGATGATGCCGTCTTTCCCGTAGGCGGTCCCGTTCATCACCTCGTACAGCAGTGTGTCCACCCTTCGGCTGTTGATTTTGACGTAAGCTTCGGGCGCATAGACGGGTTTACCGCCGCAGGCGATGACCTTGATGCCGAAGTCCCAGTCGTCGGAGAGATGTTCGACAAAGCGCCCCCCTTCCAACTGGTAGAAAATCTCGATGCCGCCCACCGCATCGTACATCCGCTTTTCGACCGCAAACCCTTTGCCATCAGGAAAACCGCCGAACAGCGAGAACGAAAAGTGGCGACAGCGTAGGGTTTTATCAATTTCGCGGTACAGGTTAGGCCGTAGCTCGAAATCTTGTTTATCGTAGTAATAATTACAGGTGCCCAGATCGCCGTGCTGTTCGATCATGGTATAAACCAGCTCGTCGATCCAATACTTATCGACTTCACAGTCCGCATCGGCGGAAACGATATAGTGCTTATTATCGATGTCGTATTCGATATTACGGATACCCGCGCGCTGGGAAGCGTAATTCATGCCTTTTTTTCTGGCTGAAGAGACGCCCTGAGTGGTTTCATTGATGATATGTATAGTCAGGTCTTTATATTTACCCTGAGCGACTTTGACTTTCTGAATAGAGTCATCCGTCGAATTATTATCAACGATGATTAATTCCATATTATCCAGGGTAAATATGCCGTATTTCGATGTCTGCCGATAAATAGAATCAATAACTGCTTCAATGCGACGCCCTTCATTATAAACGGGCAGCACAATGGATATATAAGTTTCTTTACGCATAACAACTCCCTATCACACATTAAAAACGTGGCCAAATATCTTGTTGGAAATGAGTTTTTTCCCGATATGGAAATTATGTCTCGCGATTAACTCTCGTTTCGACCTGTCGGCAACCAATCTATAAATCCGTTGCACGAAATCATCATCCGGCCAGCCATCCTGGTCGGCAGAAATAGTCATAAGTTCGGTTTGAAAACCATACCGACCGTAAACATCGTCGTAATATTCATAGTGGGTGGCGATGTAACACCGTTG
Organism: Lonsdalea populi; assembly: GCF_015999465.1. Taxonomy (NCBI): domain Bacteria; kingdom Pseudomonadati; phylum Pseudomonadota; class Gammaproteobacteria; order Enterobacterales; family Pectobacteriaceae; genus Lonsdalea; species Lonsdalea populi. The sequence goes on from NZ_CP065534.1 coordinate 2,943,407, forward strand.
GTGGCTGATAGCTTCCCCGATCGGATTGCCGTAGCTGTCGTAGTCGTAAGACGTCAGAAAGGAGACGATATCGCAGGACTCATAGAGATCCTGGATCGTATACGCATCGCCGCTTTCGTCGATAAAGTCATGCTGTAATGCGCCGATGAAATGGACAAACCGCTCCATTCCCAATTCACTGACATAGTCTTTCAAATAATTAGAGTAGCGAGCATCTTCATGCTCTCCCCCCGCAATCATTAAATAGATGCAGGGCTCTTTATTATTTTTGACGCACAGCTCATTGAGTTTTTTAGTCAGATAGATATCTCGTTCCAGGCGTTTCACAGGAACAAGCCGAGTCGTGCGCGCAATCAGGATATCGTTATCTGAAATTCCGAATTCGGGGCGCAGAGATTTCCGCTTTTTATCGCCTTCGAAACAGTAACAATTACGCATGACGTCGATATTTACCCCGCTCCATTCACTGAGCTTGCTGGCGAGGGCGTCATTAAGCGTGACGTAATTGATATATTTCGTAGGAATAGGTTTCACGGCATACGGCCAGGGTTCGCCGCCATATTTCCCACAGGCCGTTTCACTATTCCACATGAGATCGTGATCGCGCCAGAGCACGAAACATCCGAAACCTTTCTCTTCGCCGTAAGCGGCAATCGCTTTATACAGCGCATGGGTATAAACAATATTCTCAGGAAGCGTGCCGTTTTCAACGACGACGTGGGTAATGCCTAACTCACGCCAGGTCTCCACGATGCGCTCGGATAAGGCGTCGGCGACCGCATGAACGTCCGCCAGCTTATGCGCCTTCCGTTCTTCGCTGCAAGGAATACTTCCATTAATCAACAAGTTATTGACATCCTCGATAAAATACGGGGTGTAGCCGGGCAGCTCGCCGTCCCCCGCCGCTCGCACCACCGTAAAGAGCTGACCAAAGGCGCTCCTCTCTTTCTGCGTATAGGGCCTGCCGAAATTGCCTTTATCGATCTTGATGTCGAACCCGAGATCAATGAATGACTCGAAGCCTCTCTGATTGAGGCAGGAGGCCAGCTTGGCCGCTTCCACGGTGATACCGGAAACCGCGACGCCGTCAAATGAAATGAATATGGCCCTGTTCTTTACATCCATGAGTCCTTCCTTAGCTTAAATGAGTCATTCAGAACGACCTGAGTACGGCGCGCGCCGTGCCCGAGGTATAAAATGAACATCACCGTCATTGAGGCGATCTCGCGCGATTCATCCGAGAGCGTATAGCCCAGCCGTTTGAGCGGCGGCTTCCGCAGCGGGATGATCCCAGGGATTTCGAACAACACATGCGAGACCTCGCGATGCGCCAACACCTGGTCGCTCCACTCAACGCCGATAAAATCGGTCATCCGCCTGATAACCTCTGCGAGGTCACCAGATCTTCATAGCGAATCACCAGATCGCGCCCCTGCGGCGCCACGGTCACGGGCCGGGAGACGATCTCTACCCAGCCGTGCGCCATTTCTGATGGCGTTTTGTACCCCCACTTGCGGACGGATTTGAGGTGGGATGCGAAGAGATCTCAGCCATCACGGACGATATGGATAAACCGCGTATCGGGCCAAATCCGCGCAAAATCATCGATGCGGGCGACTTTGCGCTGCAACGTTTGGCCCCAGAACAGGCCGCCGTATTTCTTGAGCCGATAGACGCCGATCTTCTCGATCAGATAGCAGCGATCGACGAAGCGACTGAGATCGCTTTTGCGTTCGGCCAGCGCGGCTTCGACCCGTTCGATCAGGTCGTCGCTCGGGACGCCGGAACGCTGGCACGGCTTAACAAAGTGCGCGCCATCAAACCAGAACGGATCTTCCGTCTCCGTTCCCGGGCCGGGCACCCGGGGATCGTTCGCGGATAGCAGCCGCGCCGCCTCAAGGATGTGCGGTCCCAGATCGAGCGACTCAAGAAAATGGATTTCAGGCGCGACGACCAGATCGGGATGCGCATCCAAAATAATACTTTGCAGCGTCGTCCCCGACCGATTCGCCCCCCAAGCAGCACGGGCACTTTGACGTTAGCTTCTTGCTTCGTAGGATCCTCGACGAAAATTCAAGGCGTGAACGACATCCGCTTCCAGATCCACCTCAAAGGCCACGCCGAACGCAGAGCGCGCATAGTTCTTCCGCCGTGCATCGTCGATCGCGCCCGTGTCTCCCCCCACGTCCTTGCCGGACGCTTTTACGGCCTCTAGCGACGCTTTGAAAATGGACACCGCGTGCTCCAGCTCCGCCTGACAGAAGGCAAAGTTGATCATGTGCGTGCCGTTGCACTCCAAAAATAGCCCGTGCGCGAAACATTCAGCCGTAATCGCATCGGCCACCTCGGCATTGGCGAACACCGTTTTGAACATCAGCGGCGGGCCGGTCACCCAAAGGGGAATGCCGGCCTCATCCGCCGCCAGCTGAAGCCTTTTCATCAGTTCAGCGCCGATGTTCAGCGCAGCGTCGTGAGGCCGCTCTTCCCTGAAGATCCGCAGCGCCACCAGCGCGGCGGCCATGGAGGTCACCTCTTTGTTGTAAGTGCCCGCCAGGCCGGCGGCGTCATAGGCGTTAATCAGATCCGCCTTCCCGGCGACGGTCGAGAGCGCAAAGCCGTTGGCAAGGCCTTTACTCACAATCATCAAATCGGCATCTACGCCGCCATCCCCGTGAACGCCATGTGCGCCGTAACGCAGCCCGGACATCACCTCGTCGAGGATGAAGGGAACCCCGGCGGCACGGCACAAACGCCCCATCTCGTTGAAGTGACTTTCCGGAAACCATCCCAGTTCGGGCGTGACGATGACGGCGGCGATGCGGTTTCGCGCCACATCCAACGCCGTTGAGAGCGCCTGCAGGTTGTAGCCAAAATGGAAGACATCCGTTTCCGGATCGTAGCAAAGCTGGCCAAACTGACGATGCCAGTCGTGCCAGCCGTGATAACCGCTGGACAGGACGATCCGCCGTCCGGTGTGGGCTCTGGCCATTCTGATCGCCGCCGAAGTGCCGTCCGAGCCCGTGCGGAAAAAGACCGCCTTTTCAATCCTTTGGTAGCGATCCACCAGTTGTTCGGCCAGCTCGATTCGCTGCGGAGACAGCGTGGTCGGGAAGATAATGCCGCGCGACTGGATCTGCTCGACCACCGCCTGATCGATCTCGTCACGCCGATGGCCGAAAAGCACGGTGCCATTGGAGGAGGTCATGTCCAGAATTGTTCGACCGTCGCAGTCTGTTAGCCAAGCGCCCTTGGCGCTTTGCACCACGAACGGCGGGCGAGCGGAAATGTCGTACTCGCGGGCGGCGGTGGACACGATCGCCCGTCGTAACTGTTGCTGATTATTATCCATCATCTTTATCGCTCCTGAGTGAGGTTCAGCGCATCGCAACGGCCATGCGCCGCGCGTTGGCCATAATGGTGTGGGTCGGATTCGAATTTCCGGCAAAGGTCATCACGGAGGCATCCATGACATAGATGTTGTCGTAGCCGTGAACGCGACCTGTGACATCGACGACTGAGCGCGTGGCGTCCGTCCCTGCCCGCGCCGTGCCATGCAAGTGCGAGCCGCCTTTGTTGTGCACGGACGGCTCGCGCTCGATCGTCTTCGCGCCGGCTTCCCTCAGAATTTCCTCCGCCCGCGCGGCCATAAAACCAATGCGCGCCAAATCGCTGTCGGAGTTTTTGTAGCTGAACTTGATCAGCGGGTTGCCAAACTCATCCTGCCGCTCATCCAGGATGATGCGATTGTGAGACCACGCCTCTTCGCCCGCGAGATAGTGCAGGCGGATGCGGCCGATGTTGCGGAGCGGTTCCGGGGAGGCCACCTCGTACAGCAGACCGCCGATACCGGTAGGCACGTCGGAGTTCTGATAAAAATCATCGGTGTAGACGGATGCGGGCGCGCCTCGGTGCGGGCCGCACAGCCCCTCCTCCTTCATCCAGGCAGGGTTGGAGCCGGTCGTATAACCGGTGATCTTGAAGGAGAGACCTCGGCCGACCAAATCATGCTCATTGCCGATGCCGCGCGGGGCGAACACAGAGGTCGAACGTAGCAGCAGCGCGCTGGTTTGAATGGCGTTGCCGCAGCAGATGATCCTTTCGACGGGAATGCTGAGATGTTCAGATGAGAACGGGATATAACACTCTGCCGATTGGGCGTGCCCCTCGTTGGAGAGCCGGATGCTATTCACCATGCAGCCGAACAGCACGCTGATCGAGCCCGGCAGCGCCGTGTCGTCAATGACCGAGCGGTTCAAAATCGTCGCCTTGGCGCCTGTCGTACACGAACGGCTATCGCAGGCCGAACAGAATTGACAGCCGTTGTCGCGGCCCGCCGGAACGATAGCGAGCGGCATATTTCGCGGGCGGTAACCCAGCGACGCCATCGCATGGGCGATCTTCTTGCCGCGCGCGCTAAACGGATAGCCGCTGGTATCCTGCATCCCCAGTAACGACTCGATATAGCCGTAATGTTCCTCCAGATCTTGCAAGGTGATGGGCCAATCCATCTCCATATCCGAATGCAGGTAGCGGCTGATCCGCATATCCACGTCGCGGTAGCGAAAGGTAATGGCGGAATAGAACTGCATGCCGCCGCCGACACAGCAGGCGGTCCACGGGTTGCCGTCCTGCAGGCCGTTCCCCGTGATGGCACGGCCGTAGATGGATTGATGCGTCCCCAACACTTCTCCCGGCGACGTCAGCCCTCCTAGCTCTAGAATCAGGACATCCTTGCCCTGCTCCGCCAGCGTGCGCGCCACCGTAGCCCCGGAAGGGCCGGAGCCGACAATCAGGGCATCAAATGTGTCAAAACGTCCTCGATAAGCGCTAATGTGCTTAATCATTGTCATGGTTCATTGCTCCTTCAATTCACAATTTTATCGACGCGTTGGGCCGTCCGGGCCTGGGGCCGCTGGCATTGCCGACCAAGGACAACGCATGACTTTGCTACGCACGCCGCCGGAAAATCACTGGCGCGGCGCCTCCAACCTGAAGTGACGGCATTTCATCCGTTCGCTTGGCCTTCTGCTTACCGATACGGAACGCAACCTTGTCGAGTAAGCTCAAGCTATTAAACACATACAGTGAGCGGGTCCCGCGTCGCCAGCCGGGCGTTGCAGCGACAGGTCGTCCACAAAACGGCGTAGCCACACGTCGATGGAGGCATGCCGTAAAATGTTCAGCATGCTCTGATGGCGTTCTACGCGTTCTTCGAGGGACATCATTAAAGCGCGATCCAGCGCGGCGGCGACTTCTCGCGGGTCATACGGATTGACGATCAGCGCGGCATCCAATTCCCGCGCCGCGCCAGCGAAGCAAGACAGCACCAGCACGCCGGGATCGGCCTCCTCCTGCACCGCCACATACTCTTTCGCCACCAGATTCATCCCGTCTCGCAGCGGCGTAACACAGGCGACGTGCGCCTGACGGTATAGCCCCATCAGTCGCCGGCGATCGCAGTTCTTGTTGATGTAGTTCAGGGCCAGCCAGTCCAGCTCGGAATAGCCGCCGTTAATGCGCCCGGCCAACGCATCAAGCTGCTCGCGTATCTGCCGGTAGCTGGAGATGTCGTCGCGGGTGGTCGGCGCGAATTGGACAAACTGAACCCGCCGCCGATGCTCGGGATAATGTTTCAGCAGCAGTTCGTAAGCGCTGAAGCGCTCGGGCAAGCCTTTGGAGTAGTCCAGCCGGTCAACGCTGAAGATCGCTTTACGCCCGAGATGCCGGGAAACCTGATCGAGCAGGTGAAGGTCCGGTGAGTTGTCCTGCGCCAGTTGACGGAGCGGATCAACAGCGACGCTGATGGGATAAACGCCGCTTTTGACGATGTCGTCGCTCATTCCCATGCGGCTGGCGTAATCAAGAAACGCCCGATGATCGTCTTCGGTCTGAAATCCCAGTTGGTCGTAATCCGTCATGCTGGAGAACAGCTCGCGGTGCGGCGGTATCGTCATGGCGATGACGGCGGATGGGAAAGGGATATGAAGGAAGAAACCGATACGGTTGTTGATGCCTATCGCCCGGCAAGCCTGGGCGAAAGGCAGGAGATGGTAATCCTGTACCCAGATCATATCGTCCGGGCGAAGCAAGGGTTTCAACATCTGCGCCAGTCGGCGGTTGACGCGCAGATAGCCCTGATACTCTTCATTGTCGTAGCGCGCCAGATCAACGCGATAGTGGAACGTCGGCCATAACGTGCCGTTGGAGAAGCCGCAGTAATATTGTTGATACTCTTCCGCGGTCAGCGCGGTCGTCGCAAAGGTGACGTTATTCACAGTCCGCTGTTCGACGCGGGTCGGACATGTCTCTACCTCGCCATTCCATCCAAACCAGACGCCGCCGCCAGGTTCCAGCGCAGCCATGATACCGCTGGCTAATCCTCCCGCCGAACTGTCATCGAGCGCCGGAGGCACGCGATTAGAGACCACCACAAGCCGGCTCATCGCGACACCGCCTTATCCGCGCACGGCGGGTCGGCAAGCGTGGCCAATCCCGATAGCCACTCCCCAACGGCGTCGACATCTGCTGGTCGATACGCCGCGCAGGTCGGATCCGTGCCACTTTCGATCGCGATTCCGCCCAGCGCCTGCGCGGCCTCAAAACCCAGCTCATCGGTAAGATCGTCCTCCACGAAGACGGGTAAGCGTCCCTGAAAAGGCGTTTCCAACGGCGCGAGCAGATCGCCGATATCCGCTAAACGCCGTCTTGAGATAGTGCCCACCGCCCCATCACCGCCGCGAAACAGGACGCGGAGAAGGGTCAGACGCGCCAAAGGGACGGGGGCCTCCTCAGGACGGACGCAAATCTCAGCGAGCGTACCGTCGATATTGAAAAAAAATGCGGGGTCGCTTAGCCACAATGCCGGTAATGCGCCAGGCTGATTGATGTCTTCGTGTTCTTCCGGAGTCACGTTCACAATCCTCTCTTGGTGATAGCGAGCTCATTACTGGTTCGCCAAAAGCAGCCGTATTCCTGATGCCGGTGATTAATCATCCAGACTCACCGTGAATCCGCTCACGGCATTGATTCCCGGAGCACTCATGGGTTCGCGTCATTCGATGTCGCTCACTGGCGTGACGATATGGGTTCCATCCCCCCCGACGAACTTCTGACGCTTAGAAAAAGCTGAAACTCGCCGGGAACTGCCAGAAAGTAAATGTTGAAGTAGTCCTATTAAATAAAATGGCGGGACCGATCTTTTATTCTTATTTTTTCAACAGATTGTAAACAAACGCCACCCATCATCCACTTATCGTCTTGAGATTAATAGATCATGGATTTATTCATGGCATCATTTTTATTCACCCACAATGGGTTCACTTTGGTATCAAATAAAACAATTTTAGGTATCTATCAGAGACGTTCATCGCTAGAGAAATAACTCCCTGCCTGTGCCGATAATCATGCATATATCGACATTCGTCACATTGTTAATGATACCCTCGTCATTAACCACTCATAAAATTAAAATACTGTTTATTTTCAAAACGCAGGATACCACTATCATTAGAAGTTGAGAAATATCTCAAGAAGATACCAATAAAATTAAAAATTGATTTTTACTAATTTTAGCCAAGTTAAAGCACAAATCAATTTTTATTTTTTTCGAGAAATGAGAACACCTTTTTGTATTTGCCAATGATGTCAATCACATGGAAATACACATTTAACCACTTGAAATAAAAACAAAAAAACATTTAGTCAGATAAAAAAACCGACAGGACTCAGGAATATACTGAAAGCGTTATGGTAAATACTTTTTTAATAAAATCATAGGAATGTAAAAAATACTCACCAATACCAATTAATGTTACTATTGGTTATTTAGAGATAACCAAATTTAATTCAAACAAACAATTTATTAAGTCTCTTAAAAATAAATTCAACCACCAAACTCAATAAAAATTATTGTTTATAATATATATTTAATATTTATTTATGCTACGAGCAGCATGGATTTTATTGGTTCCACAACGGTCATGTGAGTTTATAAAACATATCTCACCGCTCAGCGAATTAAAGAAACCGGTGACTCTAATAAATATAAAAAACGATGAATTTAACTATTTCATCGCCGTGCCCAAGAGGGGGTTGAAATTATTATTTTTGATGCGATGGTGTTTTTGATGGCGATCCGAATAGGCGAGTTTTAACCTCACAGACACGGCCGGAGACCGAATAACGTTAAAAGAGGACAACAGGAAAAACGAGAGGTCGTTATCCCACCCCCTCACTTTTCAGCGTGCTGGACCGAGATATTCAGGAGAGTCGCTACGCGCACATCAGGCAATATATTGGTAAGCGCCAAAATGGCTTTCGACTTGTGTAGAGGGTTCATATTAAAGACTTCCTGGTCGCCGCAGGTCTCTTAGAGTCGAAAAAAACGTCCCCCTCACGGTAGTACTCATAGCAATGGCCGTAACTCCCCCGCAGCGCTGCCACCGTTGCCATGCAACGCAGTGCAGTTGCACCGCAATAGACATGAAAAAAACTGTGGCAATGCATGCTTAATCCGTATTCCTGCACTCCAAATTTATACAGGCAATTGTTTTTTAGTCTGTTCTTTCCGGCCATCAGAAACAAACTAGTTGGCGTGATTTTTGCATGTCCCCTGTTGTCTGGAAGCAAATGCTGATAGCGGTGTAAGACACCATTTCCTTAAAAAGTGTTGTGGAGGACAAGAATATGTCCATCGTGTATTCAACTGAGAATATGGCTGACAAGCAGCGTTTTGAATACTGGACTGAGGTCGTTTGTCGCCATTGCCTGAAGGCAACGAATCGGCCGCTCTCCGAGAGCGGTTTTGTGGCATCTATGCAATTCCGGGCAATTAAGTCCCTATCGCTTGCTACGCTCAATGCGCCGGCACATCACTGGAAACGGGGAGCACAAGACCTGCGTAGCGGCCCCAATGACGATCTTTGGCTGGGGCTGGTGCAGCAGGGGCAGGCCTGGTTCGAACAAAGTGGCCGGCAAGCCGTGCTGCCAGCGGGCAGTATGGTGCTGTACGACTCAGCTAAAGAATTCACGTTCAACATCGACTCACAAGCGTTGCATATTTTGCGTATTCCCCGCCAGCTGTTAATGCGACGCATCCCTAACGTAGAAAAATTCACCGCCATCTCGCTGGATGCCAGCCGGCCAGGCATGACGCCGCTGCGGGAGATGCTGCTGCAAGCCAGTTCAAATTCACTGCTGATGACCCATGACGACATGGCTATCAGGTATTTCGACATGATGTTGGACATGTTGGTCTTTAGTCTGCAAGTCGCGGATAACGAAAACGCGGGCGACCGTTATGACAACCTGTATGAAAAAATTGTGCAATATATCCGCGACCATTTACAGGATGATGCGCTGTCGCTGGATATGATCGCGAAAGCGCACTACGTATCCCCTCGCACCGTGGTGCGTGCGTTCTCCGCCCGGCAAAAAACGCCCATGGCCCTGGTATGGCAAGAACGGCTGTTGGCCTGTCGCCATGCGCTGCAGGATAAACGCGCGCGCAGCGTATCTCAGGTCGCCATGGAGTACGGTTTCAAGGATCTCTCTCACTTCAGCCGGGCATTTCGCCAGGCATTCGGTTATGCGCCAAGTTCATTGTTGAAACAGGAAATCGTCCTGTCCTGAGTCTTATCGCCCCGCTTCATAGCGGCAGCGTCCTGTACGGGCGCTGTCGTTTTTTTTATTCCGCCGACGCTGAATTCAACGAGATATACGACCTTTTTCACCGGATTTCCTCCCCCTGCGCAAACTGTCCTTTTGAGTACATCCCTTGTCCATTTGAGCCATGGCGGTAATAGCACTCTCGGGTTAAAAGTGTCCATCAGGAGCGGAATCGATTTTCTACTCCACCATTGATGGCGTCGGTGCCTTCATCAACAGGCCGGCAGGACGAAATAAATAACCACATCTTATGGTCTGAAATCACTCACAGACCGCAGTCATTATTCCATTTTAAACGTGGGGGTTAATCATGAAATCAGTCAAAGATAATCGTCTGCAATATCCTAACCGCGATCCTGAGACGATGAAAAGAGGAGGTCTCGGCGCGGTGATGCGAACTACTCGCAGGCGTCGACGGTATGTTATTCCTTTGGCTGCAATGTTATTTTTTCAATCCGCCCAGGCGGTGGATTTGGATTCACTGGATTTAGTTCCTGCACCAGCGGGCACCGACGCTTTTCTTTCCTATTTCACCTATGCCCATCGCGACACTTATAAACCCGTCGACGGCAATTATATTAAAGATGATACCCGGCTGAATTCAATGATTGGTATTTTCCGTTATGTCCATTATATGGACGTCGGCGGATTCACCCTAGCGCCGCAGGTATTATTACCCTATGGACGATTCTACGACGGCAAGCTGGCCGGCACGGAACTGAGTTCAACATCCGGACTGGGCGATCCGATCCTCACCGCGCCCCTTTGGCTGGTCAATAATTCGACTTCCGGGACCACCTTCGCCATTGTGCCTTATCTCTATCTCCCTATGGGCAATTACGATGCCGGGGAGACGCTGAACATAGGCGAAAACCGCTGGAAGTTTGATTTACAGGTGGGCGGAACCCAGCGGCTTGGCGATAACTTTATCGCGCAGGCATCATTCGATACCACCTGGTATGGCGACAATGACGACGCCGTCAGCCGGGGTAACGGCACGCTTTCACAGGACAACAGCTATCAGGCGCAATTATGGCTGTCCTATATTCCTCCTCAGGAAAAAACCTGGACCTTCGCCGTCGGTTACGCCAAAAACTGGGGCGGAGCCCAATATCTGGACGGTTCGGCGAACGGCGCCGCCACGCGCTCACAACAGGTGCGTTTGCAAACGGCGAAATTTGTACGGCCCGATCTGCAGGTGCAGTGGCTGGTTCAGCGCGACATCAGCGTAGACGGCGGGTTCCAAACCGATTTCAGCACCACGCTGCGTATCATGAAACTGTTTTAACGTTGACCGGGTCGGCAGACCCGGGACGTTCGGCCCACAGCGTCAATCGTCAGATCGTCACCTGCTGGGCGTCAGCTAAGGTACGTGCGCACAACACCGGCACAGACGTTAATGAACCGGCGTTGCGCGCCAAAAAACGACGTCCGCCCGGACTTCTATACCTGCCGCCATTACCGAGAAAAGCACCGCACGCCGTACACACTCGCGTTACGCCAGGGTAACGCCCTCCCGAGTAACGAATCAGGGTACGGTTGTCCTTTTGAGCAAAACAGATGTCCCGGTGAAACAAGCATCCCAAATCGTCTGCCTACATAGTATTAACCAGGTCGGAGAGCGGCCGAGTACGCCGGCGGCGACCGGTCATACCTGTCTGATCTCTTCGGCAAACCGACTATCGAACATCAATCAGGAGCCCTTATGGAATCCGCAATCGACAAACATTTGATGTGTCCCCGGACATTGTCCCGCCGAGTTCATGATGACTATCAGCCCCCGTTTCCCATGTTCGCAGGCCGCGCTGATGAAAGCCTCACACAGGTGGTCATGGCCTATCTGGGCGTGCAGTTCCTTGAAGAGCAGCGTGATGCGGCCCTGAAGGCGATGCGCCACATCGTTGCAAGTTTTAGCGTCGACGACGGCCCGGGAAATCACGACATGACCTACCATGTCGACGCCCAGGGCTATGGCAATTTCATCGTTGTCGGCTACTGGCGCGATCCGGCGGCATACTGCCGCTGGCTGCGTTCTCCGTCGATCGCCGGCTGGTGGGCCGATGACGCACGGTTAAACGAAGGGCTGGGCTATTTTCGCGAGATCATCGCGCCGCGCGCCGACCAGTTCGAAACTCTGTATGCGTTCAAAGAAGATCTACCTGGCGTCGGCGCCATCATGGATAACATCAGCGACGAGGTGCAGGAGCACGGCTATTGGGGATCGGTGCGCGATCGTATCCCTCTCTCGCAAACCGACTGGATGCAACCTTCGAGCGAGTTGCGCATTCTGTCCGGCGACCCCGCCAAAGGCGGCCGCGTCGTAGTGCAGGGCCATGACAATATCGCGCTGATCCGTTCCGGTCAGGACTGGGTCGACGCTGGAGAAGAAGAACGCGAGCTGTACTTTAAGCAGATGCTGCCCCCCTTGCAGGACGGCATGGATTTTCTTCGCGACGAGGGGCAGGCGCTGGGCTGCTACAGCAACCGTTTCGTGCGCAACATCGATCTAGACGGCAATCTGCTGGATATCGCCTACGATATCGGCCACTGGCGCTCGCTCGACAAGTTGGAGCGATGGGCGGAATCCCATCCCACCCACCTGCGCATATTCACCACGTTTTTCCGCGTCGTCACCGGCCTGCAAAAACTACGGCTTTATCACGAAGTGTCCGTCTCCGATGCACGCCATCAGATGTTCGAATACATCAACTGTCATGTACAAACCGGGATGATGCGCGACGCGCAATCTGGGAGCTGATCACCCCGTTATCAATCTATTTATAGGGCGAATTCGTCGAACTATTGATGAAACGCCGCATTCATGAAGGAAATAACATGGCTATTGAACGTCCCACGCCCGAACAACTGCAAGAAATCGCCGACCGCCTGCACATCCAACTGACACCGGAACTGGCGAGTGAATACCTGGCGCTGATGCAAGCCAATTTTGACGCCTATGATCTGGTTGACGAATTGCCTGATGATATCCCCGAGACGCGTTATCCGCGCGAGGCCGGTTATCGCCCCGAGGGTGCGGAAAACCCGCTGAATGCCTGGTACTACAAAACCGAAGTGAAAGGCGCAGGCGCAGGCAAACTGGCTGGCCGCACCGTCGTGCTCAAGGATAACGTCTCCCTGGCCGGCGTACCGATGATGAATGGCTCCACTACGCTTGAGGGGTTCGTTCCTTCTTACGACGCCACCATCGTCACCCGTCTTCTGGATGCCGGCGCCACGATCAGCGGTAAAGCCACCTGCGAGCACTTCTGTCTTTCCGGCGGCAGCCATACTTCCCATCCGGCGCCGGTGCACAACCCCAACCGTCGCGGCTACGCCGCCGGCGGCTCTTCCTCCGGTAGCGCCGCGCTGGTGGCCTCGGGTGAGGTCGACATGGCCATAGGGTGCGATCAGGGCGGCTCCATTCGCATCCCGTCGGCATTCTGCGGCACTTATGGCCTGAAACCCACCCATGGTTTGGTGCCTTATACCGGTATTATGCCAATCGAGGCCACGGTGGATCATGCCGGCCCGATTACCGCCAATGTCCGCGATAACGCATTGATGCTGGAAGCGATCGCCGGCGCCGACGGGTTGGATCCGCGTCAGTATGCACCCGTGGTGCAATCCTATACCGAGTTTCTGGATCGCGGCGTGGACGGCCTGAAGATCGGTATTGTGACCGAAGGGTTCCAGCTCGCCAATCAGGATCCGCGCGTCGCGGACAAAGTCCGAGAAGCCATTGCTCGTTTTGAACGTCTGGGCGCCACGGTCGATGAAATATCGCTCCCTGAACATGCGCTGGCGGGCGCGCTCTGGACGCCGATCGGCTGTGAAGGACTGACCATGCAGATGATGCACGGGAACGGCATGGGATTTAACTGGAAAGGTCAGTATGACGTGACGCTGCTGGATAAACAGGCACAATGGCGTTCCCAGGCCGAAGCGCTGTCCGCCTCACTCAAAATCTGTATGTTCGTCGGACAGTATGGACTGGAGCGCTACAACGGCCGCTACTATGCCAAGGCACAGAACATCGCGCGCAGAGCCCGTGCGGGCTATGACCGCGAGCTGGCGAACTATGATCTGTTGGTGATGCCGACCGTTCCTATCACCGCGCAACCTCTGCCTGAGGAAGACTGTTCCGTAACTCAATACATATCGCGGGCATTTGAAATGCTCGGCAATACCGCGGCGCAGGACATTACCGGCCATCCGGCCTTCTCGGTTCCCTGTGGGCTGGTCGATGGTTTGCCGGTGGGGCTCATGCTGATTGGTCGTCACTATGGCGAAGGCATGCTTTACCAGGCAGCGTCGGCGTTTGAAGCGGCGGGAGACTGGCGCAAGTTCTAAACCGCGGTAGCATGGACGACGGGGTTGATTCTGCTATCCATGCCACGCCGAATTCAGCGACCCGACCGCGCGACGCCTTTCGCACGGCCGGGTAGCAAATGCGTATACCCGGATCCCTACAGTACCTGCCGCGGGTTACATAAGCACTGACGCTATGGAGATATCATGCCGCATAAATTTTCTTATCTTTTCAATGCATTGCCTTTCTCCTTCTCCCATTTCACCCGCCGCCGGCATCCCGTGCGGGGCTGCTACCGGCGATCGCTGCTGCTGGCCTGCGCGATGGTGTCATGCAGCGCACAGGCCGCGGCCGCACAGTTTCCGCTGACGTTGCAGAACTGCGGCAGCACGCTGACCTTTCAGCGCGCGCCTACAAAAGTGGTGACCATTGGCCAGACGGGAAGCGAGATGTTGTATGCCCTGGGACTGGGCGACAAATTAGTAGGAACGTCGCTGTGGTTTAACAACGTGTTGCCGCAATACCAGGCGCAGAACGACAAGGTTGAGCGGCTGGCTGATAACGCGCCAGGTTTTGAGACCGTCATAAGCAAACGGCCGCAGCTGGTGGTCTCACAGTTTGAAATGATGGTTGGCCCGCAAGGCGTGGTGGGCAGCCGTCAGCAATTTGACGAGTTAAATATTCCCACCTACGTGATGCCCGCCGATTGCGAAGGTAAAAATAATTTGATAGGCGCCGACGGCACGCGCCAGGAAACCTTCCGAATTGAGAGTCTGTATAAAAGCATCAGCCAATTGGCGGCGATATTCGATGTGCAGCCGCGCGGCAAACAGCTGAATGAAGAACTGCAGGCCCGGCTGGCCAACGCCAGAGCCGTGACGCAGCGGCAGGATCTCTCCCACGCCAGCGCGCTCTTCTGGTTTTCCAGCAGCGATCTCAAAAGCGATCCTTTTGTCGCGGGCCGCAAAGGCGTGCCCGATTTCATGCTCAACACGCTGGGCATACGCAATATCGTCGAGTCTGACGAAGAGTGGCCTGCCGTCGGCTGGGAAACCATCGCCAAGGCCAACCCGACTTTTATTATCATTGCCCGGATGGATCGCCGCCGTTTCCCGGCAGACGACCACCAGAAAAAACTGGCGTTTCTGCAACACGACCCGGTCACTCGCAATATGGCGGCGGTCAAGAATAACCGCATCATTATCCTGGACGCCGAAGCGATGCATGCCAGCCTGAGAATGTTCAGCGGCCTGGAAACGATCGCTTCCACCATCGCTAAAAACGCGGATTTGTCCAAATGACAAGAAAATGGCTGGTCAGTCTCATCGCTTGCCTGGCGCTTATCGCCGCGATTTTACTGGGCGTTGCCATCGGCGAAACATCGATAAAGCTCACCGTCGTCGTACAGGCGATAGTCAATAAACTGTGGTCGGCAGGCTACATACTGGATCCCATCGACGAAGGGATTATCTGGAATTACCGCCTGCCCCGCGCCCTGGTCGCCGGCGCCTGCGGCGCGGGCCTGGCGACCTGCGGCGTGATACTGCAATCACTCCTGCGCAATCCGCTGGCCGATCCCTATCTGCTTGGCATCTCCGCCGGCGCGTCGACCGGTGCCGTACTCGTCGCGCTCTTCGGATTGGGCGCTGGCGTGCTCACCCTCTCCGGCGGGGCCTTTGTGGGGGCTATCGCCGCCTTTGTGCTCGTCACTCTGCTGGCCCGGGCCGGCGGCGCTTCGGCCCCGGCGACGCAAATCATTCTGGCGGGTATCGCCGGCTCGCAACTGTTCAATGCGCTGACCGCATTTTTAATCACCAAGTCGGCCAACTCTGAACAGGCGCGCGGCATTATGTTCTGGATGTTGGGCAGCCTCAGCGGCGTTCGCTGGTCTTCGGTCTGGCTGGCGGTTCCGATATCCTTGCTGGGGCTGATGGTTTGTTTGTGGCACCGCAGAGCGTTGGATGCCTTCACCTTCGGCGTCGATTCGGCCGCGGGGCTTGGCATCCCCATCCGGCGGATACAGCTGCTGTTGATCAGCAGTGCAGCGCTGGTGACCGCCATTATGGTGTCGATCGTCGGCTCCATCGGTTTCGTCGGGCTCGTCATTCCCCACGCCGTTCGTCTGCTGTCCGGCACCCGGCATGCCCGTCTGTTGCCGTTAAGCGCGTTAAGCGGCGCACTATTTCTGATCGCGGCCGACATCCTTTCCCGCACGCTGATCGTCGGCCAGGTGATCCCCGTCGGGGTGATCACCGCGCTGGTCGGCGCTCCGGTATTTGCCCTGATCTTGCTCGACAGAAGGAGAATGCGATGACCGCCGTTCCCTTGCCACCTCATCCGGTTGTGCTCAGCTGCGCCAATCTGAGTTACCAACAAGGCGGCCATGTCTTGTTGCAGGATATCGCGCTGGCGATACACCATGAAGAAACGTTCGGCATCATCGGCCCCAACGGTTCGGGTAAATCCACCTTGCTCAAGCTGCTGAGCGGTTTGCGAAAGCCTGACAGCGGAGCCGTCCAGCTCGGAGGCAAAGACCTGCGGGATTGGCCACGCTGGAGCCGCGCCCGCCAAATTGCCATGGTCGAACAACAGGCCGACACCGAGGACGTCATCAGCGTCTTCGACGTCGTTGCGCTGGGCCGGACGCCATGGTTGTCGGCATTAAGCCCTTGGTCGGCGCAAGAGGAAACCATTGTCCGCCAGGCGCTGCATGATGTCGGCGCCGCCCACCTCAGTGCCCGGCGCTGGCACAGCCTATCGGGAGGCGAGCGCCAGCGGGTGCATCTGGCCAAGGCGCTGGCCCAACGTCCACAAATTTTGCTGCTGGATGAGCCGGGCAATCATCTGGATATTCAGCATCAGTTGGCCATTCTGGCGCTGGTCCGCCACTTACCGGTCACCACGCTGGTGGCCCTGCACGATCTCAACCATGCCCTGCTGTGCGATCGTCTGGCGGTGCTGGATCGGGGACGGCTGATCGCGCTGGGGCCACCGAGCGAAGTTCTGACGCCGCAGCTGCTGCTCAGTACATTCGGCGTGCATGCCCACTATCTGGTCGATCCGTTCGACGGCGCCGCCCTGCTGCGATTCAGGGCGCCTGCGCTATGATGGACCGCCGGGCGAAACAGCAGCGTCCGACGGAGGCACAGGGCGTTGGCTTGCGCCGCGCGGCGAACTTGTCTCTGTCAGCCAACCCCGTGTCCGGCACAGCAAAGCATGCCGGAGGTTTACGACCTATCTTGTTATTTATGGTCCTTTGTGGTCGTTTTCCGGCGGGCTGAGCTAGCCTGAGGGTAGACGACTTTCGACACGTTTTGGCGGGATGACCCCGCCGCTGGATGGCCATTTCCGGGGTGGCCGCCAGTCAAATCCGAATCCCGATGCGATCTAAGGGGGTTATATGAACGGAATACATGACGTTGGCGGGATGGACGGTATGGGCCCGGTCGGCCCGACCCAATGGGAACCGGCTTACCATGCCGAATGGGAAAAGGCTGCCTATGCGATGTTTCCTTTCGCGGCGCGCGCCGGCATGTTTGGGCTTGACGAGTTCCGCTGCCATCTTGAAAAACTTCATCCTCTCCATTACCTCACGGCCTTCTATTACGAGCATTGGGTAGAAGCGACCGAGCAAATCGGCGAGAAGAAAGGTTACTGGACCCAGGAAGAACTTGAAAAACGTACCGAATATTATCTTCATTACCCCCAGGTGCCGTTGCCGCCTAACAAAGACCCGGAGCTGGTCAACTTCGCTGAATGGGCAGTCCGCAATGGTTTTTCGACCTCACGCCAGTTGGATTCCCAACCCAAATTCAAGGTGGGCGACCGCGTGACGGTCGATGCCAGCGTGCCGAAGCATCATACTCGCCGGGCGGGCTATGTCCGTGGGCGAACCGGTGAAATCATTATGTATCACGGGGCGCACGTCTATCCGGACACCACGGGTAACGGGCTGCCTGAAACCTCAGAACACCTCTATACCCTGCGTTTTACCAATGCGGAGCTTTATGGCGAAGAGGCGGCCGAGCCGAACGGCGTCGTCTGTACCGATGCCTGGGAACCCTATATCACTTTGGCTAAATAAGGAGTTGACGTTATGACACGAGTGAGTCTGGCCCACACCCAGAAAACGGAGGAAGAGATCGCCGCCCGGGTCAAGGCGATTGAATCCATCCTGATTGAAAAAGGCCTGA
Organism: Lonsdalea populi; assembly: GCF_015999465.1. Taxonomy (NCBI): domain Bacteria; kingdom Pseudomonadati; phylum Pseudomonadota; class Gammaproteobacteria; order Enterobacterales; family Pectobacteriaceae; genus Lonsdalea; species Lonsdalea populi. Next base: position 2,961,575 of record NZ_CP065534.1, read on the forward strand.
TGTCCGAGGACGGGGTGAATAAATTTGCCGATCTTTATGAAAATGAGATTGGCCCCCACCTTGGCGCGAAAGTGGTGGCGAAAGCCTGGACCGATCCCGCCTTTAAACAGCGCCTGCTGGCTGATGCGACCAAAGCCTGTCAAGAACTGGGTGTTGGCGGTCTGCAGGGCGAGCACATGATTGCGCTTGAGTGCACCGATACCGTACACCACGTTATCGTCTGTACCTTATGTTCCTGCTACCCCTGGCCTGTGCTCGGTATGCCGCCGAACTGGTATAAATCCATGCCCTACCGCTCAAGGATCGTGCGGGAGCCGCGCAAAGTGCTGAGCGAGGATTTCCACTTCGAACTTCCTCCTTCGACGGAAATACGTGTGTGGGATTCCAACTCGGAGATCCGTTACTGGGTTCTGCCCTTGCGCCCGGCGAACACCGAAGGCATGACCGAGGAGCAGTTGGCGGCTCTGGTGACCCGCGACTCCCTGATCGGGACTGGCCCGGCTACCGCGGTCTAACCACATCGGAGGCGTCTAATGACCCCTAACATCAGCACGAATAACAACGAACTGGCCACCGCGCTAAATCATCGCAAGGGACAGGCCCCCTTCAATAAACCCTGGGAGCTGCGCGCCTTTGCCGTCGCCGTCGCGGCCTGCGAGGCCGGCGAGTTCGCATGGTCGGAGTTTCAGGAAGCCCTGACGGAAACCATAAAACAGTGGGAGGCCGCCAATCCCGGTTTTACGCAGGACGACTGGCGCTATTACGAACATTTCGTCACCGCATTGGAAGTGGTGCTGGCGCGGCATGACAAACTGTCGTCAAACGGGCTGGACCATCGGGCGCAGGTTATTCTGGAAACGCCGGTTCACAAACACCATGTGGCCAAATACGACCCCATCATGATTGAGCCTGCGCTGATCTAATCCCGCCTGACGGGCTTGTTTGCCCGTCTCACGTATCTGTCTATGCTGTTCTCAAGCGGACTTGGCAACATCCCACGCCTGGCAATGGGTAACCTTGCCAGGCGTTGATCGTTTTAATGACCGGGATATCCCACTGTCGACGGCGTTCATCCGCTCTCGGCAGACTTCGTGTGCGGGAGTCAATGCGAATGGCTGCCAGCCAGGTGGCCCGGGGTAATCACCGGCAGGACATCCTCCGGCTCCTCGCTCTGTTGCAGCTCACGTAAAATCCCGCAGTCCCGCGTCGCCCGGCTGACATTGCAGAGGCTCTTAAGCTCGCTCAACTGCTTTTCCAGCATGTTCAGCTCGCGAATCCGGTCTTGCACATGATGAAGGTGCTCATTTATCAGGGCATTGACCGTTCCACAGTCGGCGTCAGGCTGGCTGCGGGCCTGAAGCAGAACCCGGATTTCCTCGTGGGTCATGTCCAGCGCCCGGCAACGGCGGATAAACATCAGTCTTTCCAGGTGTAACACATTGTAATAACGGTAGTTATTGGACGGATCCCGTAACGCGGCCTGCAACAGCCCTTCGCGCTCATAGTAGCGCACCGTTTCTACCGGACATCCGGCCTGTCGCGCCAGTTCGCCAATTTTCATCGCTCCCCTCCCCGGGCTTGACCCTGAAGCTGCTTCAGGGTCTTTAATGCCAGTATAAGTGACGAACAGGATAAAAACATGAGTGACCGCAGCAGTCATCACCAAGGCGGAGCCGCCGTTCCCGGAAAATCCTCCGCCGCGAAAAATACCGGCGTATTACTGACTCAGCGCCCCGACGCCCTGACCGGCATCAAAATCATGGCCGTCAGCGGCGGCGATCAACGCGGCGCTCCGACGGACGGTATCGGCTGTGGCTGCTGCGCGGCGGGTCCCCTCGCAGAGGATAAAGCGCAGACGCTTCCGGCCAGCGCGGACGGCACGCGTACCCGTATCCGCATCATGCAGATGGACTGTCCGGTTGAAGAAAACATGATCCGTAACAAGCTGAGCGGCATGCCGGCCGTTAAGGCTCTGGATTTTAATCTGATGCAGCGCGTGCTGACGGTGGTTCATGCCCCGGATGCTCTGGCGACGGTTCTTGATTCTATCCGCTCTCTGGGTTTTGAACCCGAACTGACCAACGGCGGCGATCGGCCAACCGTCACCGAGAAAAAGGAAAAACCCGGGTGGCCGCTGGCGCTGGCCGGTGCGGCGGCCGTCGCGGCGGAGACGATGCACTGGATGGGCATGCCGGAATGGCTTGAAGCCGCCCTGGCGCTGGCGGCGGTCGCGGCCTGTGGGCTGACCACCTACAAAAAGGGATGGATTGCACTGCGTAACGGCAACCTGAATATCAATGCCTTGATGAGCATCGCCGTCACCGGGGCGATGGCGATCGGTCAGTGGCCGGAAGCCGCGATGGTGATGGTGCTGTTCACCCTCGCGGAGTTGATAGAGGCGAAGTCTCTCGACCGGGCGCGCAATGCGATTGGCTCCCTGATGAAGCTGACGCCGGAAACGTCCATGGTTCAGCAGCAGGATGGCTCCTGGAAAGAAACCGAGGCGAACGCCGTCCCCCTCGACAGCGTGGTCAGAGTGAAGCCCGGCGAACGTGTCGCCCTTGACGGCATCATCGTCAGGGGCCGCACTACGATTAATCAGGCCCCCATCACCGGCGAGAGTCTGCCGGTAGACAAGGACGAAGGCGACCGGGTTTTCGCCGGTACGATCAACGGCTCCGGCGGTTTTGAGTACCGGGTGACGGCGGCGGCGGGCAACACCACGCTGGCGCGTATCATTCATGCGGTGGAGGAAGCCCAGGGAGCGAAAGCCCCCACGCAGCGTTTTGTGGACCGATTTTCACGCATATACACCCCGGTAGTGTTTTCCATTGCGGCGGTAGTTGCCCTACTGCCTCCGCTGATTATCGGTGGCGCCTGGCAGGAATGGATCTACAAGGCTCTGGTCATGTTGGTTATCTCCTGTCCCTGCGCACTCGTCATTTCCACACCGGTGACCATCGTCAGTGGTCTGACGGCGGCGGCCCGCAAGGGGATCCTGGTTAAGGGAGGCGTTTATCTGGAAGAAGGCCGCAAGCTGAAATGGCTGCTGTTGGATAAAACAGGCACCATCACGCACGGTAAGCCAGTACAAACCGAGGTGATGGCCTATGCGGGGGTTCCGGAAAAAGATGTCCGAAGATTGGCCGTCAGCCTGGCGGATTATTCAGATCATCCGGTGTCGCAGGCCCTGTCGGCGGCGTCAAAAGAGGCGCAGCGGTATGACGTGGCGCGTTTTGAAGCGCTGCCGGGGCGCGGTGTGCGGGGGATCATCAACGGCGAAGCCTACAGTCTGGGCAATCTAAGGCTGACGGAAGAAACCCTCGCCTGTCCGCCCCCGGTACAGGAGACGCTCGCCCGCCTGGAAGCGCGCGGAAACACCGTGGTGATGCTCAGTAACGCAATACAGGTGATCGGGCTGTTCGCGGTGGCGGATACGGTTAAAGAGAGCAGCCGGAAGGCGATAGAGCAACTGCACGCGCTGGGGGTCGGCACGCTCATGCTGACCGGGGATAACGCGCATACGGCCAGCGCCATCGCCGATCAGGTCGGCATAGACGAGGCTCGCGGCGACCAATTGCCGGAGGATAAACTCCGCGCCGTAGAGACCTTCACGGCTCGGGGCACCACAGGCATGGTGGGCGACGGCATCAATGATGCCCCAGCGCTGGCCCGCGCCGATATTGGTTTCGCCATGGGGGCGATGGGCACGGATACCGCCATAGAAACCGCCGACGTGGCGTTGATGGATGACGATTTGCGCAAAATCCCCGCCTTCGTCCGGCTATCCCGGCGGACTTACCGCATCCTGGTGCAGAATATTGTGATGGCGATAGGCATCAAGGCAGTGTTTCTGACCCTGACTCTCGCAGGTATGGGCACCATGTGGATGGCGGTTTTCGCCGATGTGGGAGCCAGCCTGCTGGTGGTGGCGAACGGCCTGCGCCTGTTGCGTCAGTAATCTGCTTGGCGGTCGAATGACCGGTGCCGCCTCGACGGCCCCGCGGCAATACGGCCGGCCGGATCTCCCCCACGCCCGTCTGTCGGCGGCGCAATTGCAGGCGGTGGCGGGGCGTATCCTGAAAGTCGAACTCGGGGTCAAGGCCGATACCCGCCCGACGCCAGGACCGGGTGTCCTGTTCTCACCCGACATTCATGACCGGTTCGACAAGGGCCGCTACGAAAGGACGTTTCCGTAAAGGACCGCCCTGTAAAAGACCTCCCCGTGATGCGCGCATTCCTGGCTGCGCCGCCAGAGACGGTGGCGCCGTGTACCGCCCGGAGGCCCCCGCGGCGGGAAGCTGGTTCACGCAGGCCGTTTTTCAGTTCTTCACCCGAGGATGTGCTTGCGGCCGGCGGTCCTTGCACGCCGGAGCGCGCCTGAGGAAATCACGAACAGGATTAAGGGAAAAACCGATGGAGATCGACTCTCATTATGTGTTTGCAGTAGTGTAATGCGTCACCAATCAAAACAGGTTGTTTCCAATGGACCGTCTCACCAGTATGGCTGTTTATGTCAAGGCCGTGGAACTAGGCTCTTTTACGGCAGCGGCCAATGTGCTGACCATGTCGCCGCAGCTCGTTGGAAAGCACGTTTCGGCACTCGAACAACATTTGGGTGTGCGTCTTCTGAACAGAACCACTCGTCAGCACAGCCTGACGGAAGCAGGCCAACACTTTTACGCGCGGGCAAAAATTATCCTTGATGAAGTCGATGCGGCCGAATCCTTCGCGGAAGAGGCGCGGATAACGCCCCGGGGCCGTCTCAAAATTAATGCGCCGGTGACGTTCGGCATCAATGCGCTAACGCAAAAACTACCGATTTTTCTCAATCAGTATCCCGACATCACCGTGGAGCTGACGCTGACCAACCGGTGGGTTGACCTGATTGATGAAGGATACGACGCGGTTTTTCGAGTCGGCGAACTCGCGGACAGCGGCTTAATGGCCAGAACGCTGGCACCCTATCGCCTTATTATCTGTGCATCCCCATCCTATCTTGCTTCGGCTCCTCCATTGAAGGTTCCAGAGGATTTACTGAAGCATGAATGCCTGATCTTTACCCACACATCACTGCGAACGATGTGGCGTTTTGAAGGCCGCGAGGGAAGTGTTTCGATCCCTGTGAACGGCCGTCTTCAACTGAACAGCGGCGAAGCCTTAATCGGCGCGGCGTTGGCCGGATTTGGCGTAGTCATACAACCTTCCGAATTGGTTATTCCACATATTGCATCTGGAAGGCTCACTGTCGTTTTGCCCAATTACAGCATACCTACCCGCCCCTTTCATTTGATGTATGCGCCGGATAGAAGAGTGACCCCCAAACTGCGAAGTTTTCTTGAGTTCGCAACCGAACATTTCGGGCAAGAGACGGCGAACTCATGAACGGATTCGGGATTTACGCCAGAGATACCTCCCAATGCAGCCTTCTCGACGGCGAGGGCGGCCTCATTTATCGCTGCCCGCGGTATGCCGTTTTGGCTAGAATAAGACCTCCGCTGAACTGAAGACAAAAGGCGTATTGGTAACATGTCTGTTTCTGACTCGACCGAATCTTTCCGCGGCATTGTCCATTTCGTCGCAGCCGCCAACGCACAGAGCTTCACTGAAGCCGCGGAACAGCTTGGCATAACAAAATCCGCCATAGGTAAAAGCATCAGCCGTCTTGAGCGCAGCCTGGGAACGCCACTCTTTCACCGCACCACACGCAAAGTCAGCCTCACGACCGAAGGCGAGACTTATCTGGCAAGCTGCCAGAGCGCGCTGGATATCCTACAGTCGGCGGAAAAGGCCCTACGTTCGAAGCTCACGGAACCGTCGGGCATGGTGCGAATCGATATGCCCGCCGCGTTTGGCCGTTCCGTCATGCTGCCTGTCCTGCTGGATATGTGCCGGCGTTATCCGCATCTGAAACTCACGCTGACCTTTAATGACAAGATTATCGATCCGTTGGATATGGGCTTCGATCTGGCGATTCGTTTCGGTCCTTTAAAGGACAGTACGGATCTGATCGCGCGGCGGCTGAATGAGCAACGCCTGATCCTGTGCGCCTCTCCCGCGTATCTGGCGCAGAATGGCATACCGCGTTCCCTTGACGAGTTGAAACGACAGCGCTGCATTATGGCCTGGCGCGGTGGTAAGCCGCTGGGCTGGCTGATTAAAGGTAACGATGGGAAGGACGTAAAATTCAATCCATCGCCTTTTCACCAGATCAGCGATGGCGACGCCATGATTGAAGCCTGTGTGGCGGGTGCGGGGATCGTGCAATTTCCTGAGTCTTTGCTGCGGCCCTACATTGAAACAGGGAAGCTGGTTAAGTTTTTACCTGAGCTCACGCCATCGGCTACGGAACTGAATGTCATCTGGCCTCGCTCACGCCACCTTTTACCCGGAGTGAGGTTTATCATTGATGAGCTGGTCCGCCTTTCTGCAAAGAATGCCTTTTCCTGATTGTAGAATTTATCTCTACTCAGCGTGTTCTTATTGCACCTTTATCAACCTGACGGTTAGCACTAGGATTAAAAGTGTCAGAATGATCTGACGAATACCTTGTTCAAGCTCTCTAAGGGGATCCAATATGCCAGTCGTTAACATTCAGATGTTCGAAGGCCGCGACGAAGCCAAGCCGGCCATCGCCAAAGCCGTCACCGACGCCATTGCCGAACATGCCAATGTCGATCCGCAATATGTATACGTGATTTTTAATGACGTAAAGACTGACAACTGGGCCATATCCGGAGAACTCTTTTCCGAAACGCTGAAAAAACCAGGCTGAAAATTGCTATATCCTCCCTCACCTATCCAAGCCGTTGTTTGACCATAAACAACGGCCTTGGTGCATGTCGTTTTATATGATCACCGATAAAAAGGAGGCTCTAAGTGAAAATTTTCATTACTGGATCAACAGGATATATCGGCGGCTCACTGTCAGTCTATTTAAGCTCCGCCGGACACCGCATTCGAGGGCTGGTTCGTCATCCAGAGAAGGCTGGGCTGCTGACGGAAAGAGGGATCGAACCCGTTATCGGCGACCTGAGCGACCGGGAGTTGCTCACCCGCGAGGCACAGCAGGCCGATGCCGTCATCAATGCCGCCGACAGCGACGATCTAAAAACAGTAGAAACATTGTTGGCGGCCCTTGGAGAAAGTGGCAAACCGCTCATCCATACCAGCGGAACCAGTGTCATTGCCGATATGAGTGATGGTAATAAGGTCAGTAATACTCTCTTTGATGAGAACAGCACACTGCTCGTCACATTGTAAAAACAGGCACGAAGAGCGATTGATGAGAAAATACTGGGTGCAAAGGGAATACGCGGTATTGTCCTATGCAACAGCCTCATCTACGGGGAAGGAAAGCTTCCAGGCACCCGCAGCGTACAGATCCCGCTTCTCATGAATCAGGCCAGGGAGAGCGGTGTAATGCGCATTGTTGGGAAAGGCGTGAATATCTGGTCGAATGTCCATATCGACGACCTTTGCGAACTTTACCGGCTGGCGCTGGAAGAGGCGCCATCAGGCGCATTCTATTTTGTAGAAAATGGAGAGACATCCTTTGCTGAATTAGGGGCGGCGCTGGCGAAACGCCTTGACGTTCAGGGACCGGAAGGCTGGTCAATAGAAAAAGCCGCGCAGGTATGGGGTCAAAGCCGAGCCCGCTTCTCATTAGGCTCCAATAGCAGAGTCAGAGCGGTACGCGCCCGTCGGGAATTGGGCTGGAAACCGCAACATAATTCCATTATCCAGTGGATCCTGACCGAAATGGCCATCCAATAGCAGCCCGTTGCGCTGGCGAAAAGTACCAAGAGACAGGGTCCCCGGTTCGCCCCCATGAGATTATTCCATACAAAACGTTCGCAGAGCCTAACTCAAATGACGCTTTATCCGCCGGAACCTCCCTGTTTATCATCCCATAGCGTCCGTTGTTTTATATCGGATTAGCGATTGGCTTCATGCCAGTCGCTCAGGTAATGAGATCAACATACCGGGGGAATTTATGAGTCTGATTCGAACCTTACCTTTTTCTCTCGGCTTGTTCTGTGCCGTCGAAATGTTCTCCGCAGGCGCCGCGGTCAGCCTCGCCGTCGGCGATTTCACCCTGTCCGGCGTATCACTTGAACAGGGGTGTTAAAAGGCGAGACGGGGTTGGTGCCCGGCTCGAATCAGGCAGCGTGGTTTTTTTTCACAATTTAACAGCCACAGCTGCCGACTGAAGCTGATAAAAAACATCACAGGCACAAGCAACATGACATGAAAATAGGATTCAAAATCAACAGACAAAGCGACATCAGCGACTAAACTCATCAATAACACGATCGTTAATGTAGATTGACAACATTGAAACGACACTCCACGTTTCGGTATTGTGCTTATACTGATCTGCGACCAGAAATTCGACGGAGCATGAATGTCCAGAAGCAAAACAGAAAACGTTCGCAACGCCTTCCTGACTGCGGCAAGAGATGTTTTTCTCGACGCCGGTTTTGCTCACGCTACCATGGACGCAATAGCAGCAAGATCAGGTAGCGCTAAATCTACGCTATACCGCTATTTTGACTCGAAAGAGTCGTTGTTTTCTGCCTTGATAACCAAAGCATCGCAAGAACAGGATGGTGAAATAATCAACTTTTTATACCGCAGCGGACATGCCCCGCAGTTTAGCGGCCCACCAGGAAACGCGATAGATTCGCTGGATTTTCCCGATCGTGCAGAAGACTGCCAATATGCACTTATCAAATTTGGGCAGTACATCCTGACCAGTTTTCATACGCCGCAGTCACTTGCCGTGCGACGGATGATGATTGCCGCCTCAACAAACCCTGACGTTGGCCGGTTATTTTATCAGCAAGGTTCCGCCCGGGTGGTTTATCATCTTGAACAATATTTCAAACCATTAATTGAGAAAGGCTATTTTTACAGTTCGGATCCACACGTTGTCGCCTGTCATTATTTCGGCTTACTGGAATCAGAGATAAATGAAGCCGGTTTATACAACGTGATTGTCCAGCTAAGCGAGGGACAAATATCAGATATTGTTTCACGCGCGGTAGAAGTCTTTATGCGTGCATATGTGCGCAAATTTCCAGAGTAAAAGGTTTAGCCCTCCCACATTCATTGCCTCAAAAATAACCACTACTGTCTCCCCACTTTGCGGCGCCGTATTGCTCAGCGGCCAATGCTGATGGCCATGGAGACTATCTGGAAAAGCGACTTTCATACGCTCTTGTATGGCTTCCGCCCGGAACGGACGTATCCATCATGCGAACCGCAGCCCCCATGCAGAAGTCGCTGAACAGGGGCTTTGTAGATCGCGCTACTGAGTTATCGGGTCCTAGACCAGCGTATTTAACGCGTCGGCGGTAAAATCCTGCAGCGCTGCGTGATTACCCTTACGGATTTTGATTGCCCAGCTTGGATCGCTCAGCAATGCGCGACCGACAGCGATCAGATCAAACTCGTTGCGTTCCAGCCGCTCGATAAGATTGTCGAGGCTGGCGGATTTGGCCCCCTCACCGGCAAAGGCGCCCATGAAGTCGCTGGAAAGGCCAACGGATCCTACGCTGATGGTCGCGGCACCGGTCAGTTTCTTCGCCCAACCGGCAAAGTTTAACCCGCCTTCACCGTCGATATCTGGAAACTCCGGTTCCCAGAAACGGCGCTGTGAGCAGTGAAGCATATCCACACCCGCGTCAACTAACGGAACCAGCCAGTCTGCCATCGCATCAGGCGTTGATGCGAGACGCGCCGTATAGTCCTGTTGCTTCCACTGGCTGACGCGTAAAATAAGCGGAAAATCGGGGCCAACCGCGTTGCGCATGGCCTTGATTACCTCGGCGGCAAAACGAGAACGCTGTTTCAGCGTTGCGCCGCCGTAGCCGTCGGTGCGCCGGTTGGTTTCTGCCCAGAAAAACTGATCGATCAGATAGCCGTGTGCACCGTGAATTTCCGCTACGTCAAAGCCCAGCCGTTTGGCCTCGGCCGCCGCCTGACCAAAGGCGGCGATAGTGTCGGCGATAGCTTCATCGCTCATTGCCACACCGCGTGGTTGGCCGGGAGCAATCAGCCCTGATGGGCTTTCCACCTCGGCATCCGGTACCCAGTCAGTCAGAAAACTGGCGACTGACCCCGTGTGCCACAGCTGCGGCCCCATCTTGCCGCCGGCGGCGTGAACATGGTCGATCACGCGTTTCCAGCCAGCCAGCGCTTTTTCACCGTAAAAGAAGGGGATTTTGGGGTCATTACGTGAAGCAGGCCGGTTTATCACCGTACCTTCAGAGAGAATCAGGCCCACATCACCTTCGGCGCGACGCTGGTAGTAGGCGGCAATTGTTTCATCAGGCACGCCGTCAGCTGCAAATGAACGAGTCATGGGCGCCATCACGATGCGGTTCTTCAGCACCAGATTATTTAAATGGAAAGGCTGGAACAGGACGTCGGTTTTGGATGAGGTCATAGGTTAACTCTCCGGTTAGGTTGGCGTCGTTCATAGTATATTATGTATATTACTCGTCAATCAGGTACCTCGACGCCACCTGGTTTCCCTGAGGAAACCTCTATGCTGAAAAAACGGGAAGACTGTTCCGCCACTCAATGCCTTCATCGTCTGCTGCTCGAGCAAATTGCGGACAAATGGTCCGTTCTGATACTCGCGTCCCTGTGCGAAAAACCGTTGCGCTTTAACGAGCTCAAACGCGAGCTGAAAGGCATTACCCAAAAGTCATTGGCGCAGAGCCTCAGGCGGCTGCAACGCAATGGTATTGTTGTTCGCCGGGTGATCGCCGCTTCACCCATTGCCGTTGAATACGAAATCACGCCGCTGGGCCGAACGCTTAAAGACCCCATCGAGGCACTGTGCGCATGGACCCGAAGCTATCTGCCCGAGGTCGAAGCCGCGCGGCAGGCATTCGATAGCGGGGAAGTAACGTCGAATCTGATGACGAAGATTTAGATTGAAGAGAAGCGCGCGTCGTGGAAGCGGGACCGATAGGATGGGTTAGACGGGGCAATGACCAATGACTCAATCCATGAGATACGCCTTTCAGCATCCCTTCACTCAGATCGGGCGGTTCTCCGTCGATGTTGGAATTGCCATTCCTCTGGTCGTGTATCCGCCGCTTTTTCTCCCGGTCCGCATCGCTCCAGTCATCCGGCCGATGAATAGCGGATGGGCGGCGCATCTTCAAACGCTAGCCCGGGAAATAAAGCGCCAGTCCAAAACGACCCGTTCCGCCGGCGAACCGGGATTATTGATTTTATTCAGCAGCAGCCCCACGGCTTTGCGGCCGATGTCGGCGGATGGCTGGGCAACGGTGCTTAGCTGCGGCGATACCATCTCCGAGAGTTCGGTGCCGTCAAACCCCACTATCGCCACATCATCAGGGATGGATAATCCCGCCTCTTCAATCGCGCGCATCGCGCCCGCCGCCAACGTGTCCGAAACCGTAAATACGGCGTCCGGACGTATTTCAGCCCTTAATAGATTCTCCATCGCCCTTTTGCCGGCGTAGAAGGTGAGATCGCTGGCGTACTCAACGGCGCGGTAGGTTAGCCCTTGTTGTTCCAGCACCGTTTTATAACCCTGCTCTCTCAATCGTGCATATTTATAACTCAGATCGTGGTTAATGAATGCGATACGGCCGCGTCCACGCGTGATCAGATGTTGGATGACGAATCCGGCAGCGTCGATATCATCGATCCCGACACAGGAGACGTCGCCGTCTTCGGCATATTCGGCGCACTGAACCCAGGGCATGCGATCGATCATGGTGGTTAATTCCGGTAATTTCGAGAGCGCATCCATGGTGATAATCCCATCGACAATCTTGCCGGAGAGTAGCTTCAGGCTAGATATGGAACGTTGGATATCCGTGCCGGAATTACACAATAAAATGCGATAGCCGTTTTTTTCCGCTTCTTCTTCAATGCCTTTCACCACGTCGGCGCAGAAAGGATTGGAGATATTCGACACCATCACCAAAATCATGGAACTCTTGGCGGTTCTGAGCTGGCGCGCCAGTAAGTTGGGTTGATAATTACTCTCGCTGATAACCTGAAGTACGCGTTCGCGGTTTTTCGGTTTTACCGTATCGATATCGTTCAGCACACGGGAAACCGTCGCCACTGAAACCCCGGCAAGCCTGGCGATTTTCTGAATTGACATAACGATGAAATGCCCTGAAATAACGACTTATCGGGGGAGGCTATCACAGTTTAACGGGTGACTGAATCAAAGCCCGACGCCCTTCCTGAGCATCGGGACATTCACTCATGACTCGACGCTGACCCAGCGCTGCTGCCGATAGCTTTTAACGATCGCATCAATGATAAACATCACGTTGGCACCATCATGGAAAGTGGCGAATCCACGGCTATCCGGCGACGGCTTTTCACCGTTGCGAATAGCGGAATAATACTGCGACATCATGTTTTTAAACGCATCAGGCCATCCTTCGACATGGCCGCCAGGAAAGTGCGCCCACTGCGCCGCATCAGGATTCATCAGATTAGGATCGTCAGAAAGCCATTGATTAGGCTGGCTGCGATGCCCCACCCAGAGCTTCTGCGGCGTTTCCTGATCCCAGGCCACCGACGCCTTGCTGCCATTCACCTCAAAACTCAGGCTATTTTTTCTGCCCGCGCTGACCTGCGAAACATGAAAACATCCTTTACTTCCATCATCAAAACGAAACAGCACGAACCCCATATCTTCCGTGGTAACCGGCCGGTCTTCATAGACTGCGGTTTCCTGACGTGCGGTAAAAGTCGAACCGCCCTGAACGCTGGCTTTCCGGGTCGGCCAGACGATGGACAGATCCGCCATAACTTCAGTAATGCGTCGCCCGGTGACAAACTGTACCGTATCGCACCAGTGAGAGCCGATATCCGCCACCGCGCGCGAAGCGCCGCCGATATTCGCCTCGACGCGCCAGTTGTAATCGCTCTCCAGCATCATCCAGTCCTGCAAATAGCTGCCGTGTGCCGAGAAAACACGCCCAGCCTGCCCATGACGCAACATACTGGCCGCCTGACGGACCATGGCGAACTGGCGATAAACGAAACTGACGCCATGCACCACGCCGGCGTCCTCCGCCATTTGAACCAATTCCCTTGCTTCATCCGCGGTCATGCAAAGCGGTTTCTCGGAAAAGACATGCTTGCCGGCCCGGAGGATCTTACGGTTAATGTCCGCATGCAGATGGTTCGGCGTACAGTTGTGCACTGCATCCAGGCCGGGATGCGCCAGCAACGCGTCCACATCACCATACGCATGCGGTACCTCAAGCTGCGCCGCTTTTGCGCGCGCCGCCTCTAACGGCGTGTCGCAGAGCGCAACCACCTTGACGAATCCCAGACGGCGAATAGCTTCAATATGCGCCGGTCCAATAAAGCCGGTGCCGATAATACCGACATTAATCATAATTCGTTTCTCCCCGCTTAATACCCAATATTCTATGTACGTCGGCGCAATTTCCTCCTGTCGCGGCGAACTCATCGAACGCATGATCGGAGACAGGAATAATGTGTCTGCGAATAAACTCACTGCCTTCACGCGCGCCGGTTTCGCTGTCTTTCAGGCAGCACTCCCATTCCAGCACCGCCCAACCGTCATAGTCATGCTGCGTCAGCCTGCTGAAAATGCCTTTAAAGTCGATACATCCATCGCCTGGCGAGCGAAAGCGTCCGGCTCTGTCTGACCAGCATTGATAACCGCCATAAGCACCACTACGCCCGTTGACGCTGAATTCGGCATCTTTCACGTGAAATGCTTTGATGCGCGAGTGATAAAGTTCGATAAACGCCAGATAATCCATGTGTTGTAGGTAGAGATGGCTGGGATCGAACAGAATGTTACAGCGCGGGTGATTATTCACCAGCGCCAGGAAACGCTCGAAGGTCGCGCCATCATGCAAATCTTCACACGGATGAATTTCATAACAAACGTCGACCCCATGTTCGTCAAAGCAATCCAGCACCGGCCGCCAGCGGCGCGCCAGTTCATGGAACGCTTCGCTGAGCAACATCTGATTATGCGGCGGCCAGGGATAGAGATATGGCCAGGCCAGGGAGCCGGAAAAAGTGGCGTGCGTCCGTAACCCCAAATGTTCCGAGGCCTGTGCCGCCCGTTTCAGCATGCCGGCCGCCCAGGTCTGGCGGGCGGTGCTATCCCCCCGCACCGCGTCGGGCGCGAAGCCGTCAAACGCATCGTTATAGGCCGGATGCACCGCCATCAGTTGCCCTTCCAGGTGAGTGGACAGTTCGCTAATGACCAGGCCATACTGCGCAAGTTTGCCGTTAACTTCATCACAATAGGCCTGACTGGCGGCGGCCAGTTCCAGATCGAAAATCGTTTTATGATTACAGGGGATCTGGATCGCCTTATACCCCAGAGAAGCGGCCCATGCCGCCAGCCCCTCAAGAGTATTAAACGGGGATTGCTCCCCGATGAACTGCGCCAGGAATATCCCCGGCCCTTTAATGGTTTTCATTTCACCTCCGAAGACTCAAAGCCCCTCTTTCTCGTCATATTTGAACCAGAAGAGGAAAATAAACGCGATAACCGCTGCGGCAACCGCCGGGATCCACCAGAACGTCACCCACGCTTGCGGCACCGTCTGACCGGCCACTAACGCGTTGTACAGCGCGCCGGAAATCTGAGAACCGAGCAACATCCCTATCCCGTAGGTAAACATGACAATCATGCTCTGCGCCTGCCCCTTAACTTTTTCCCCGGCCACACGATCGGTGTAGATAAAACCGACGACGAAAAAGAAGTCATAGCAGACGCCATGTAACAGAATACCGAGATACAACAGCCATCGACCTTCTTCACTCCCCCCCAACGCAAAGAACGCATAGCGTACAAACCAGGCGAACATCCCGATAAGCAGCATGTATTTCACACCCAGCCGTCTGAACAAGAACGGGATCACCAGCATGAAGAAAATTTCAGACATCTGGCCGAAAGACATGGCGGTACTGACGTCTTGTACTCCTACATCGGCAAGGTAAGAGGCGGTATAGGCATAGTAGGTACCGAGAGGAATAGAAATCAGGGTGGCGCATAGCGAGAAGATAAAGAAATGCCGGGTTTTCAATAACGCAAACGCATCGGCACAGAACAGATCGCGCAGCGCCACGGGCAAGCCTTTTGCCGGTGCCGGCGTATGCGGTAGCGTCAGGCTGTAAACCGCCAGCACCATAGAACATATCGCCGCCAATGAGAAAATATGCGCCGTTGAGGAAATACCGGTCACACCGATAAAGACCCCGGCGACAATCCAGCCGATAGTGCCGAACACTCGTACCACCGGAAAGGTTTTATCAATATCCTTCAGGCTGTGGAAGGCGATATTGTTGGTTAATGCCAACGTCGGCATATAACAAAGCGTATAACCGAACAACAGCGCGATCAGCAGCGTACCGTTTTCGCTCACGAGCGCCTGCGGCACGAACCACAGAATGGCCGCCCCGGCCACATGCATGACCGCCATCACTTTTTGCGACGGGAAGAAGCGGTCTACCAGCATTCCCAGCACAAACGGCGACAGGATAGAGGCTATCGGTCCGGCGGAAAACGCGTCGCCAATCAGCAACGACATATTGTGCTGCGTCATCACCAGCCCCAACGTTACCGACCAGCTTCCCCAAATAAAAAATTGCAGAAACATCATCAGCGATAACCGCGGCACAATGAACCGATGCGCTACGCCCAGCCTTTCACGACTTCCCGTTGTTGACATCATTTTCAGCCCCACCAGGTAAAAGTAATCGATTACAAAACAGTTTAATTAAATGTAATCGATTACTTTTAGGGTGACACAATCCCTGTTCAGATATGGGATACCAGTCACGATAAAACCTGGCGATCGGCAATCTGACAGTGTTTCGTCGCTATAGACACCACGGGAATGGATTATAAGG
Organism: Lonsdalea populi; assembly: GCF_015999465.1. Taxonomy (NCBI): domain Bacteria; kingdom Pseudomonadati; phylum Pseudomonadota; class Gammaproteobacteria; order Enterobacterales; family Pectobacteriaceae; genus Lonsdalea; species Lonsdalea populi. Next base: position 2,977,496 of record NZ_CP065534.1, read on the forward strand.
GATAAGGCATCGACTGGTTGAAAGTAACACACCGGCCACTGACCGTAGAAATCAGACTTTTTAATAAACCCGGTGGCTGATCCAATGGAAGGCGCACCGACTACCTTAGGCGCCGGGAACCGAACGCAGGGGCTCTCATGGCGGGCGTGATTCCGTTACGCCCGCCATGAGCACTTTTTCACTTCGCTTTCTTAAGGAAAGTCACGACATCCTGGGTAAAACGCAGCGGATTTTTGAACGCCAGGAAGTGATCCCCTTGTTGTTCTTTTGCGTAGACAAACAATTCCGATCCCGGAATAACGGAATGCATCCATTGCTGACTGGGAACGTTATGGCTGTAATCACCAGTGAAAATAGCGGTCGGCACATTAATTTTATGGCGGATCACATCACGCCAGTCGTTTGTTGCATGGTCAAAAAGCACCAGCGAGAGAAATTTGGGATCGTTTTTTATGAATTCACGAGCAAGCGCCTCTGAATTCTGAAAATATTTCGAGTCCATCGCCGCGTGACGTTCCATTGCAGCCATATCCACAATCTGGTTATTGGTTGCCGCGCCCTGGGTAAACGCCGCAATCATGCGTTCCGGCGAGGTCGTCATACCCCCAGCTTCCAGACGCTCTTTTTCCGACCAGTCCGAATGGGTGTAGATAGAAACCGGTTCGTCTATAAAAACCAGCTTGTTGATATTTTTTGTCCCGAAAAGATCGATATACGACCAAATGACCGATGCCCCCATCGACCAGCCGCAAAGGTTTACGGATTTTGCGCCAATATGGTCGATGAACTCTTTAAGGTCAGCGCTATAACGCGACAATCGGTTACCATACTCCACATGTTGCGACAACCCCTGATTCCGCGGGTCAAGCACATAGACGTGATATTGCTTACTGAGCAGAGACATAATATTGACATACTCCGCCCCGTTCCCCGACCACCCGGGAATAAAGATCAGGGGCTCGCCCGATCCCGCTTCCCAGTAGCTCAGCTTGACGCCGTCACTGGTGGTAAATGAGTTTACCTGTAATCCCTTGAAGTCCGACAGTTTTTGCGGCAATCCATCAATCTTATTCGGAAAAGAAAAATCCCGGCCAAGCACCGTTACCGCATCGGCGGCTTGGGCAGAACAGGCGGAAGCCATTAATAACATAACGCTGACTATTTTGATGAAATAACGCATAACGTTTTACCTTGCAGAGGTTATCCGGCCGTATGCACGGACACAATAGTGTGAAGATCAATAGAAAAGCTTAGTTAAATTCGACGGATTGATAAATAACTAAAAAGCATCGACATTGGAAACAATATATTTTGAATCATATCGGCTATATCTATCGGCAGTTCTTCGGTGCCCGAAAAAGAGAACATTGACGGCGTCGGGCTGATTCTTCTTTGCTGTAGATGAGAACGTCCAGCCGCAAGCCAAGCCTCATTGAAATTTACTCTACGCCGAACTTCGGGTAAAAAGAGACCACGGCAAAACGGCCATATTGAGAAATAACAGGAATCACATATGAAATTGTCAATTGTCGGTACTGGTATGATAGTCAAGGAACTTTTACCCGTACTCAAAGAGCACGACCTGACTTTGGAAGCCATTCTTGCAACCGCACACTCCCAGAAAAATGGCGAAGCATTGGGCCAAACATACGGCATTCGCAACGTTTTTACAGATTATGATTTATTATTGGAAAGCGACTGCGATGCCGTGTATATAGCACTGCCGAATCATTTACATTTTTCATTTGCCCAAAAAGCCCTCGAGAAAGGTAAGCATATTATTATTGAAAAACCCATTGTTCCGTACATCACCGAGTTGTCTTCCTTGTATCAACTGGCAAAGAAAAATAATCTAATCATTCTTGAAGCCATGAATATTCACTATCTTCCCGCCTATGCTGGCCTTAAAAATAAAATCAAAGACATTGGCGATATAAAAATTGTTCAGTTTAATTATAGCCAGTATTCGTCTCGTTATGACGACTTCAAAAAAGGAATTATCCACCCTGCATTCGACAAAGAGAAATATGGCGGTGCCTTGATGGATCTCAATATCTATAATATCCACGCCATCATCGGACTTTTCGGTTCACCGAAGACATCTAGCTACTCGGCAAATATTGAGAAGGGTGTGGATACCAGCGGGATACTTTCTCTTGATTATCCGGATTTTAAAGTATCTAGCATTGGTGCAAAAGATTGCAAAGCTCCGATAATCAATACTATTCAGGGTACAAAAGGAAATATCGTTATTGAAACGCCGATCAATAGCATGACGAAATTCACAATAAACCTGAATGATGGCGCATCAGAAGAGCTGGACTTTAATCAGGGGAAACACCGTCTCTTTTACGAATTTAAAAAATTTAATGAAATTATCGACAACAACGACACTGCGGCGGCAAACAATATGCTTGATATCAGCATCCAGGCTCTGCGTATCCTTGAGTCATCCAGAATCACACAATAATAAAGAGCATGCCTGCCATCTAACTCGCGTCGGGCATCTGTCAGCCCGACGGCGAAACGCCGGACTAATCCTTGGCGAGCCCCCTTTTTCAGCGCGCTTGCGCGGCAAAAGTGAAATGCTTTATCATTCGCCCCGGCTATCTACTTTTACATCGTTTTGATTTGCGTTCACTGAATCAATCTTCAGTGGGATTTCCCTTGTTCGCTTGATTAACCGCGCTGGTTGATAAGCGAAACAGTGATGTAAAAGGCTGTTTCCATGTCATTTTCCTCCATTCGTAATTTTTGCATTATCGCCCATATCGACCACGGCAAATCCACGCTTGCCGATCGTTTTATTGAGTTAACCTCTACCGTGGCCCAGCGGGATATGCGGGAACTGCTGCTCGACTCAATGGATATTGAGCGTGAGCGCGGTATCACCATCAAACTGCAAACGGTGCGTATGCGCTATCAGTGCGATGAGGGTCGCCAGTATCAGTTCAATCTGGTGGATACGCCGGGACACGTTGATTTTTCAGCGGAAGTTTCACGCAGTCTGGCCGCCTGTGAAGGCGCAATACTGCTGATTGATGCCACGCAAGGCGTTCAGGCTCAGACCATCGCCCATCTCAATCTGGCGCGACGCCACGGGCTGACCCTACTGCCGGTCCTGAATAAAATCGACAGTCCGCAGGCCGACATTGATAGCGTTATGCAGCAACTGGCCGGCATTCCCGATCTGGATATCAGCACCGTGCTGCCGGTATCGGCAAAAACTGGAGAAGGCGTCGCCGCCGTGCTTGCATTCGTCGCCCGGCATTTCCCTTCTCCGCGCGGCGAATCGCACTCCCCGCTCCGGACGTTGGTGTTTGACTCTCATTACGATCCCTATCACGGCGCCATCATGCATGTGCGTATCGTGGACGGCAGCATCAACGTTGGCGATGCCCTCTGTTTCATGTCATCCGGCGTTCGTTTCGAGGTTACGGAAACCGGAGCTTTCTTGCCTGCGCGCCAGCCATGCAAAAAACTGGATACGGGAGAAGTGGGGTATATCGCCGCCGGAATTAAAGATGCAGGCGCGATCCGGGTTGGCGATACCCTGACGCTGGCGGCAAATCCCGCAACCGAAGCGGTTTCCCGCTATCAGGAGATGAAACCGATGGTGTTTTCCGGCCTTTATCCCGATGCCGATGACGATCTGAAAGGACTGCGCAACGCCATGGATAAGTTGTCTCTCAATGATGCGGCGCTGCACATTGAGCCGGAAGTCTCCGCATCATTGGGCGCGGGTTTCCGCTGTGGCTTTCTGGGGATGCTGCACATGGATATCGTCCGTGAGCGCCTGAAGCGGGAATACGGCATCTCTGTTATTGCCACGGCACCAAGCGTTGAATACCGCGTCTGGTTACATAACGGCCAATGCCTAAGCGTCGATAACCCGGCTCATTTTCCAGGTGAAGACGTGCTGAATTACGTCGAAGAACCTTATATCGTCAGCACCATTCATACGCCGGAGACTTATGTGGGCGCCATGATGGAATTTTGCGCCTCCCGGCGCGGCGAATTTGTAGATATGCACTACCAGGACGGCGGCGTCGTGCGTCTGACGTGGGAGATCCCGCTTAATGAGATGGTATTCGGCTTTTTTGATACATTGAAATCCCTCACCCGGGGCTACGCCACGCTGGATTACGAATTCTCAGGCTATCGCCGCGCCGACCTGGTGCGCTGCGATATTTATCTCGATAACAAACTGGTGGATGCCTTTTCTTTTATCATTGCCCGACAAAAAGCCTGGGCGCGAGCATCCGAAATCGTTAAAACACTTAAATACGTCATCCCGCGCAAGCTGTATCCGGTGCCGGTACAGGCAAAAGTGGAAAACCGCTTTATCGCGCGGGAAGATATCCCGCCCTTGCGCAAAAGCGTTCTGGCGCAAGGATTTCAGGGCAGCGTATCGCAGAAAAAACGGCTTATTCGTGAGCAACGCGAAAATAAGAAGCACAACATCGGTTTTTCAAAACGTGAAATCCCACGTGAGGCATTTATGGCGATTTTGGCGATTGACGGCTGATTATCTATCGCCGTCTGATAGGGCGAAAGGAGCACACACACATGCACCCTGTATAGACGGGGTGCATGTGTCAACCGATCTCAGGGAGAGGAGAAGCTCACGGCGACGGCTCGCCATAAGCGATAAATCAAGTGTGATTAGAAACGATAAAGGTAACCGACGCTGACCATCGTTTGGCTTGAACTGTCGACTAACGGGCTATCTTTGATGGCGCTGCCGAACCGGGTAGCACTCGCATCAAGAAACACGGTATGACGACGCGCCAGGGTGTAATCCATTCGCACCCCCACCTCGACATTGGTGGCGGATTCTCCCTCATAAAAACTGCGGTTTGGACGCGCTTCTGATGTCTTCACGCCATAATAGTAATCAACGAATTTGCTATCCACCCAAGCAACGGCTAACTTTGGCGTTATGCCAAAAGCGCCGTAGGAAAAGCGCCGCTCCGCCTGCAATTTTGCACGAGAGCCCTTGCTATCACCGGAAACGTCGCCGAGAACTTCCGCAGAAAGATCGACGATCCCCGTCTTCCACATCATTGCTCCCCCCGCCCATATACTGCCCTTACGATCATCCATGCCGTCAAGGAACGGTGAGTCATCCGCGTCATAACCATCGCCTGCGTATCTGGCCCTCAGACTCAGGGTAACGGATTCGTTGGAAAGGAGTTTTAAATCCAGCTTTGGAACTGAAGCGCTGATCCATCTGTTTTCGTAAGTAAATAGCGGCAAGGGAAGAACATCAGTATCAATATCACGATAAGGCTTCTGAATAACGGCGACGCCCGCGCCTAATGCCCATGTTGAAGATCCATCCCCGTCGGGCTCATGAGTTTGTGCCGCTGCCATCGGCACCCAGGAGAGCGAAACTGCAAATATCGCCAATGCAGCAGATACGGAACAATTGGTCAATAGGAAAGAATGGGTGGGGTGCTTCATTGCATCGTCCTTATTTAACATGAGAAGAAAGCCCGAGGACCGTCAATCTTGAATCGCCCCCTAAGCCAGAAAAACACATCCATCATTCGCGCCATAATGACCGAACACTCTTTGTGAACCAGTTTGAGCAAACACTCAATCAGCGGGTCTCGCGCATTTAATTTTAATCTAACCAACTGATATTTAACGAAACAGCAGCATCCCAAAGATCCCTCACGGGAGAGCAATATCCACCTGGTCAAAGCGACTCATACAGGATTAAATCCATTCACCGGTAGCGCACCTTCGTACCACTCGTCACATTATTATTTACATACAGCATCAGTAAGATTAACAATAACAAAACGATACTGTTTCGTTTCGTTATTGTCAACACACGGTACAAGGAGAGGCAAGATCTGGCGTAGCGAAAACACAGAAAATCATCATAACTGATTGTTATACATAAGATCTCATACATCAGCTATCGGCTAAAAATGCCGGCTGATAACGTGATCGTATAACACGCCGCTGTGTTGACATGCCCATGAATCAGGGAGTTATTAAGTTAAAGAAAGCCACCTTCAACAAAACAATTTTTTACTCAGTACTCGTTCCAGCATTTCGGCTTGAGTGGTCTCAGCCTGATGTTCAATTCACACAGGTCTTTTTTGCTCATGTTGTGAAAATCAGTGGGCACGTCAGACCCTTCCATAGCAGGTCTATCCATCCCTGTTTCGTATGTTTTTCGACAAGGGGACCGATATTGCTACGAGTCCAAGGGGCGCTTGCGCCTCCTGAACATCAACGGCAGTGGCCAGCACGCCAGCGAATACAGCTCGCGGTATGTCTGACGGCCCGGAATGTCGAAATTAAAATTAACGCACAATGTGCCAAGCCCTGGTCGCCAGCAATGTAAGATTACGCACAGGCAAATATTGCTTTTTCTTGAGACGAATATTCAGATCTATGTTGGTTTCACGCATGCTATTACCCGAGAAGCGTCTGCATTTTGGGGCCGTCTCGCAGGCAGCGCTTGGCCAACGGCGCAACCAGTGAATCACCGATTCATCGCGCAAGGTATTGGTCTGGTATAACAACACCAACAGATGCGCACTTTCGCTTTATTTCGGATTGTAACGATTTTGTTTGGTAACGCTCTTCAGTACCTGAGTCAGAAAGACCAAGAGGATAGAATCCAGACAACCACAATCGCGGCTGATATGCCCGGGCGCACTAGCATGCTAGGATTGAGACTGATATTGCAATTGCGACGCAACTAGCTTAAATAGAATACACTACATAATGGCGCTGTCGGCGATAGCTTTATATAAGAAGCCATTTCGAGCCGTTCTCTCGTAGGACGCGTTTATTTAGTCAATTGGGCCTCAGATGGATATAGATATAGTTACCCTTTGTAAAGGGCACGGCCTCCGGATGACGGGGCCTCGACGCGTCATCATGAAAGTGCTCGCGGAATCGGATGATCATCCTGATGCGATAGAATTGCACCGCCGAGTGACAAAAATCGATCCAGGTATTGCAATCGCGACCGTTTATCGAACGTTAAAGTTGCTTGAAGAGAAGGGTATTCTGGAAAGACATACGTTTGGAAATGGCCCGGCTCGCTTCGAAAGTTCGGATCACGAGCATCATGACCACTTTATCAATGTCGAGACTGGGGATGTGATTGAGTTTCGTTCCGACGAGATTGAACGTCTGCAGGAAGAGATCGCCCGCCAATATGGTTTTTCGATTGTCAGTCACAGGTTTGAAATCTACGTCAAACCATTAGTGCAGCGCGATAAGAAAAAAGCATTGCCAAACCAGAATAATTAGTTTGCCCTTTGGCACATTCTTGCGCTGTCGAACAGTTGCCCTATTCTGCCAGCCTGTATTTTACGCTTTACCTATTAGAAGTCTTCTCTCATCGGCCCCACCCAACCACTCCGCTGAGTGGGCCGAAGCCTCATACCGCCGCCTGCGATGATGATTCTAATCGGGCAGCCTTACGTGTCGCATAGATAAAAGCCAGCACAAAGCCCATCGCTAATAGCAACACAATAGTTGGCGCTGGCGCGCTATCGATAAAGAACGAAACATAAACGCCAGCAAAAGAGCCGAGGACAGCTATAACCACCGACAGGATTAACATGGTATTGAACTTCTTCGTCAGCAGGAAGGCAATCGCGCCCGGTGCAATCAACATGGCGATGGAAAGGATAATGCCTACGGCCTGTAAAGCGCCGACAATAGTCAACGATATAAGCGCCAGCAGACCATAATGCAGAAAATTGACGCTAAGCCCGACAGCCCTTGCCTGCGCAGGATCAAAAGCATGTAATAAAAAGTCTCGCCATTTCACGCCAATAACCCCTGCCGTTACCACTGCGATTAATGCGGCCTCGCCGATATCACCCCAAGAAACGCCGAGCATGTCGCCAAATAGGATGTGATCGAGATGAACCGACGACTGAATTTTGACATAAAGAACCAACCCTAGGCCAAACATGCCGGAGAAGACGATCCCCATGACTGTATCTTGCTTGATACGGCTATTGTCCTTAAGAAAACCGGTGGCGATAGCGCAAAACATGCCAGCCGCGAAAGCGCCGATTGCAAAAGGTATGCCAATGATATAAGCGATCACCACTCCTGGGAAAACGGCATGGCTGATAGCATCCCCCATAAGCGACCATCCTTTCAGCACCAGAAAACAGGATAGGAGCGCCATTGGCACGGCGACCAGCGTTGAGATCACCAACGCATTGACCATAAAACCGAACTGAAAGGGTAAGATGAGTATGTCGACGATGTTCATCGCGTCACCGCCAAAGCTTTAGTGGCTCGTCGGTAAGCCGCTAGCATTCCATGCCGGGGCGCCAGAAAGAACGCAACAAGGAAAATAGCTGTCTGCAAAACGACGATAATGCCACCGGTCGCGCCATCAAGGAAATAGCTCGCATAAGCGCCAACAAAACTGGTGACCGCGCCAATGACGACTGCGATGATGAGAAGCCTAGGGAAGCGATCTGTCAGCAAATAGGCTGTCGCGCCGGGTGTCACCACCATACAGATAACGAGAAACGCGCCGACCGTCTGTAATGCAGCAACCGTGGACGCAGACAACAGGGTGAAAAACATAATCTTGAGCGCGGTCGGATTAAGCCCGATAGAGCGTGCATGGTTCTCATCGAAGAACGTCACCATGAGATCTTTCCACTTGACGAACAATATAGCGAGGGAGATGACGCCTATGATTGCAAGCTGCAGCGTATCCTCCGGTGTGATAGCGAGAATATTGCCCAGCACAATGGTCTGAATATTTACTGCTGTCGGCCTCAGGGAAACCATGAACAGACCGAGTCCGAAGAACGAAGAGAAAATCAGGCCTATAACTGCATCTTCCTTCAATTTTGTGCGTTGATTGAGGAAGAGCATCGCAGCGGCGGCCAACCCTCCGGAAAAAAAAGCGCCGATTGAAAAGGGCAGCCCAAGCATATAAGCACCCGCGACCCCCGGGACGATTGAATGTGACAGCGCATCACCAATCAGCGACCAGCCTTTGAGCATCAGATAGCAGGAGAGAAAAGCACAGACGCCGCCAACTAACGCTGAAACCCACATGGCATTGAGCATGTAGTGATACGAGAAGGGCTCGAGCAGATTGGCGATCATTTTTGGCTCCCGGTGCGTTCTTTCAACACGATGCTTTTTACTTTTCCTCCAGAGAGTATGAGTGGCCGTTCGTCGTCGCTAAAAACGCTGGCGGATGCCAATTTGCCTTCATGCGTTTCATTAAGCACGAAGTGGCGCAATACGCCGCCAAAAGTCTTTTCCAGGTTTTCCTGTGTAAACGTATCACCGGTCAGGCCATAGGCAAGTACCGTACCGTTGATCAGAACTGTACGATCGCAGAATTCCGGCACCGAACCAAGATTGTGCGTGGAAACCAACATAACCCGGCCTTCATCCCGTAACTCACAAAGCAGCTTGATAATCTGGTCTTCAGTCTTGACGTCGACGCCGGTGAAAGGTTCGTCAAGCAGGATGACCTGACCATCCTGCGCCAACGCGCGAGCAAGAAAGACGCGTTTTTTCTGTCCCCCGGATAACTCACCGATTTGGCGCTTGCGAAATTCGCTCATGCCGACTCGGGAAAGAGCGGTATCAACGGCCTCACGATCGACGCGTGTCGGAATACGCATCATTCCCATATGGCCGTAACGTCCCATCATCACAACATCCTCGACGAGCACCGGAAAATCCCAATCGACCTCTTCGGCCTGAGGAACATAAGCGACCAAGTTCTGGCGCAGCGCCGTCTTAACCGGCATACCGAGAACGCTGATATCACCTTTAGCAAGACGCACAAACCCCATAATCGCCTTGAATAACGTCGATTTACCTGAACCATTGACCCCAACAAGCACCGTGATAGTACCTGTTGGAATATGGAAAGCGGCGTCACGAAGGGCGGTGTGCCCGTTGCGATATGTGACTGTAGCATTCATCACCGAAATACCCGTTCGCGCTTCCGAAGGCGCGGAACTGTTGAGAACGTTGCGCTGTTTCATTATCTAGATAATCCTTCAGCCAAGCCTTTTGCCACAGTGTCGGATGTGACACGGAGCAGATCAAGATAAGTCGGCACAGGGCCATCGGGCTCGCTCAGCGAATCAACATAGATAACGCCGCCATAATGCGCACCGGTTTCCCTTGCCACTTGTCGCGCAGGTTTGTCGGAGATGGTGCTTTCGCTAAAGATCCCTGGGATCTTGTTAGCTTTAACGGCGTCTATCACCTTGCGCACCTGTTGCGGCGTACCTTGCTGATCGGCATTAATTGGCCAAAGATAAAGTTCCTTAAGGCCGAAATCACGCGCCAGATAAGAGAAAGCGCCCTCGCTTGATACCAACCAACGTTTGTCTTTAGGGATTTGTTCGAGGCTCTTACGAATCGGGGCGATCGTGGATTTTATCTTCGCTTTGTAGGCCTCGGCATTCGCTTTATAGATTTCGGCATTAGCAGGATCATACTTTACGAAAGCATCACGAATATTATCGACATAAATGAGCGCGTTTTCTGGCGACATCCAAGCATGTGGATTGGGCTTACCTTCATAAGGCCCTTCAGAGATGCCCATGGGTTTGATACCATCAGAGAGCACGACCCCGGGAACATTACGCAAGTTTCTGAAGAATTTTTCGAACCAAACTTCAAGATTAAGCCCATTCCAGAGAATAAGCTGCGCCCCTTGCGCCCGCTGAATATCGCCCGGCGTCGGTGAATAGTTATGGATTTCAGCCCCCGGTTTAGTAATCGATTCAACAATGGCAGCATCCCCAGCCACATTTTGTGCCATATCAGCGATTACCGTAAATGTCGTAACAGCCTTAAACTTTTTCTTGGCTGCGGCCGGTAACGTAGCAACAAGTATAGTGCTCATTATCCCGATCAGAGCGAACGATTTGACTCCATTGAACATAAATACCCCTATAGCGCATGTGCATCTGAATTGCATTATCAGCGGATGGCCCTTCTAATTTATCTTCGGGATGGTCGCAGCTTTGCTGTTCATTTGTTTACTCATATTATGCAATTAAGAATGAATTGCAACAATGACTCATCAAAAGCGACAAAATAAGAAGTATATTATTTATTATCAAGGAATTGATTTAATGTCGGCGTGTAGCATGACCTTGTTCTTGTCGGGTTCGAAGGCAACAGAACGAAAATGCACGAAAAATTTATAACTGATTAATTAAATAGAATATAAAAACTCACTCATGTTTGCTGTTAAAGCCAGGATGCTTTAATTGCTAAGATCTGATAGTTGTCTTCTTCACCATTTGCGGTTCAAAGGTCACTCCACGCGATCGCGAGGCGACTTTTGAACCGCAAATGGTGAACAAAAACCAGCTCTGTATTACCGGGATGGGTAACCAAATCTTGCCGCTACACGGCAAACGCATGACCACTTGTGAGATTGCCGGTGTCTTTAAAGAGCTGTATGGCGCAGATGTGTCGCCGGCGCTGGTTTAGTAATGACACCGCCAGTAGTTGTTGCCGTCAGGTTTAATCTGTAGGACACAGGCTCGTCCGTCAAACAGGGGCAAAGGGCTTCGCGGCGGGTTTTCTTTCTTGACCTCGGAAGAGGAAAGAGGACGGGTGATAATAGACATTTCTGCTTCTTGATAAATGCGGGCCCGGAGGCCATTTTCACAAAGTTGAATGGGTGCAATACTCTGGAATTAAAAGTTTTCCGTCATAAACAATTCAAAATGAGTGTATCGAAATATCCTCATTGAGCGATCTACTCATTATCTTTGGCTTCCGCGGCATGCCGGTGAAAACATTGGGACGAAAAAAAACCGCAAGTCACTGATGAATTTGCGGTTTCTTAACTCAGAGGGATGTATAAAACCCCCAAAGACAATGAGTTGGCGGAACGGACGGGACTCGAACCCGCGACCCCCTGCGTGACAGGCAGGTATTCTAACCAACTGAACTACCGCTCCACCGATTCTGTATCGTTACCGGAAAAAATCCTTCCAGTAACAGGTGCTGTGCACCTTAAATTAATGCCTGGCAGTTCCCTACTCTCGCATGGGGAGACCCCACACTACCATCGGCGCTACGGCGTTTCACTGCTGAGTTCGGCATGGGGTCAGGTGGGACCACCGCGCTATCGCCGCCAGGCAAATTCTGTTTCATTCCAATCGTTACACACGCTCTCCGTGCAACCACCAGAACCAATCTGCAAACAAGCTGAACTTCTTCTCGTCTCTCTAAAACACCTTCGGTGTTGTAAGGTTAAGCCTCTCGGGTCATTAGTACTGGTTAGCTCAACGTATCGCTACGCTTACACACCCAGCCTATCTACGTCGTCGTCTTCAACGGCCCTTCAGGGGACTCGAAGTCCCAGGGAAGACTCATCTCGGGGCAAGTTTCCCGCTTAGATGCTTTCAGCGGTTATCTCTTCCGCACTTAGCTACCGGGCAATGCAATTGGCATCACAACCCGAACACCAGTGGTGCGTTCACTCCGGTCCTCTCGTACTAGGAGCAACCCCCCTCAATCTTCCAACGCCCACGGCAGATAGGGACCGAACTGTCTCACGACGTTCTAAACCCAGCTCGCGTACCACTTTAAACGGCGAACAGCCGTACCCTTGGGACCTACTTCAGCCCCAGGATGTGATGAGCCGACATCGAGGTGCCAAACACCGCCGTCGATATGAACTCTTGGGCGGTATCAGCCTGTTATCCCCGGAGTACCTTTTATCCGTTGAGCGATGGCCCTTCCATTCAGAACCACCGGATCACTAAGACCTGCTTTCGCACCTGCTCGAGCCGTCACTCTCGCAGTCAAGCTAGCTTATGCCTTTGCACTAACCTCCTGATGTCCGACCAGGATTAGCTAACCTTCGTGCTCCTCCGTTACTCTTTGGGAGGAGACCGCCCCAGTCAAACTACCCACCAGACACTGTCCGCAACCCCGTTCAGGGGCCCACGTTAGAACATCAAACATTAAAGGGTGGTATTTCAAGGTCGGCTCCATGCAGACTGGCGTCCACACTTCAAAGCCTCCCACCTATCCTACACATCAAGGCTCAAGGTTCAGTGTCAAGCTATAGTAAAGGTTCACGGGGTCTTTCCGTCTTGCCGCGGGTACACTGCATCTTCACAGCGAGTTCAATTTCACTGAGTCTCGGGTGGAGACAGCCTGGCCATCATTACGCCATTCGTGCAGGTCGGAACTTACCCGACAAGGAATTTCGCTACCTTAGGACCGTTATAGTTACGGCCGCCGTTTACCGGGGCTTCGATCAAGAGCTTCGCCTTGCGGCTGACCCCATCAATTAACCTTCCGGCACCGGGCAGGCGTCACACCGTATACGTCCACTTTCGTGTTTGCACAGTGCTGTGTTTTTATTAAACAGTTGCAGCCAGCTGGTATCTGCGACTGGTATCAGCTCCGGGAGCCAGTCCCTTCACCAACGCCAGCGTGCCTTCTCCCGAAGTTACGGCACCATTTTGCCTAGTTCCTTCACCCGAGTTCTCTCAAGCGCCTGGGTATTCTCTACCTGACCACCTGTGTCGGTTTGGGGTACGATTTCGTGTTACCTGGAGCTTAGAGGCTTTTCCTGGAAGCTTGGCATCGGTTACTTCATCACCGTAGTGACTCGTCGTCACGCCTCAGTGTTAACGGTGTTCCGGATTTACCAAAAACACCCACCTACACGCTTAAACCGGGACAACCGTCGCCCGGATAACCCAGCCTTCTCCGTCCCCCCTTCGCAGTAACACCAAGTACAGGAATATTAACCTGTTTCCCATCGACTACGCCTTTCGGCCTCGCCTTAGGGGTCGACTCACCCTGCCCCGATTAACGTTGGACAGGAACCCTTGGTCTTCCGGCGTGCGGGTTTTTCACCCGCATTATCGTTACTTATGTCAGCATTCGCACTTCTGATACCTCCAGCAGCCCTCACAGGCCACCTTCGCAGGCTTACAGAACGCTCCCCTACCCAACAACGCCTAAGCGTCGCTGCCGCAGCTTCGGTGCATGGTTTAGCCCCGTTACATCTTCCGCGCAGGCCGACTCGACCAGTGAGCTATTACGCTTTCTTTAAATGATGGCTGCTTCTAAGCCAACATCCTGGCTGTCTGGGCCTTCCCACATCGTTTCCCACTTAACCATGACTTTGGGACCTTAGCTGGCGGTCTGGGTTGTTTCCCTCTTCACGACGGACGTTAGCACCCGCCGTGTGTCTCCCGTGATAACATTCTTCGGTATTCGCAGTTTGCATCGAGTTGGTAAGCCGGGATGGCCCCCTAGTCGAAACAGTGCTCTACCCCCGAAGATGACTTCACGAGGCGCTACCTAAATAGCTTTCGGGGAGAACCAGCTATCTCCCGGTTTGATTGGCCTTTCACCCCCAGCCACAAGTCATCCGCTAATTTTTCAACATTAGTCGGTTCGGTCCTCCAGTTAGTGTTACCCAACCTTCAACCTGCCCATGGCTAGATCACCGGGTTTCGGGTCTATACCCTGCAACTTAACGCCCAGTTAAGACTCGGTTTCCCTGCGGCTCCCCTATGCGGTTAACCTTGCTACAGAATATAAGTCGCTGACCCATTATACAAAAGGTACGCAGTCACACCCCGAAGGATGCTCCCACTGCTTGTACGTACACGGTTTCAGGTTCTATTTCACTCCCCTCGCCGGGGTTCTTTTCGCCTTTCCCTCACGGTACTGGTTCACTATCGGTCAGTCAGGAGTATTTAGCCTTGGAGGATGGTCCCCCCATATTCAGACAGGATAACACGTGTCCCGCCCTACTCGTCGAACTCACAGCTCATGCCTCTTCGTGTACGGGACTATCACCCTCTGTCGTGCGACTTTCCAGACGCTTCCACTAAGACTCAAACTGATTCAGGTTCTGGGCTCCTCCCCGTTCGCTCGCCGCTACTGGGGGAATCTCGGTTGATTTCTTTTCCTCGGGGTACTGAGATGTTTCAGTTCCCCCGGTTCGCCTCATGCCACTATGTATTCATGACATGATAGTGCAACGGATTGCACTGGGTTTCCCCATTCGGGTATCGTCGGGTATAACGGTTCATATCACCTTGCCGACGCTTTTCGCAGATTAGCACGCCCTTCATCGCCTCTGACTGCCTAGGCATCCACCGTGTACGCTTAGTCACTTAACCTCACAACCCGAAGGTGTCTCGTAAGACACCCTTCACGCTGCGATTATTTGAGAGACTCTGACGCAACCAAATCACCGCTCAATACTGCACGCAGAGAGATGTTCAGCCGCATCGTTTCAAATTTCAGCTTGTTCCAGATTGTTAAAGAGCAAAATACTTCACAGCATACTGTCGCCAATACGCTCTGAAGTCTTTGTATGGTGGAGCTATGCGGGATCGAACCGCAGACCTCCTGCGTGCAAAGCAGGCGCTCTCCCAGCTGAGCTATAGCCCCAAACGTCACTTACAGTTACCTTTAGATACCACTCATGGAAGAGTTAATTTTTTCTTAGGCAAGGCGTGCGAGGGCGGCGTTTACTCTTGTAAACAAGCCTGAGCATAACGCAGCATAAGAGAAAATTTGGTAGGCCTGAGTGGACTTGAACCACCGACCTCACCCTTATCAGGGGTGCGCTCTAACCACCTGAGCTACAAGCCTATAAAGGTATTTCTGCTCGTTCTTCTTCATCAGACAATCTGTGTGAGCACTTCACTAGCACTTCACTTCGGTAAGGAGGTGATCCAACCGCAGGTTCCCCTACGGTTACCTTGTTACGACTTCACCCCAGTCATGAATCACAAAGTGGTAAGCGCCCTCCCGAAGGTTAAGCTACCTACTTCTTTTGCAACCCACTCCCATGGTGTGACGGGCGGTGTGTACAAGGCCCGGGAACGTATTCACCGTAGCATTCTGATCTACGATTACTAGCGATTCCGACTTCATGGAGTCGAGTTGCAGACTCCAATCCGGACTACGACGCACTTTATGAGGTCCGCTTACTCTCGCAAGTTCGCTTCTCTTTGTATGCGCCATTGTAGCACGTGTGTAGCCCTACTCGTAAGGGCCATGATGACTTGACGTCATCCCCACCTTCCTCCGGTTTATCACCGGCAGTCTCCTTTGAGTTCCCACCATTACGTGCTGGCAACAAAGGATAAGGGTTGCGCTCGTTGCGGGACTTAACCCAACATTTCACAACACGAGCTGACGACAGCCATGCAGCACCTGTCTCAGAGCTCCCGAAGGCACCAAGGCATCTCTGCCAAGTTCTCTGGATGTCAAGAGTAGGTAAGGTTCTTCGCGTTGCATCGAATTAAACCACATGCTCCACCGCTTGTGCGGGCCCCCGTCAATTCATTTGAGTTTTAACCTTGCGGCCGTACTCCCCAGGCGGTCGACTTAACGCGTTAGCTCCGGAAGCCACAGTTCAAGACCGCAACCTCCAAGTCGACATCGTTTACAGCGTGGACTACCAGGGTATCTAATCCTGTTTGCTCCCCACGCTTTCGCACCTGAGCGTCAGTCTTTGTCCAGGGGGCCGCCTTCGCCACCGGTATTCCTCCAGATCTCTACGCATTTCACCGCTACACCTGGAATTCTACCCCCCTCTACAAGACTCTAGCCTGCCAGTTTCAAATGCAGTTCCCAAGTTAAGCTCGGGGATTTCACATCTGACTTAACAAACCGCCTGCGTGCGCTTTACGCCCAGTCATTCCGATTAACGCTTGCACCCTCCGTATTACCGCGGCTGCTGGCACGGAGTTAGCCGGTGCTTCTTCTGCGGGTAACGTCAATCAGCGAACGTATTAAGTTCACTGCCTTCCTCCCCGCTGAAAGTACTTTACAACCCGAAGGCCTTCTTCATACACGCGGCATGGCTGCATCAGGGTTTCCCCCATTGTGCAATATTCCCCACTGCTGCCTCCCGTAGGAGTCTGGACCGTGTCTCAGTTCCAGTGTGGCTGGTCATCCTCTCAGACCAGCTAGAGATCGTCGCCTAGGTGGGCTCTTACCCCGCCTACTAGCTAATCCCATCTGGGTTCATCCGATGGTGTGAGGCCCTGAGGTCCCCCACTTTGGTCTTGCGACGTTATGCGGTATTAGCTACCGTTTCCAGTAGTTATCCCCCTCCATCGGGCAGATCCCCAGACATTACTCACCCGTCCGCCGCTCGCCGGCAAGGGAGCAAGCTCCCTTCCGCTGCCGCTCGACTTGCATGTGTTAGGCCTGCCGCCAGCGTTCAATCTGAGCCATGATCAAACTCTTCAATTAAAAGCTTGATTTGCTAACTTAATAGCGATGCTCAAAGAATTTTACTGTTGATTCGTAATGAATTAACTGTTGTTCACTCTTCAAGACTTTTTCGTATCTTTTGCGATAGTGTCTTGTGAGTGCCCACACAGATTGTCTGATTATATTGTTAAAGAGCGTTTCGTTTCCGCCTAAGCGGCTAACGTGAGGCCGCGTATATTACGCTTACCTCGTTCAGAGTCAACGACTTTCTTCGTCTTTCTCCGACTGTCACCGCGCCGCGTTGTCCGCTTCGCCGTGTCAGTGGGAGCGCATTATAGGGCGTTATTTCGGGCTGACAAGCGTTAAATACGGAAAACCGGCCAACCGCTCATATTTAAACCAAAAGGTCAATTTCAGCCGATTTAAAAACCCAAAATGCGCATTTAACCAACAAAAAACCCGGATTTAAATAATCCGGGCTTTTCGCTGAATGAATCAACCTAATGCTACTGATGCGCGACGATAGACTCACCGTCAAGATCCAAGGTAATTGGCTTACCCGGAAGCAGCTTGCCAGACAATATTTGCTGCGCAAGTGGGTTTTCAATCAGTTGCTGTATGGCACGCTTCAATGGGCGAGCCCCATACACCGGGTCAAACCCAATTTTACCCAGCATCTCCAATGCAGGTTCAGAAATCGTCACGCTATAGCCCCGCTCTTCTAGTCGTTTATACAAGCGCTGCAACTGAATCTGGGCAATTGACATAATGTGTTCCTGCCCTAAGGGATGGAAGACCACGACTTCATCAATACGGTTGATGAACTCAGGACGGAAGTGGTGGTTAACGACATTCATGACCATATCGCGCATCTGGCTATAGCTCATCTCGCCAAATCGTTCCTGAATCAGGTCCGACCCCAAGTTGGATGTCATGATGACCACCGTGTTGCGAAAATCCACCGTGCGTCCCTGCCCGTCAGTCAAGCGACCATCATCCAGCACCTGCAGCAGGATGTTGAAGACATCAGGATGCGCCTTCTCCACTTCATCCAGCAGAATCACGGAATAAGGACGACGCCTTACTGCTTCCGTGAGGTAACCCCCTTCTTCATAACCGACATACCCCGGAGGCGCGCCCACCAAACGGGATACCGAATGCTTTTCCATGAATTCGGACATATCGATACGAACCATCGCATCGTCGCTATCGAAGAGGAATTTCGCCAGCGTTTTGCACAGTTCGGTCTTACCCACCCCCGTCGGCCCCAGGAAAAGGAATGAGCCGATAGGACGATTGGGGTCGGCCAGCCCGGCGCGGCTACGGCGGATAGAGTTCGCGACCGCTTCGACCGCTTCGTTCTGCCCGATCACGCGGCGATGCAACTCGTCTTCCATACGAAGGAGTTTTTCGCGCTCGCCTTCCAGCATTCTCGACACAGGAATACCCGTAGCGCGCGCCAGCACTTCGGCAATTTCAGTGTCCGTTACCTTATTACGCAGCAGACGCATCGTTTTGCCTTCCGACTGCGTGGCCGCCGCCAGTTGTTTTTCCAGCTCAGGAATCTTGCCGTACTGCAACTCGGACATTTGGCCCAGGTCGCCCTGGCGGCGCGCCTGTTCCAGTTCAATTTTTGCCTGTTCCAGCGCCGCCTTAATATTCTGAGTACCAGTCAAGGAGGCTTTCTCGGCCTTCCACTCCTCTTCCAGTTTCGAGTAATCCCGCTCTTTCTCTTCCAACTCGGTATTCAAAAGCTCGAGCCGTTTCAGGCTGGCGTCATCAGGCTCTTTCTTCAGCGCCTGCTGTTCGAGCTTCAGTTGGATGATTCGACGGTCCAACCGGTCCAGCGCTTCAGGCTTAGAGTCGATTTGCATACGAATGCTGGATGCAGCCTCATCGATCAGGTCAATCGCTTTATCAGGGAGTTTGCGGTCTGCAATATAGCGATGGGACAACGTCGCCGCAGCCACAATCGCCGGGTCCGTGATCTGAACATGATGATGCAGTTCGTAACGTTCTTTTAACCCACGCAGGATCGCGATCGTATCTTCCACCGTCGGTTCGGCCACAAACACTTTCTGGAAGCGGCGCTCCAGCGCGGCGTCTTTCTCAATGTACTGACGGTATTCGTCCAGCGTGGTCGCCCCGACGCAGTGCAACTCACCGCGCGCCAAGGCCGGTTTGAGCATATTGCCCGCATCCATAGCGCCATCGGCTTTCCCCGCCCCGACCATCGTATGCAGTTCATCAATAAACAGGATGACGCTGCCTTCCTGCTTCGAGAGATCGTTCAGGACGCCTTTCAGACGCTCTTCGAACTCCCCGCGGAATTTGGCGCCAGCCACCAGCGACCCCATATCCAGCGCCAGCACTCGTTTGTTCTTCAATCCTTCCGGCACTTCCCCATTGACGATGCGCTGCGCCAACCCTTCGACGATGGCCGTTTTACCGACCCCAGGCTCACCAATGAGTACCGGGTTATTTTTGGTTCTGCGTTGCAGCACCTGAATGGTGCGACGAATTTCTTCATCACGGCCAATAACGGGATCCAACTTGCCCTGCTCAGCACGTTCGGTTAAATCGATCGTGAATTTTTTTAAAGCCTGGCGCTGATCTTCAGCCCCTTGTTCGTTCACGTTTTCTCCTCCACGGATTTGGTCAATCGCTTTAGTCACACTATCCATGTTGGCGCCGGCATTCTTTAGCAGATCCGTCAACGTGCTGCGCGCTTCCAACGCCGCCAGAACAAACAGTTCCGACGATATAAAGGTGTCACCCCTTTTCTGAGCCAGCTTGTCGCAAAGATTTAATGTCCGTACCAATTCATTGGAGGGCTGTACATCGCCTCCCGTCCCTTCAACCTGCGGGAGACGGCTTAACGCCTGCTCAATCTCTTGTTTCAGACGAGCGACATTAACGCCAGCTGCGGCTAACAGCGGGCTGACCGTGCTTCCTTCCTGATTTAAAAGGGCACTCATTAAATGCAGTGGTTCGATAAATTGATTGTCTCGACCAAGAGCGAGAGATTGGGCATCAGCGAGGGCAAGCTGGAACTTATTAGTAAGACGATCCAGACGCATAACTCCTCCGATTTATACTGATCAAATGTGCTACTGGAGATTAGATGAGGCCGAGCCCCAAATTTTCAAGATGATTTGTCAGTAATAATAGTAGGAATAATGTTCTACGCGCTGGACCGCCCTAATTCAAAAGGTTATATCAGCCAGATTAAACTTGCCATACGACCGGTCACGCCGTCGCGGCGGTAGGAGAAGAATTGCTGCGGATGGCTTACCGTACAGTATTCTCCGCCGTAAATATGGCTGATGCCCGCTGTGCTCAGCCGCCGTCGGGCTAGCTGAAAGATGTCGGCCAGATACTTATCGCCACGAGCGACAAACGCGTGTGCTGCAGCGGGATCGGTGGCCATAAACGCCGCCCGCACTTCAGCACCGACTTCAAACTGCTGCGGCCCGATAGCGGGACCGAGCCACGCCATCATTTCCGACGGCGCCGCCCGGAAAGCCTTCAGCGTCTGCTCCAGCACACCGGTCTGCAAACCGCGCCACCCCGCATGCGCCGCCGCAACCTCATCCCCTTTCACCGAACAAAATAGCACCGGCAGGCAGTCGGCCGTCATCACCGCGCAGACGTTGCCTGGGCGAGAAGTATAGACAGCATCCCCCGTCGTCGCGGGAAACTCATCGTCGAGATTTATAACCTGAATGCCGTGCACCTGCTGCATCCAATGCGGCTGCGCAGGGAGTTCAGCGTTTACCATCAACCGACGGCGATTTTCCTCCACGCACGCGATGTCATCGCCTACGTGGTTGCCGAGATTGAGAGACGCATAGGGTTCGCTGCTGCTCCCACCGTGACGGGTTGTGGAGCAGGCACAGATGGTCGCCGGCGCGGGCCAGTCGGGCTGAATCAGCATGTCATCACCAGTCCAGTTGTTCCTTGAACTCTTCGGTATCCGCCTTAAGTGCAGCGACTAAATCCACCATGTCCTGGGGCAACGCCGCATGCCATTCCATCTGAATACCAGTGACGGGATGATAGAGTCTCAACATGGTGGCGTGCAGCGCCTGACGGTCAAAGCCGCGCAGCACACCGATAAATTCGTCCGAAGCGCCTTTCGGCGGACGGGGACGGCCGCCATACAGCGGATCGCCGACCAGTGGGTGCGCGATATGCGACATATGAACGCGAATCTGATGGGTTCTTCCCGTTTCAAGACGAAGTCTCAACCGGGTGTGGGCACGAAAGTGCTCCATAATCCGATAATGCGTGACCGCCGGTTTACCCATCGGGTGCACGGCCATGTGCGTGCGTTTTGTGGGATGGCGCGCAATCGGCTCTTCCACCATACCGCCCGCCGTCATATTTCCGATAGCCACAGCTTCATATTCACGCGTGATTTCGCGGGCCTGTAGCGATTCCACCAGCCGGGTCTGCGCCGGTACGGTTTTCGCAACGACCATCAGCCCGGTCGTGTCTTTATCTAGTCGATGAACGATGCCGGCACGCGGCACATCGACAATCTCGGCATAATAATGAAGCAGCGCATTCAGCACGGTGCCGTCAGGATTGCCTGCGCCGGGATGAACCACCAGGCCTCTCGGCTTATTGATGACTAGAATATCCGGGTCTTCATAAACGATATCCAGCGGGATCGCCTGAGGTTCCCAACGGGCTTCCTCTTCGATCAACGCGTCGACGGCAATCGTTTCGCCCCCCAGCACCTTCTCTTTAGGTTTATCAATCACGGTGCCGTTCACCTGCACGCGCTGATCCAAAATCCACTCTTTTAAGCGAGAACGTGAATAATCAGGGAACAATTCGGCCAAAGCCTGATCTAAACGTTGTCCGAGTTGCGATTCGGCCACCGTTGCGGTGAGTTGTACTTGTTGTGCCATAGTATGCCGCTTCTTTTACGTTGGGTTTTAACGGCGGTGCCGTATAAAATCATGTACCATTGTAGCTGGTCTTCATCGGGAGCTTAACGGACAGTTTCCCGTAAAAACACTCTGAGGATAATCAAAACGTCATGACGCGTATGAAATATCTGGTGGCTGCTGCCACGTTGAGCCTGGTACTGGCGGGCTGTTCCAGCACCAAGGATACGGTTCCAGACCGTCCACCTGCCGAGCTTTACGCCACCGCGCAGGAGAAATTGCAGGAGGGCAACTTTAAGGCAGCCATTACGCAGTTGGAAGCGTTGGATAACCGTTATCCATTCGGCCCTTATTCCCAGCAGGTTCAGCTTGACCTGATCTACGCCTACTATAAATCCGCCGAGTTACCGTTAGCTCAGGCATCTATCGACCGTTTCCTGCGTCTGAACCCCACGAGTCCCAATGTGGATTACGTGTTGTACATGCGCGGATTAACCAACATGGCGTTGGATGACAGTGCATTGCAGGGATTCTTCGGTGTAGATCGCTCAGACCGCGATCCGCAGTATGCCCGCGCCGCCTTCAAAGCTTTTAGCCAACTGGCGGAGGGCTATCCTCGCAGCCTGTATGTGACCGATGCCGGCAAACGTCTGGCGTTTCTGAAGGAACGTTTGGCGAAGTATGAACTTTCGGTCGCGCAATACTACACGAAACGCGGCGCGTATGTCGCGGTGGTTAATCGTGTTGAGCAGATGCTGAAAGACTACCCGGATACGCAGGCCACACTAACGGCCCTACCGCTGATGGAAAATGCTTATCGCCAGATGCAGTTGATCGGAGAGGCCGACAAAGTGGCGAAGCTGCTCTCGGCTAATCAAGCCTGATCGAATGCATTAGAAAGGATTTTACAACGGCAGCTTAGGCTGCCTTTTTTATGCCCGACACCTGTTAGTCAACGCAATTTCAAGCAGCAAATCTTGAGAATTCTGGCATAGCTCCCCATCACTGACAAGGCTTGTCGCCGTAATCCCAAAAGCCGCTCACAAATTACACAAGCATTCTGATATATGACAAAAAAAAGACTTAAAACCCTGCCATTTTAACCATCTCGGGGTATGCTGAAACTATCCAAGACGGACAAGGCAGAGAGGTAAACGTTTATGGCTATCAACATTACCAGCAAGCAAATGGATATCACCCCGGCAATACGCAAACATGTCGAAGACCGTCTCACTAAGCTGGATAAGTGGCAAGCTAACCTAATTAATCCACACATTATCCTGTCGAAAGAACCCAAAGGCTTTGTGGCTGACGCCACCATTGGCACACCAAACGGACCATTGGTCGCAAGCGCAAAACACGAAGATATGTATGCTGCGGTCAACGAACTCATCGCCAAGCTCGAACGGCAGTTGAACAAGGTTCAGCATAAAGGCGAAGCGCGCCGTGCAGACACCTGCCTCAAAGACATCACGCCGCAACCCGCCCCGGAAGAGTAATTACCTTCTTCCCTATCGTGAAGTGGTTAACGCGCCGAAAGGCGCGTTTTTTATTGACAGGGCGAAAAGGCAGTCGTTAACCTAGCGCCATCAACCGTCAGGATTTTATTCATGTCACGCCATTCATTGTTCTTCGTATTCTTATTTTTCTTTCCCCGCAGGGGGGGCGCTTGGTCGTGTGAGTAAGAATACGAAGACGAACAAAAAGCCTCCTGAAACCAGGAGGCTTTTTTTGTTTTGGACAGCAAACAGGGTAAAGCAAAATGACCGACAATTCGTTGTTATTGACACTGCGCGAACGCATCAGCGCGCTGGATTTACAGCTGCTAGGGCTTCTCGCCCAACGGCGTGAGCTAGCTCTGGACGTTGCCCGAGCGAAGCAAACCACTCACCGTCCTATCAGAGATAAAGAGCGTGAACGCGACCTGCTAGCACGTCTAGTGGACGCGGGCAAGAAGTATCAACTTGATGGTCACTACATCACCCGACTGTTCCAACTGATTATCGAAGACTCCGTGCTTACCCAGCAGGCCCTGCTCCAGCAGCACCTGAATCAAACCGGCGCACTCTCGGCTCGTGTGGCGTTCCTCGGCCCTAAAGGCTCCTATTCCCATCTGGCCGCACGTCAATACACCGCGCGTCACTTCGACCAGATCATCGAATGCGGCTGCCAGAAGTTTCAGGATATTTTCACCACCGTTGAGAACGGTTATGCCGATTACGGCGTTCTACCGATCGAAAATACCAGCTCAGGATCGATCAACGACGTCTATGACTTGCTGCAACATACGGGGTTATCGATCGTAGGCGAACTGTCCAACCCTATCGACCACTGTGTGTTGGTCTCTACAGATACTCAGCTTGACCAGATCCAGACCGTTTATAGCCATCCTCAGCCTTTCCAACAGTGCAGCCATTTTATCAATCGCTACCCGAACTGGAAAATTGAATATTGTGAAAGCAGCGCCGCCGCTATGGCAAAAGTAGCTGAACTGAACTCTCCTCACGCTGCCGCGCTGGGGAGTGAGGCCGGCGGGACGCTCTACAATCTGCAGGTACTGGAACACAACCTGGCGAACCAGACGCAAAACTACACCCGCTTCATCGTACTGGCTCGCAAGCCAATCGACGTTGCAGAACAGGTTCCGGCTAAAACCACATTGATTATGGCAACCGGCCAGCAATCGGGCGCGCTAGTCGAAGCGCTGCAAGTCCTGCGAGATCAAGGCATTATCATGACCAAACTGGAGTCTCGTCCAATCTACGGCAATCCGTGGGAGGAGATATTTTACATCGATGTACAGGCCAATCTGCGCAGCAAACCGATGCAAAAAGCCATTAATGAGCTCACGGCTATCACCCGTTCGCTGAAAGTGCTCGGCTGTTACCCTAGCGAGAATATCGTCCCGGTCGATCTGGGCGGTTAAATGCAAGCGCCGCCATTTCCTTGAGGATGAGGAGATAGCAGCGCGTAAATAAAGGGTCAGCGGATATCGTTGGCCTGTTGAAGCAATGTGCGGCTTTCGCTCATAAACCGACGTGAATAGTCGCCGAACCAATGTTCCACTTTCTTAAAACTGTTGATGAACGCCGTTTTATCGCCATTCTCTAAAAGCGCAATCGCTTTGCCGAACCGCTGGTAATAACGCTTGATCAAAGCCAGGTTATTACCGGATGACATGATGATGTCTGCATAAAGCTGCGGATCCTGAGCAAACAACCGCCCCACCATCGCCAACTCCAGCCGGTAAATAGGCGATGATAGCGCCAGCAATTGTTCAATCTGAACATTTTCTTCCGTCAGATGTAATCCGTAAACAAACGTTGTGAAATGGCGCAACGCCTGAATGAAGGTCATATTCTGATCGTGCTCGACCGCGCTGATACGATGCAAACGCGCGCCCCAGACACGGATCTGTTCCAGCAGCCACTGATAGGCTTCGGGTTGACGACCATCGCAGTACACCACCACCTGCTTGGCCAGACTGCCGGTATCCGGACCGAACATCGGGTGCAACCCCACGACGGGTCCCTGATGCACAGCCAGCATCGCCTGCAGCGGACCATTTTTGACCGACGCCAAATCCACCAGCAGGCAGTCCTCCGGCAGCGGCGGCAGTTGAGCAATCACCTGTTCGGTAAGATGAATTGGTACGCTGACGATCACCATTCCTGCATCCGCCAGCAGTTCGTTCGCCCGAGGCCAGTCCTCCTGTTCCAGGATTTTGACCTGGTAACCGGAAAGGGTCAGCATTTTATCGAACATGCGTCCCATCTGACCGCGACCTCCGATAATGACGACCGACCGCAGTGAAGGGTTCAACGTTTTGAACCCCTTGTCATTTTCGCTGGAGTAGGATTCACGCATGACGCGGCGCAGCACATCCTCAATTAAAGAGGGAGGAACACCTAAGGCTTCGGCCTCCTTTCGACGAGAAGCCAACATCTTCGCTTCCCGATCCGGCGCATAAATCGGTAAACCATAGTGACTTTTCACTTCGCCCACTTCTGCGACGAGTTTTAACCGCCGAGACAACAATGCCAATAGTGCCTTATCTACCTCGTCAATTTGATCACGTAATGTGGTCAGTTCAGCGGTCATCTATTCTTCTCCTTACTGATTGGTGCGTATCGCGCCAAGATCCTGGTGCACCGATCGCAATAACGATTCTGTCTTTTCCCAACTAATGCAGGCATCTGTGACAGACACACCATAATGCATCTGGGCACGCGGCTGTTCGGAAGACTGGCTGCCTTCATTCAGGTGGCTTTCCAGCATCAGGCCGATGATGGATCGATTGCCGGCTTTGAGCTGCTCCACGGCAGACTCCACCACCAGAGGCTGGCGACGATAATCTTTATTAGAATTTCCGTGACTGCAATCTATCATCAGCGCCGGTTTCAGTCCCGCATCACGCATCTGTTTTTCACATTCCGCCACATCTTCCGCATTGTAGTTGGGCCTTTTGCCACCGCGTAAAATCACATGACCGTCGGTATTCCCCTGCGTATGCAGCAGACACACCTGACCGCTTTGGTTGATCCCCATAAAACAATGCGCCATCGAGGCGGCTTTCATGGCATTGATGGCCGTGCCAAGGCTGCCATCCGTGCCATTTTTAAATCCGACCGGCATGGAAAGCCCGGACGCCATCTCACGGTGTGTCTGCGACTCCGTGGTTCTCGCGCCGATAGCCGACCAGCTGAAAAGATCCCCCAAGTACTGCGGACTATTGGGATCCAGCGCTTCCGTCGCCAGCGGAAGACCAATATTCACCAGTTTCAGCAGCAAATCGCGCGCAATGTGCAGACCGGCTTCCATATCGCACGAACCGTCCATATACGGATCGTTAATCAACCCTTTCCAACCTACCGTAGTGCGAGGTTTCTCGAAGTAAACGCGCATGACGATATAGAGCCTGTCGCTCAGTTCTGCCGACAAAGCCTGCAACCTGCGCGCATATTCCAGCGCGGCATCAGTGTCATGAATGGAACAAGGGCCGCATACAATCAGCAACCGGTTATCCCGACCGTGGATAATGTCCGCCACTGCCTGTCGAGAACGAGAAATCGCCTGCTGAGCATTTGCGCTCAGTGGAAATTTGGCTTTCAATTCTTGCGGAGTAATCAATATCTGCTCTTCAACGATATTGACGTTATTAAGCGCGTCTTTTTGCATGATCATGGTCCTGTCCCTTATTTTGTGCCTGTGCGATGGCGGCGATGTGTACATTACTCGGGACACAGTATCACAGGGTGTAAATATTTAAAACCACCGAGCGTAAAGTTATGATTACCCTTATAAGCCGCGTGATATACGGGGTGGAATTTGTATTTCCGCCCCGAAAAGGTATGTCCGATATTGGCATCTCGTCACTGAATAACACTTAATATGAGAGGCCGATAGCCTAAACTTCTTGGCTTTTGATTACTTCCAAAAAAAAGATAAAATCTTAATAAAATTAAGACATTAAAAACAAAATTTACAGGAAAAACGTTGTATTATCTACCTAAAATATAAAACAGCGTTTCACCCTTTGCTCGTTGGATGAGCTAATCCAGAAAGACAATCATAAAGGGCATTAGACAATCTAAACCCGCAACGAGTGTAAACTTATTATTACACCAAAAATGTGAGCGCATCGTCCATCGATACACGTCTACTCTGCTAAGGTCGTCTAAATTTAGCGGAAGGCCGATGCCATTATTGCTAGATTTGATTTACGTGATTGCAGGGAGAGTACAGCCTTTACACCATATGGCTTATGTCATGTCAGATATTGATGAGCAATGGCTTTTTCTTTCTCGTGGTGAGCAATGGCTTTTTTACGCAACAAAATGTCTGAGAATATCGAGATTAAGATGAAAACAAAGAACACCAGAAAGTATAAGTAGATGATGGAAAACCAAACCTTGTTGTAGCGAGTCTCATCGATTCTTTTTTGAATATCCTGCTGTGACTTTTCCATGCCAATGTTACCGCATACGGTCCTTACCAACGCGGGAGAAAGGTGCAAATCAAGTGAGATATCGTCATAGGATTGACTCCTACAGGTCGTAGGCGTGATTTCCCAAGGCTGCTGATCCACCACCCCCTTCGCTTTATCTAGCGTTAACAAGAAGTTTTCCTTCCCTTCCACCGTCATCGTTAACGACGCCCAGTCGTGAGGAACAGGGATGACGTAACGGCCCATGACATAGGTCATCACGCTGAACAGGCTGGCAAATAGGATGGATAAGATAACGGCGCCAAGGTAGTCGGCCCGACCCGGAGGCGTCAGCAGCTTTTTTCTGGATTTAATGCCGCTCAGCCTGATCATCCAGGGTTTTACGTCATCGATAAGTCCCCACGCTTCGCGATCTTCAGGAAGGGTTCTTAGCCATCGCCAAACGACTCTAACGCAAAGCGCCGCGGCGGCGGCGAAAGCCCCCCATAGCGGGCTACCCAGAATGGCGTTGACTTGATCTAAGTTGTCCATAATTTCTCCTTAAATGCTTTATCCACCCTTTATCTAACGCTTTTTACATACAAAAAAAGGGGCGGCATATAGGCCACCCCCTTTATTCAAAACGACTTTCGGATGTCGCGAAAGCGCGTTCTTAGTTAAGACGCTCTTTGATGCGAGCAGACTTACCAGCACGCTCACGCAGGTAGTACAGTTTCGCTTTACGTACGGCACCACGGCGTTTCACAGTAATGCTGTCCACTACCGGAGAATGCGTCTGGAATACACGTTCCACGCCTTCGCCGTTAGAAATCTTGCGAACAGTGAATGCAGAATGCAGACCGCGGTTACGAATAGCGATAACCACGCCCTCGAATGCCTGCAGACGTTTTTTAGAACCTTCAACGACCCATACCTTAACTTCCACGGAATCACCCGGACGGAATGAAGGTACGTCTTGCTTCATCTGCTCTTGCTCGATCTGTTTAATGATGTTGCTCATAATATGTCTCTTACCCTAGGTAAACTGATATATGGGTTCGCCCGGCACTGCGCCGTTGCGGCCCCTTAATACTCTTGTTGAGACTGATATTCCCGTTGGAATTCAGCTAACAACGTTGTTTGCTCGTCAGTCAGAGCTAGGCTTTTCAGAAGTTCAGGTCTTCTAAGCCAGGTTCGGCCCAGCGACTGCTTCAAACGCCAGCGACGTATCTCAGCATGGTTGCCTGACAGTAAAACTGCCGGAACTTCCATCCCCGTCAACACTTCAGGCCGGGTGAAATGGGGGCAATCCAGCAATCCATCCGCAAAAGAGTCTTCTTCCGCCGAAGCTTCATGACCCAGCACGCCCGGGATGAACCGGGAAACAGAGTCAATCAGCGTCATTGCCGGCAGTTCGCCGCCGCTGAGCACATAATCACCGATAGACCACTCTTCGTCGACTTCGGTTTTAATTACGCGCTCGTCAATGCCCTCGTACCTTCCACAGACCAGAATCATCTTCTGATGTGTGGCAAGTTGACGTACGCCTTGCTGATCTAATTTGCGGCCCTGTGGTGACAAATAAATCACCCGAGCGCCTTCGCCTGCCGCTGCTTTCGCTGCATGAATCGCATCCCGTAAAGGTTGCACCATCATCAGCATCCCGGGACCGCCGCCATAAGGGCGATCGTCCACGGTGCGATGCCGGTCGTAGGTGAAGTCTCGCGGACTCCAATATTCTACGCTCAGCAGGCCATTTTTTACTGCCCGGCCAGTGACTCCATAATCAGTAATGGCGCGGAACATTTCTGGAAACAGGCTGATTACCCCAATCCACATAGCATCGTTCCACTCGTTACTGCTCGTTGTACGGAGATCAAAAACCAGGATCCCAATCTACTTCAATACGATGAGTAGAAAGGTCAACATGCTTGATCACCTGCTCTGTCAGGAACGGAATTAACCGCTCCTTGACCCCGTAAGCATCTTTCAAGTTAGCTCTTACTACCATTACGTCGTTCGAACCGGTTTCCATCATATCGATGACTTTGCCCAGCCCGTAACCGGCGACGGTTACGACTTCGCAGCCAATAAGATCTTTCCAGTAATAATCACCCTCATCCAGCTCAGGAAGCTGCGATACGTCGACAACGATCTCGCAATTGGTCAACAGATTCGCCGCATCCCGATCTTCAACATCTTTGATCTTGATGATCAGGTCCTGATTATGGTGCCTCCAGCTCTCTATTTCGATGAGCTGCAAGTCGCCTTTATTCCGCAGATACAAGGGCTGATAGTCAAAGATACTTTCGGCATCTTCGGTGGAGGAAAACACTCTGAGCCAACCTCTGATGCCATACGTCGACCCCATTTTCCCCAATACTACCGGGTTCTTAGGAGCTTGAGGGCTAAGTTGCTTGCTCATTGTCACCACCGCAACAGGTTATGCTGCTTTTTTAGCGTCTTTGACCAGCGCAGAAACGCGATCAGAAACGGTAGCGCCCTGGCCAACCCAGTGCTCGATACGATCCAGGTCCAGACGCAGTGCTTCGGCCTGACCGGTTGCGATCGGGTTGAAGAAACCTACACGCTCAATAAAACGACCGTCGCGCGCATTGCGGCTATCGGTCACGACGACTTGGTAGAACGGGCGTTTTTTAGCGCCGCCACGTGCCAAACGAATAGTTACCATAACATCCTCTTTAGTTAATAAAACAACCGGGCCCCATCGAGGAACGGGGCCCAGTGTCATATAAAAAGCCCGAAAATTTTACTCATTTTGGCGCAAAAAGCAATCTAAAGCGTGCTTCATCCCCGAATACTTTCTACGCTGCGGTAAAACATCGGACGTTAGCGCCCCGGGAAGCCCGGTGGCATCATACCTTTCATTCCGCGCATCATTTTCGCCATGCCGCCATTTTTCATCTTCTTCATCATGCGCTGCATGTCGTCGAACTGCTTCAGCAGCCGATTGACGTCTTGCACCTGCATGCCTGACCCCATAGCGATACGGCGCTTGCGTGAACCCTTGATGATTTCAGGTTTAGCGCGCTCTTTCTGCGTCATAGAATTAATGATGGCTTCCATACGCACCAGAATTTTGTCGTCCATCTGGGACTTTACGTTGTCCGGCAGTTGGCCCATTCCCGGCAGCTTGCTCATCATGTTGGCCATGCCGCCCATGTAGCGCATCTGCTTGAGCTGGTCAAGGAAGTCGGTCAGGTCGAACCCGTCGCCCTTTTTCAGCTTTTTCGCCAGCTTCTCCGCTTGGGTACGGTCAACCTTGGTTTCCAGCTCTTCAATAAGGGACAGAACGTCTCCCATTCCCAGAATACGGGACGCGATACGATCCGGGTGGAACGGTTCGAGAGCCTCCGTCTTTTCACCGACGCCGAGGAATTTGATCGGCTTGCCGGTGATATGGCGGATAGACAGCGCCGCACCACCGCGGGCGTCACCGTCGATTTTAGTCAGGATCACACCGGTCAGCGGCAGCGCCTCATTAAACGCTTTCGCCGTGTTCGCCGCATCCTGACCGGTCATCGCATCAACTACAAACAGGGTTTCCACCGGATTCAACGCCGCATGGACCTGCTTAATCTCATCCATCATCGCATCGTCAACGTGCAAACGACCCGCGGTATCCACCAGCAGGACATCATAAAACTGCAGTTGGGCATGCTTTAACGCTTGATTGACGATATCGACCGGCTTTTGACCGGCGTCGGAAGGGAAAAAGTCGACACCAACCGTCTGCGCCAACGTTTCCAGCTGTTTAATCGCCGCAGGGCGATACACGTCCGCTGAAACCACCAGCACTTTTTTCTTCTGCTTTTCGCGCAGGAACTTACCCAGCTTACCGACGCTGGTCGTTTTACCCGCACCTTGCAAACCCGCCATTAGGACAACGGCGGGAGGCTGCGCCGCCAGATTCAGCTCGGCATTGACCTCGCCCATCGAGGCAACCAGTTCGTTCTGAACAATCTTGACGAACTCCTGCCCCGGCGTCAGGCTTTTATTCACCTCGTGGCCGACGGCCCGCTCCTTGACGCGATTGATGAAATCACGCACCACGGGCAGTGCCACATCGGCTTCAAGTAACGCCATGCGAACTTCGCGCAGCGTCTCTTTAATATTCTCTTCAGTCAGTCGGCCGCGGCCACTGATGTTGCGCAAAGTGCGCGATAGTCGATCGGTTAGATTTTCAAACATAGCTCTGCTCAACGTAAACTGGCCGCTATCGCGACGTGAACGGTGGGGATTATAACACGAAAGCGGCGGCAATCTCCGCGAGTGTTTACGGATAACAGGTTGGTGGGCCGTAATGACTAAGGCTATACTGGCCGTTCTTATTACTCTGTTGATATTAAATAATCTAACGCTATGTCTGTTTTCGCCATCGTGGCTTTAGCGGCCTATTCGCTCAGTCTGGGGCTGATTGTTCCCAGCCTGTTGAAAAAGAACAGCGCCTATCGTCGGTTGGCGGTAGCCTCTGCGGTGCTCGCGCTTGCCTGTCATGCCGTGGCGCTCTATCAACGCATCTTTGATGTCTACGCTGGGCAGAATCTGAGCCTGCTCAACATCGGCTCGCTGGTCAGTCTGATGATCTGTTCGGTCATGACCTTCGTCGCCACGCGTAATCGCGGCTGGTTTCTGCTGCCCGTCGTTTATACCTTCGCCCTCATCAACTTGGCGTTCGCGACTTTTATGCCGGGCGAATTTATCACCCATCTCGAACATGAACCCTGGCTGATGGTCCATATTGGCTTGGCGCTGTTTGCCTACGCCACACTGATGATTGCCGCGCTGTACGCACTGCAGATGGCGTCGCTGGACTACATGTTGAAGAATAAAATGTTGGGATTTACGTCGGATATGCCGCCGCTGCTCAGTATTGAACGCAAAATGTTTCACATTACTCAGGTCGGCGTCATTCTGCTGACGCTGACACTGTGCACCGGGATGTTTTACATGAGCGACTTGCTGAACAATAAAGAGAATCTCCATAAGGCGCTGTTCTCTTTGCTGGCCTGGTTCGTCTATATTCTGCTGCTATGGGGACACTACCATGAAGGTTGGAGAGGTCGCCGTGTAGTTTACTTCAATCTGATAGGCGCATTGCTGTTGACGCTGTCCTATTTCGGCAGCCGTGTGATTAACCCTTTTCTCGTTCATTAAACTCACGTTTCATACACAAAAAAGGGCCGGCATCAAGCCTTTCGTGCAAATCACGCGGGACTTGAAACCATATACGGGGCAATAGAGAACCGTAGAATGGCCTCGGCGACGAACTGCGGCGCTTCGCGCTGCGGGAAGTGTCCCACACCATCAAGCGCGTGCCGTTCGTACCGTCAGCGGGTCGCTCCAGACAGGCACAGCCACAATGCCATCACCGGCTTCATCGGCGCGAGCGAACCCCACGTCGTACAGGTCATCATGCAGACCCTTGATCTAGTGCGATAGCGGCACCTCGAACAGCCTGATCTCGACTTCGGGTTCCTCTTGCCGGCACAACGCCAGCAAGGCCGGCAGGCGTGACGGCGTGATGCCGTCGGACATGGCAATGCGCAACTGGCCGTGGAAGCCATTGGCTGCGGCCTTCACACTGTCGCGCGCCTGCTGCAAGGCGGTGAACACGCGCGGCACGTGATCGAGGAACAGCTTGCCCGCACGGGTCAGTCGCGTGCTGCGCGTGGTACGGGCGAACAGCACCACGCCCGGTTCTTCCTCAAGCTCTTTGATGGCGCGCGACAGCGGCGATTGTTCGATGTGCAGCCGCTCGTCCACAGCCAGGAAGCAGCGCAGGTGGCGAAGCTCCAAGCGTCCCCCCTCCCTCGTTCCCTGTGACCCAGGCCGTTCCGTCAACGGCCGGGAGGAGACCCATAATCCACCGACGCTGGCCACAGAGCCCTGCACGACGGCAAATGCGCTGGCACCATGCGCCAGTCCAGGCACGTCGGTCAAAGAAAGCCCGCAGCCACAACCAGCATGAACGCCGCCGTCATCAGCCACATCGCCGCCCAAAGCCGCCAGATGGACTGGACGGTCGTGGCATACGAAGGAGCCTTTGCCAGCGTAGCGTCGTTCATGCGGCCTCTCTTGCCCGCCAGGGCTTTCTCGCCAGCACGGCAGCCATCGCCGCTGCCGCGAACAGCCAGCCACTCCAAACCGTTCCCCGCATCCCCACCGCGTCGATAAAACCGCCCCCGACCGCGGCCCCGAGCACCACACCGAGGTTGGCCGCCGAGACATAGAGGCTGGTGGCAAACTCGGGCGCATCCGGTGCCGCCGAAATCATCCACATCTGGCTGACAATCAAACCGCTGGTGTGCGCCGCGCCCCACAGCAGGCAGATCGGCAGCATGGCCGCGAACGACGGCGAAGCGAACACCAATAGCACGCCATAGGCGGCCGCCAGCGCCGCAGGATAGCCCAGCACGGTCCAAGCGAGCCGGCGTCCCAGCGCACGCCCGGCCAGCAGGTTGCCCAGCACGCCGCCCACGCCGAAGACTGCCAGCAGCACGCTGATCGCCTCGCCGCCCAGGCGCGCCTGCCGCGCCAGGTATTCGGCGGCATAGCTATAGACGGAGAACATGGCGGCGAACACGCACACCGCCATCGCAATCGACAGCCACACCGTGGGTCTACGCAGGACGGCCAGCGGACGTCCCGGCGTGGCCGCCTGCGGCTCGGGCCTGGAGGGCAGCATGATCCACATCCCGGCGGCAGCGGCCAGGCTCACCGCCGCGCAGAAGTAGAACGCCGCCTCGTAGGACACCCTGGCCTCCATCCAGGTGGCCAGGGGCACGCCCAGCACCAGCCCCAGCGAGATGCCGAGGAATGCCATCGAGGTGGCGTGCGCGGCACGTTCCGCCGGGTACAGCGACGCGGCCGCGGCGAAGGCCACCGAGAAGAACACCGGGTGCAGCAGGGCCGACGGCACGCGCAGCGCCATCAGCACCCCGAAGCTGGGCGCCCAGGCCGACAGCAGGCTGCACAGACTGAAGACCAGCAGCGAGCCGGCCAGTACCTTGCGCCGGTCGAAGCGCGACAGCCACAGCACCATGGCCGGCCCGCACACCGCGACCACGCCCGCGAACAGCACCACCAGCCATCCGGCCTGGGCCACGCTGATGCCGTGACGCTGGACGATGGCCGCCGGCAGGATGCCGACCACGCCGAACTCGACGGCATACAGGCCGAACAGCCCCAGTGCGATTAAGAACAGTGCGCGTGCGCCGTTCATGGCTGCGCCTCAGTCTATCGATCGGGCGTCGTTGCCGGGCATGACCCGGCCGCACCCACCGGCGCGGGAAAGCCGTGCCGCCTGGCCGCCCACACCACCACCAGCGTCGCCGCCAGCAACACCAGCAAGGCC
This sequence comes from Lonsdalea populi, assembly GCF_015999465.1. Lineage (NCBI taxonomy): Bacteria > Pseudomonadati > Pseudomonadota > Gammaproteobacteria > Enterobacterales > Pectobacteriaceae > Lonsdalea > Lonsdalea populi. The sequence continues at coordinate 3,012,915 of NZ_CP065534.1, forward strand.
GGGGCGAACGCGCCGACGCCGAGGCGTTCGAGCAGCACGCCGCCAACGATGCCGCCACCAGCAATGGCCGTGTTCCAGGCGGTGACCAGCATCGACTGGGCGACATCCGCCGCCCCATCGCCGTGTTTCGCGGCCGTTTTGGCCAACGCCGTCTGGAACAGCGTCGCCGCGCCGCCGAAGGCCAGTCCCCAGGCCGCCACCGCGGCATAGACCACGAAAGGCACATCGCCCGCCACGCCGAGCGCCAGGGCGGACAGGCCGAACACGACGGTGCTGGCGAGCGTCAGCGCACGCAGATGGCGTTCGAGCAGCACGCCGACGATCCAGATACCCAGCAGCGAGGTGACGCCGAACACCAGCAGCACCAGGTCCGTTCGCTCGACCATGCCCGCCGCCGCGAGGAACAGCGCGATATAGGTATAGAGGATGTTGTGCGCCAGCACGAAGGCCAGCACCACGAACAGCACCAGGCGCACACCGGGCACCGTGAACACGTGCCCCAGCGACAAGCGCTTGCCCGCCGCCTGGCCGGCGAAGTCCGGCAACTTGATGCGCACCCACACCATGAGCACCAGCGCCAGACCGCTCATGATGCCGAAGCACGTCCGCCAGCCCACCCAATTGCCGAGGAAGGTGCCGGCCGGCACGCCCAGGGACAGTGCCAGCGGCGTACCGACCATCGCAACGGCGATGGCGCGCCCCTTCTGGTGCTCGGGTACCATGCGCGCGGCATAGCCCGCCAGCAGCGTCCACAGCAGCCCGGCCGACACACCCGCCAGGAAGCGCGCCACCATGGTCAGGGCATAGCTGCCGGAAAACGTGGTGACGGTATTGGCGACGACGAAACCGGCGATGGCCGCCAGCAGCAGCGGGCGGCGGCGCACGCCCTGCGTGGCGGCGGTCAGCGGAATCGCCGCCACCAGCGAACCGATGGCGTAGATCGTCACGGTCTGCCCGACCCAGGCTTCGGATATCGCCAACCCCTGCGCCATCTGCGGCAGCAGGCCAGCCGGCAGCGCTTCGGTCAGGATGGTGATGAAGGCCGCCATCGCCAAGGCCAGCAGCGACGCCAGCGGCAGGCGGTCATGGGCCGTCGTTCTCATCCGTGCAGAGGAGATAGTCATCACCGCACCTCCAGAGCGCCATAGACAGCATCGCGCAGGCCGGTGACGAAGCGGCCGGACATGCCTTCGTACAACGTGTTGGTGAAGGCCACGACGCTCAGGCCCTGCGCCCGGTCCACGAACCAGGAGTGGCCGTAGGCGCCGCCCCAGCGCCAGGTACCGGCCGATTCGGGGGAAACGGCCAGCACCGGGTCACGCAAGACCGAGAATCCCAGTCCGAAGCCGAAGCCCGGCGCATCGGGCAGTTCCCGACCGGCCGTCTGATCCCGCGCCATATCCTCAATCCATTCGTTGGGCAGGAACGCACCGCAGCCTTGGCGCAGGGCTTCCAGCAGGCGCAATAGGTCTTGCGCCGTCCCCGCCATGCCCGCGCCGCCCGAGGGAAATGCCTGCGGATCGAAGATGCGGGATGGGCTGTAGGTGATGCCCACGGCGCCCTCGAAGGCCGAGACCGTCTCCCCCTCGGCCAGCCGATGCGGCTGCGGCGCGTCGTTCACATAGGCGGTCGCCACGCGCTGGGGATCGTGCGCGACGAAGCCCGTATCGACCATGCCCAGCGGGCCGGTGACGAATCGGCGCACCGCCTCGTCCAGCGGCGTGCCGTGGACGCGCGCGATCAGCGCGCCCAGCACATCCGTCGCCAATGAATAGCCCCAGGCCGTACCCGGTTCGTACAGCAGCGGCACGCTGGCGAGGCGGCGCAGATTTTCCTCCAGGCTGATGCCGGACGCATCCATGCCGTCCGACACGCCGGCCCGTGCGTAGGGGCCGGCTGCGTCCGCCTCGAAGAAACGGTAGCCGAGGCCGGCCGTATGACTGAGCAGTTGCCGCACCGTGATGCGTGCCGGGCGGCCGTCGGCCAGCCGGGGCTGGAATTCCGGCAACCAGCGCTCGATGCCCGCATCCAGGTCGAGCCGGCCTTGCGCCACCAGCGCCAGGGCCGCAGCGGAGACGATGGGCTTGCTGACCGACGCCAAACGAAAAACCGTCTCGGTGGTCATCGGCCGTGCGCTTTCGCGGTCGGCGAAGCCGGCAGCCTGCTGGTGGATCAGTTCGCCGTCGCGCACCACGAGGATGACGGCACCGACCAGGCGCTGGTCGTCCAGTACCTGCTGCACGACGGCCTGGATACATGCGGACAGGTGCGCGGGTGGAACCCCTTGCCGCAGGGGAAATATGGAACGAGTCATGGCGAATACCTCGATTCAATGGGCAATGCCTCGATGATAGAAACCTCTCGATTAAAGAAAAAGTGGGCTACAGTTCCTTTATATGTGGAACAAAGTGTCCGCAATCGCGAAGGGAGAGGATCATGGACAACCTGAACGGCTTCGTGGTGTTCGTGCAGGTGGCCGAGACGCGCAGCTTCGTCGCCGCCGGCCGGCTGCTGGGCGTATCGGCCTCGGCCGTTGGCAAGAGCGTGGCGCGCTTGGAGGAGAAGCTGGGGGTGCGCCTGTTCCACCGCAGCACGCGCAGCGTCACGCTGACCGCCGAGGGCACGCTGTTCCTGGAACGCAGCCGCCGCATCCTGGCCGAGATCGAAGCGGCGGAACTGGAGTTGTCGCAAGCCACCGCGGCACCGCGCGGGCGCCTGCGGGTGAGCCTGCCGCTGGTCAGCTCGCTGGTACTGCCGGTACTCGGCGAGTTCATGCGCGAGTACCCCGAGATCGAGTTGGACCTGGACTTCACCGACCGGATGGTCGATGTGATCGAGGAAGGTTTCGACGCAGTGGTACGGACAGGCGAGCCGGCCGACTCGCGCTTGTCGGCGCGCCGCCTGGGCGCGTTCCAGATGCGGTTGGTGGCCGCGCCCGACTATCTGACGCGCCGAGGCACGCCCAGGACGCCAGCCGATCTGTTGCAGCACACCAGCCTGCATTACCGCTTCCCCAACAGCGGCAAACTGGAGACCTGGGCGCTGCGGCAAGCCCCCGGCGCACCCGAACTGCAATTGCCCACCTCGATGATCTGCAACAACATCGAAACGCGCGTGTGCTTTGCGCTGCAAGGACTGGGGATCGCCTATTTGCCGGATTTCGCCATCCGCGAGCCATTGGCCGACGGCCGGCTTCAACCCATCCTCGCTGACCATGTGGAGCGCGGCGGCGTTTTCCACGTGCTCTGGCCTGCGAGCAAGCACTCCTCGCCGAAGGTGCGGGCGCTGGTGGACTTCCTGAGCGCGAGGGTGTTTCCGGTCACGAAGAGCAAGACACCCAGCCCCAGAGGTTAGCGCAGTCGATGACGCTGCGTGGCCCATGCCGCCTCCTGAGCTCAGTGCTCTCGAACAGCGTTCGAGAGCACTGAGCCTGCACCCGTCTCTCTTTGGTCCAGCCAGCCACTCCACACCGTCAGCAGCAGGCCAATGCCGACCATGACCACGCCGACCCACGGCGTTGCCCCGAGCCCCAGCCGGGAATCCGCCACCAGCCCGCCGATGACAGCGCCGAGCGCGATGCCGGCATTGGCGGCCGACACGTTGATGGTGGAAGCGATGTCCACGTTGCCGGGCCGATGGCGCTGGGCGAGCTGCACGACGTACAGCGCCAGCCCCGGCACGTTGCAGAACATCAGCGCGCCGAGCGTCAGGATCGAACCGAGCGTGGACGGGGCCGTAAAGGTGAAGATCAGCAGCACCGCCGCTTGCGCACCCAGCATCAGCGCCAGCGCCGGCACCACTTTCTTGTCGGAGACGCGCCTGCCGAGGAAATTGCCGACGATCACCGAGACACCGTAGAGGGCCAGTATCCACGCCACGCCGTTCGGGTCGAAGCCGGTGATGTCGGCCAGGATGCTGGGCAGATAGGCGGAGGCGACGAAGGTGCCGCCCCAGGCACAGAAGTTCATGCCGAACGCGATCAGCAGGCGCCCGCTGCCCAGCACCTTGACCTGCTCGATGAGGCTGCCGGCTGGCGCGATGTCTATCTTGCGGGGCAAGGTGGCCGCCATCGCCAGCAGCGACACCACTCCGATGGCCGCGACGAACCAGTAGGACATCGGCCAGCCCAGGCGCTGGCCGATGACGGTGGCGACCGGCACACCGGCGGCGACGGCGATCGTTAGACCGCCGAACACGATCGCCACTGCCGAGGCCCGCCGATCTGCCCCCACCAGACTCGCGGCGATCGCCGCGCCGACGCCGAAGAAGATGCCATGCGGCAAGGCCGACACGATGCGCGCGACAATGAGGACTTCATAGCTCGCACTCGACGCGGCGGCCGCATTGGCGAGGACGAACAAGGCCATCACCGCCAGTATCAGCGCCTTGCGCGACAGGTTTCCAGTCAGCGCCGCGAGGATCGGCGACCCGAAGCTGACGCCCAGCGCATAGCCGCTGACGACCAGCCCGGCGCGTACCAGGTTGACCCCGCAATCATCGGCAATCTGCGGCAGCACGCCGACGCTGGCGTACTCGGTGGTGCCGATGGCGAAGCCACCGACCATCATGGACAGCAAGGCGGGCATGGTGCCGCGCTGGGTGCCGTATCCTTTTGTCTTGCCTTCCGCCTTTGCCCCTCGCTGGCGCTCCAGGCAGCGGCGGCCCGGCGGTGCTGCGCTGCTTGCAGCCAGCGCGCCGGCGAACGCGCCAATGGCCGCAGACCGGCCGTATTCAGGCAAGACGCCTGCACGTTGGACGGCTGCGCCGGATGTTGCGCTCGCGCTGCACGCGCGACGATACGGCAGCAGCAGCCGGAACGACATGCCCGATGGCACGATGAGATGCACGGCAACGTGCAGCGAATCGGCGACCATCATGGGCGTGTCTCCAGCCAGACCGGATGCGCGACGCCGATCACGGAGGATGCGCTGAAGGGGTTGGGCGGACTAGACGCCGAAGAAGAAAACGACAGAACGGTGGTCCTAAATGAGATCGAAAGGGTGTTCTCCGAGCCGGGCCCGCAGGCCGACACGGAAGCATGGAGTATCTTTTCGCGACAATTTGATCACCCGTATGACAGCATCTATTGAGAGGAGGTCGACAATCTCGCTGGCGATCAGAAGCGGCAGTTCCTCTTCAAGGCACTCAAAGGGGCGAGCACCGAGTATGTTTCGTTTGTCGGCATTCTGATCGTCAGCTCGCAGACTACTGTGACCCCGCAGTTTCTGAGGCTATTGAGCCATGGCTTAGGTTGCCAGCCAAACGGTCGGTCATGCCACAAGATGCGGTCGAGGCCTTTTTCGCAGCGCACGAAGCGATGGGAATTTTAAGCCTTCCACTTCCTACAGCTCCGGCATCGCCTGTCGATGTCGATGAAACTATGCGAGCCTGCGGGGAATTAGCTTACTGGGCTTGCCGGCTGAGCGATTACGAACTTGAATCCTCGCTGCAGACGCTCAGTGCGAGAACCACGCTACTGGCCCACTCCGCTTCGGCAAGTGCCGGAGCACTGTGGTCTTCTACATCTCGAATGTTGTCTTCGGATGGAGCAAGAACTCACGTTGCAAAGAGCTATACGAACACGGCTCTGGTTATCTGTCGCGATGCACTAAGCAATCGCGAGTTGCAGGAGACGTACGAAGAACATGGGTTCATGGATAGTCTGGCGCGCATCGCCTCCTTTTCCATTCAAGTGATCGGGCAGTTTGGAGACGCCGACGACCTTCAAAATTTGCGTGGTCTTTGCGACGACGAAGGACTAGGTCGTGAGGCACTCGACGCGATAAAGAAGAATGAAGACCGTATCCGTTACCGGCAGTAAGTGCAGCAGCGGGGATGTTAATGCCCAGCGGAAACCTATTGTACCGGGCACTATGTCTCTCGGCCCAAGGCAATATTGCCATTGTCAGTCGGGCGATGCGGAATTTTGGGCAATGGTGTTGCCGCGATTTAAGCAAAAAGGGGCCGAGGCTCCTACGCTGGATCAGCCCTCGCTCTGTAAACGACGCTGTATTAGCTCCCGTCACCATGACATGATCCAGCGTGCGAACCTCCACCAGCGTCAGAACCTCTTTCAGCCGCTGCGTCAGCACCTTGTCTGCATGCGACGGCTCAGGATTCCCGCTCGGATGGTTGTGCGAGAAGATCACTGCCGCCGCATTGATCCGCAGCGCTTCCTTGACCACTTCGCGCGGATACACCGAGGTGCTGTCGATGGTGCCGTGGAACATCTCCCGATACTCGATCAGCCGGTGGCGCGTATCCAAGAACAGCACCGCAAAGACTTCATGCTCGAAGCTTGCCATCTTGTTGCGCAGGTACTCTTTGACCAGCGCCGGGGAAGTGAACTCAGCACCACGCTGCATCTTCAAATCAATGGCTTGGCGTGCGGCTTCAAGAATTTAATTCACCGACGCTGGCAGGTAGCGCCCTTGGGCGTCACGCACCAGCAAAGCGTCATCGAACGAGAAAAAGGACAGTTGCGACATGATCGTGCTCCGGTTGCTCGGGCGGAATTGCCCGGAACCGTGGCCAGCACGGCGCAGCGTAAAGCAGTCAGGGGGCGTAGCCGACCGCCAGCGTGCAAGCACGCGCAGCCCTTGACGCTGCGAACGCCGTGATACGGTGAAGGGAACAGCAAGACCGCCTATACCCCACTCAGCCACACACCCGCCGTTGGGCAAGTGCGCAGCACGCGCAGGCCCGGATCAACGATCCGTGCCGGAGGCGTCAGGGATCACGCCGAATGGCTGTGATTCGGCACGAAGCACGGGGCGCAGCCCGCGAGCCCGGTTCGGGTCGGATCGTTGGGCGACGGCAGGACGTAGGGGCAGCCTTCCCGGCGCGGCGCAGTGGACAGCAAGCGATAGGCTTCCTCGCTCATCGGCTTGGAGATGCCACCCGTCTTGCTGTCAGACCAGACGACACGGCGCTTTTCCAGATCAATCCAGTCCCATTCCAGCGGGCAGATTTCGGAGCGGCGAGCGGCGAACTCGAATTGCAGGCGGATCGCCCGCGGAATAACGTAGTTCTCCATTCCTTCCGCCTCCAAGTGCTCCAAATGGAGGAAGATCCGCACAAGCTCGTCATCCACGATGAGCCGGGTTTCCTTGCCGGGCGGGTACGTCGGGACGTGGCGGCACGGATTCGTGCCGTCAGGGCCAGCCCCCACACTTCCGCCAGGTTGAACATCTTGCGCAAGACGCCGAAGCTCTTGTTCGCCTCAGTCGGCTTGTAGGCCAGTTTCTTCATCAGTGCGGCTACGTCCGGGCGTTTCACGTTCTGTACCTTCATCCGGCCCATGATCGGGATGATGCAGCGGTCAATCAAGCCCTGATAGCCGCGCTGCGTGCTGGGCTTGTTGCGCTGCTTGGAGTAGTCCTCCATAAAGGTGCGGCAAAACTCCTTCATGGTCGGTGCCTTGCGGGTGGTATTCTTGGCCGCGCTAGGGTCGCCGCCCCGGCGAACCTCGGCCAGCCACTCCTGCGCCATCGTGCGCGCCTGATCAACGGTCAGTTCCCCGTACTGGCCCAGGGCGGGCTTACGGCGCTCGCTGGCGTTCGTGCGGTACTGGAGCATGAACACCTTGCGGCCCGCCGGGGTGATCTTGCACAGGAAGCCGGGCACCACGGTATCCCGCAGTTCGATGGCCTTGGCCTGGGATTACGCCGCATCGACTGCGGACTTGGTCAGCTTTATCTTCGCCATGATGACTCCTCGGAAAGCCCGGTTTTCAAGAGCCGCATGGGAGCCACGCGAGAGGAAACCGGGTCAAGTTTCGGAAAGCACCGGCATATGTCGAACTCACCTAAGTGGTTGATAAAAATGCTGTATCGAGCTCTGACGTAGCCCAGCGAATTGCGATGCTGGAGTCATCGTGAAACAAAAAAAGAGAGCGTAATGCTCTCTTAAGGCTGCTGTCAGATATGCAGTTCGGCCAGTTTGTCTTTAGGCAAGGCCAGCTCATCATTCTTATTGACGCGTACATCGTGCTCAAGGATATGACGAGCAATATCCTGCGCTTCGGTCAACGAGTGCATATCATAAGTACCGCACTGGAACTCATTCAGTTCAGGGATCTTGCGCTGTTCTTTTACTTTCAGAACATCTTCCATTGAGGCTTTCCAGGCCTTAGCCACGCGAACTTCATCCGGCGTACCAATCAGGCTCATGTAAAAACCCGTGCGGCATCCCATCGGAGAGATATCAATGATCTCGACCCCTTCACCATTCAGATGGTCGCGCATGAAACCTGCAAACAAATGCTCCAGCGTATGAATACCGCGTTCCGGCATGATTTCATGATTAGGACGGCAGAAACGCAGATCGAAGACCGTGATGGTATCACCGTTAGGAGTTTTCATGGTTTTTGCGACCCGTACCGCAGGGGCTGCCATACGCGTATGATCCACAGTAAAGCTATCTAGTAATGGCATGTTGCCACCTCCTCATCGAAAAAATGTTTTTTTCTCGTTTCCAGGAAACTTTTTTTCATGGCGCAAGTCATACATATGAAAGACGCGCATTTATCATCATCATCCCTATTAACAGAGATGTTTATTTGGCCACACTCCGTGTGGCCGTTTCTTTTTTACCCGCTGTTACTGCGCGGCAAGAAACTCTTCAAAACTTTGTTTATCTTCAGATTCCAGCTGTCGCTGTCGCTGCCATGAGCGTTGGGACTCGGCGATAAACTGGCTTTCAGTCAGGATTTCCAACGGCTCTTTCCGCAGGGTTTCACGATATTGGGCCGCCAGCGCTAAACCGACGCCTCCATTCCCTTCTTCAAGCATCATTTTCAACAATCGACCTGAGAATGTGTTTTCTGGATCGTCAAACTGGGCGACTAGGTTATCACAAACCTGCTGGTAACAAGGTTCATCATGCTCCTTATCCAGCAATTCCGCTACCCGACGTAAATCGGCAAACACCCCGCGCCCAACTTCAGCCAACGGCTGCTGCCGCGAATCACAGCCCATCCCGATGGTTTGTCCGGGCTTACGCCCTTCAAGAATAACGCGATTCCAGTTTTTACGAGTACATTGCAGCTCTTCGCTGCTCATATCCGGCGCATCGGCCAGCGCACACCAAATCAGGAATAGATCGAGGAAGCGCACCTGTTCTTCGCTAACGCCCGTGGCGGAAAAGGGGTTAATGTCGAGCGATCTGACCTCGATGTACTCGACACCTCCACGCAGCAAGGCATCTGACGGCTTCTCTCCCGAGCGCGTAACACGTTTAGGCCGGATTGGCGCATACAACTCATTCTCTATCTGCAGAACGTTGGTATTGAGCTGCAGGTAGCGACCATCTCGTTTCACGCCTAACTGAGTATAGTCTTCGGAAGGGGTGGCAATAGCTTGCTTAAGCGCTGCGACATACGTATCCAGATCGTTGAAAGTAATGCCCAAATTGCTCTGCGACTTGTTGGTATACCCCAGATCGCTGAGGCGCAGCGAAGTGGCATAAGGCAGATAGCAAAGACCATTTTCCGTACGCTCGAAAGGAATGGAGGTGTTTTTTCCATTCAGGAAGGACGAGCAGACGGCCGGCGAGGCCCCAAAAAAATAAGGGATCACCCAACCGAAACGGTAATAATTGCGAATCAACTGAAAGTAGCCGGATGAGATTGTTGATTTACCGCTGATTTCATCAGTAACGCCCGCCTTTTCCTGCCAAAAAGACAACGGCAAAGAAAAATTGTAGTGCACACCAGAAATGGTTTGCATCAGAGCGCCATAGCGATTTTTCAGCCCTTCGCGGTACAACGTTTTCATTCGTCCGATATTAGATGAACCGTACTGTGCCAGTTCGATATCATCTTCAGCGGCGACATAGCATGGCATACTAAGCGGCCACATTCTTTCTTCACCCAGATGCTGGGCTACATAGCGGTGGATGTCGCGCAGGAATGTCAGCAGGTGATCAATATCTTTATCGACCGGGGTAATAAACTCTAACAGAGACTCGGCAAAATCCGTGGTGATCCACGAGTGCGTCAATGCGGACCCTAACGTTTCCGGATGCCCGGTCTGCGCCAGATGTCCATTGGCCATAACACGCAATGTTTCGCGTTCTATTCCTCGCTGGATTCCCTTGATGGCCTGAGGATGTTGTTCCAGCCAGGACAGAGATTCTGATACGTCCGGGATCAAAGCGACCTCCCGTTAGTTAATATGTAATAGTTGTTAGCATAACTGATGCCAGATGCCATCCACCAGACGCGATTAAAACTGGTTAGGACCACCATACAACCCCTTGTAACGTCACCCAGCACAGCACGAGATAACGTAGCGCTTTCCCAATAAAAATACAGAGCAAAGCCAGCCCCCATGGCAAGCGTAGCCAGCCCGCCAAGACGCAAAGCATATCTCCAATGATAGGCACCCAGCTAAATAATAGCGCAGCAACACCATAACGCTCTAACCAGTGCTGAGCCATCGCTCGCCCTCGCCCGCTTTGACGATCGGGTAAGAGTCGGCCGGCGATCATATTAGTTAAACCGCCCAGCGTGTTACCGACCGTTGCAATCGCTACCAGGAGCCATGGGCTGGACGTTTTCGCTACTAATAGCGAGACCAAAATCACCTCCGAGCTGCCAGGCAATAGCGTGGCGCTTAGGAAGCTACTCCAGAAGAGCGAGATGAAAGACCAGACTTCGCTCACAGCGTTCTGACATCGACAACATCCATGTTTGCCCGCATCGCGGCTTCAATACCAAAGTCGGCATCTTCGAAAACCACGCAGTTTGCAGGTGATACCTGGATAAACTCGGCGCAGCGCAGGAATGTGTCGGGGAACGGCTTATGATTTTCTACATCATCGGCACCGACTATCGCGTCAAAATAGTGTCTGACACCAAGATGGCTTAGCAGCTGTTCCGCCATCGCGTGCCGACTACCGGTACCAACCGCCATTGGCCGTCGGCCGTGATAACGCTTCACTACGTCCATCAACGGCAACGGTGAAACGGTATCCAGCAACATTTCCATCGCTAACCGCGTTTTTTCTTCTGCGAGCTGGTGAGGGTCGAGGTCGAGCTGATGTCTGGCAATGATACATTCGGCGATACGCCAGGTCGGCGCGCCATTCAGTGCCACTAGAGGCGCTGGATCATACTGCATTCCCTTCCCGGCTAGCACTTGCTTCCAGGCCAGGCAGTGGGTTTGCTCGGTATCCAGAATAGTGCCATCCATATCGAATATGAGGCCCAGATAGCGATCGTACATCTTGCCTCCATGGCACTTTAAAAAAATGGATATCTACTTTAACGCAAAGTAAAAAACTTGTCGCTCATTCAATAACCGTATGAAAAACAGGCCATTGGGTAATAGCGAACAATTGGAGGAATAAAGCAAATGAGGAACGTGCAAAAGAATTTGAGGAATGAAAAGCGAGAACAAAAAGGATGAAAACAAAGGAAAAGTAGTTTGAGGAATAAGATGGTGCATCCGGGAGGATTCGAACCTCCGACCGCTCGGTTCGTAGCCGAGTACTCTATCCAGCTGAGCTACGGATGCATATCAGAATTGAGGCGTTAATGCTTTTGAAAACAGAGGATGAAACCGTAGTGATGGTGCATCCGGGAGGATTCGAACCTCCGACCGCTCGGTTCGTAGCCGAGTACTCTATCCAGCTGAGCTACGGATGCATCGGAACTAACTGCAAACTTCTCTTTTCTCTGATGAACTCTAAAGATCCACCAGAACAACAAACTGCTTGATGGTGCATCCGGGAGGATTCGAACCTCCGACCGCTCGGTTCGTAGCCGAGTACTCTATCCAGCTGAGCTACGGATGCATAATCAATTAAATGGCGGTGAGGGAGGGATTCGAACCCTCGATGCAGCTTTTGACCGCATACTCCCTTAGCAGGGGAGCGCCTTCAGCCTCTCGGCCACCTCACCTAACATGACCTGTGATACTCAACTCATCTTTCGTTTTGTGCTCACCGGTACTGCGTGGCGCACATATTACTTTCCACGACTTATAAGTCAAACAATTTTTCCCTCACCATGTCTGTTTGCACACTTCGCGGGCAATACGTACAGATTGGCAACACACAGTGTATTTTATCAACAGAAAAACAATTGCTTATCATGCCTGCTAGCATGAAGAAACAAATGAGGAATATAGATGTGGAAAACGGGAAATACGACGAAATCAATCAAAGAAGCAATGGCGCCTCGTTTTGCGAGACGCATTGTCAATTAATATGATGTAGGCTGAGACTTCTCTGCCTGAATGCGCTGATAAATCTCTTCGCGGTGAACGGAAACCTCTTTGGGGGCGTTGACACCAATGCGTACCTGATTGCCCTTTACTCCCAGTACGGTAACCGTAACCTCATCGCCTATCATGAGGGTTTCGCCAACTCGACGAGTTAAAATAAGCATTCTTTGCTCCTTGAAAAGATTATAAAGAGTCAGGCCCCTTCATTTTCTCACCATTATCCGTCATGGGCCAAGAAAACGTAAACCTAGATGATGATTGTTCATCATCCCACTCATAGTTGTTACTAATGTTCAGTCTAGTCGATATAAGACAGCTTGCGATTTTTGTTATCACAGCCAGACGGAAGATCTCATGGCCCCGGTTTTTCCAAGGGCCGCTAAATTCCATCTGGCTTGCGCTCATCCGTTTCCGCAAGCCCAAGACGCCAAAACTGTTTAAGGTTGCGACGTTTGTCTAGATAACATGGATAAATTAGTTACAGCTTATCAACCACCCAGGCTTCAACGCTCTCCAGTGCCGCCGGCAGGGCGTTCACGTCGCTGCCGCCAGCTTGGGCCATATCAGGACGACCACCGCCTTTACCGCCAATTTGACTAGCGACAAAGCCGATGAGTTCACCTGCTTTCACCCTGCTGGTCAACATTTTTGTCACCCCGGAGATAAGGCTGACCTTACCTTCGGCTGTCGTTGCGAGAACGATAATCGCTGATCCCAACTGGTTTTTCAGGTCATCGACCATCGCACGTAGCATCTTGGGTTCAACGTTATCCAGTTGGACGACCAGCAGTTTCACACCTTTCACCTCTTTCGCTTTACCCGCTAAGGAGGAGCTTTCTTGTGCCGCCTGCTGCGCTTTCAACTGCTGCAGTTCTTTTTCCAGCATACGTGTACGCTCGATGACAGAACGTACTTTTTCCGCCAGATTATTGTTATCGCTTTTAACCAACGCGGTCACTTCCTGCAGTACATCACTCTGACGATGCAGTGCGTTGATCGCATTTTCACCCGTCACCGCTTCGATGCGACGAATACCCGCAGCAGTGCCCGACTCCGACACAATCAGGAACAGACCGATATCGCCCGTGCGGCTAGCATGAATCCCCCCACACAGCTCTATCGAGAAGTCGCCCATCGTCAGCACACGAACATGGTCATCGTATTTTTCACCAAAGAGCGCCATGGCGCCTTTTGACTTAGCCTCTGAAATCGCCATCACCTCGGTCTCAATCGGCAAATTGCGACGAACCTGAGCATTAACAATATTTTCGACCTGACGAATCTGCTCCGATTTCATGGCTTCCGTATGCGAGAAGTCGAAACGCAAATGACGGTCATTAACCAAGGATCCTTTCTGAGCGACATGTTCACCCAGGACCTGACGTAGTGCTGAATGCAGTAAATGAGTCGCGGAATGATTCAGACGAATGCGATCACGACGCGCCCGATCGACAACGGCATTCACAGTACCATTAATTCGCAGCTTACCGTGGCTGAGTTTACCGATATGACCAATAGCCTGACCATATTTCTGGGTATCTTCCACCACAAAACGCGCATCCGTCGTTTGAAGTTCCCCCCGGTCCCCCACCTGACCACCAGACTCACCGTAGAACGGAGTGTTGTCCAAGATGATCACGGCATCGTCACCGGGATGAATTTCATCGACAGACTGACCTTTGCGATAAAGCGCAATGACGTTGGCATTACCTGCCGTATTTTCGTATCCGCAAAAGTCTGTGGCCGCATCGACGCGAATCTGGCTGTTATAATCCACACCAAAGCCGCTCGCTTCACGAGCTCGTTGACGCTGCGCTTCCATTGCTCGTTCAAAGCCTTCTTCATCGACCTTGATATTGCGCTCGCGGCACACGTCCGCGGTCAAATCCAGCGGGAAGCCATAGGTGTCGTACAGGCGGAAAGCCGCTTCGCCATCCAGCGTATCGCCCTCCAGACTATTAATCTCTTCGTCCAGCAGCGCCAATCCACGTTCCAGCGTTCTTGCAAACTGCTCTTCTTCGTTCTTCAACGCCTGTTCGACCGACGATTGCTGACGTTTCAGTTCTTCCGCAGCCGAGCCCATGACGTTAATCAGCGGGGCAACCAACTTATAGAAGAAGGTATCTTTAGCGCCCAGCATATTTCCATGACGTACCGCGCGTCGAATGATACGGCGCAGCACATAGCCCCGGTTTTCATTGGACGGCATAACGCCATCTGCGATCAGGAAAGCACAGGAACGAATATGGTCGGCAATAACACGCAGCGATTTATTATCCAGATCGTCTGTACCAATCACTTTCGCGACGTCAGCGATCAGCGTTTTGAACAGATCAATTTCGTAGTTGGAGTTAACATGCTGCAGTACGGCTGAAATACGTTCCAGACCCATACCGGTATCCACCGAGGGTTTGGGCAGAGGCAACATCATGCCATCGGCCTGGCGGTTGAACTGCATGAAGACCAGGTTCCAGATCTCGATAAAGCGATCGCCATCCTCTTCCGGAGAACCCGGAGGCCCGCCCCAGATGTGGTCGCCGTGATCGTAAAAGATCTCGGAACATGGACCGCAAGGTCCCGTATCGCCCATCTGCCAGAAGTTATCTGATGCGTACGGTGCGCCTTTGTTGTCACCAATACGGATGATGCGTTCGCGCGGAACGCCGATCTCGTCGGCCCAAATATCAAAGGCCTCATCATCCGTGGCGTAGACGGTCACCCACAGTTTCTCTTTTGGCAGGTTGAACCACTGCTCGCCGGTCAGTAATTCCCAAGCATTGCGTATAGCATCATGCTTAAAATAGTCGCCGAAGCTAAAATTGCCCAGCATTTCAAAAAAAGTGTGGTGACGTGCGGTATAACCTACGTTTTCGAGATCGTTATGCTTCCCACCGGCACGCACGCAACGCTGAGACGTAGTCGCGCGCGAATAGCTACGCTTATCCAGACCAAGGAATACGTCCTTAAACTGGTTCATCCCCGCATTCGTAAATAACAGTGTCGGATCGTTATTTGGTACCAGGGAGCTACTAGGGACAATCTGGTGTCCCTTACTATGGAAAAAATCGAGAAACGCTTGACGGATCTCAGCGGTGCTCTTGCTCATAATTGTCCTGAAATCAAGCTAAAAGGATGGTCGCGGGTCCGATCCGTGCGACGTACAGGCGAAATCGGACCAAACACGAACTAAAAAAGTGGGAATAAGATAAATTTTCTCAGGAGGGAAGTAAAATCCCGTATGCATTCAGTCTGAAAAATTCGTGTATAGAGACTGAATTTCATCATGCGAAAAACCGCGATACAAGAGGTAACGCTGAACTTTCGCTTTTTCTTTCCACTCTGCGGGAAGTGGGCGGCCAAATTTTCGCTCAGCGGCCTGCTGAGCTAATTGATACCAATCAACGCCACTACAGCGTAATGCTTCGCTTTGCGTCAATTTGTCCACGCCTTTCTGACTCAACTCGCTGCGTATTCGCTGAGCTCCGTACCCCTTCCGGCTACGGCTAGAAATGTAACGTTGAGCGAATCGTTTGTCGTCAAGCCAGCCATACTCATCACAATAGGCAATGGCCTGCTCGATTTCCTGAGTGACGGCAATGGAGTCATCGCCGTTTTCTTCTGACGGGGAATACAAGAACGCCGCAATTTTGCGGCGTAGCTCGGTTTCACTGTGGTCGCGAACCGCCAACACATTCATGGCATAACGCAATATTTTAGACACGCGCAACCTTAATCGTTGTATGGCGACTGCTAGCTAACATCATGAACTAATTAAAATTCTTCTTTGGAATTGCCGGCTGTTTCTTCATCGAAACCTGCTTCGCTGCTGGCAGCCGCCACCGCTGGCTCATTGCCTTTATTTAGCAACATGTCGCGTAATTTTTTATCCAGCTCGTTCGCAATCGCAGTATTCTCTCGGATGAAGTTACATGCATTGGCCTTACCTTGACCAATTTTCTCACCGTTGTAGCTATACCAGGCTCCCGCCTTTTCGATCAGCTTGTGCTTAACCCCAAGGTCGACTAGTTCGCCAAAGGTGTTGATACCTTCACCGTACATGATCTGGAATTCAGCCTGTTTGAACGGCGCGGCAACTTTGTTTTTCACCACTTTCACACGAGTTTCGCTACCGACAACTTCGTCACCATCTTTGATAGCGCCGATACGGCGGATATCCAGTCGTACTGAGGCGTAGAATTTCAGCGCGTTACCGCCAGTCGTCGTTTCAGGGTTACCAAACATCACGCCGATCTTCATTCGGATCTGGTTGATGAAAATCAGCAGCGTGCTGGACTGTTTCAAGTTGCCCGCTAGCTTACGCATCGCCTGACTCATCATTCGCGCGGCCAGCCCCATGTGGGAGTCGCCGATTTCACCTTCGATTTCCGCCTTCGGCGTCAATGCGGCTACGGAGTCAACGATAATGACATCCACGGCACCGGAGCGCGCCAGCGCGTCACAGATTTCCAGAGCCTGCTCACCCGTATCCGGCTGGGAACATAGCAAATTGTCGATATCAACGCCCAGTTTCTTCGCGTAGATAGGGTCCAGCGCATGCTCCGCATCGATAAAGGCACAGGTTTTTCCTTTACGCTGAGCGGAAGCAATCACCTGTAGCGTTAGTGTGGTTTTACCTGAGGATTCCGGCCCGTAGATTTCTACGATACGACCCATAGGCAAACCGCCGACGCCCAGCGCGATATCCAGGGACAGAGAACCTGTAGAGATAGTTTCAACATCCATTGAGCGATCTTCGCCCAAACGCATGATAGAACCTTTACCGAATTGCTTTTCGATTTGACCCAGTGCTGCTGCCAGTGCCTTTTGTTTGTTCTCATCAATAGCCATTTCCACTCCTGTCTCGCAGCACGAGGCTGCATCTGCGCTGTTGCTTATTCATGATTCACCGAACGGGTGACGGACATTATACTGTACACTCATACAGTATCAAGGTTAATTTTGCAAAAAAGTATTCAGCAGCGTTTCCAGCGCAAACTGAACGGCTTGTTGGCGGACACGGTTGCGATCACCGTCGAACTGCATTCTACGGGCGAATCTGTTTTCTTGCCTTGCGGCGAAACCAAACCACACGGTGCCGACCGGTTTATCGGCAGTGCCGCCATCCGGACCGGCGATACCGCTGATGGCAATCGCATAATCCGCCCCCGCTTTATCCAGCGCGCCTGCGGCCATTTCTTCCACCACTTCGCCGCTGACCGCCCCGTACTGCGCCAGCGTTTCCGCTTTGACTCCGACCATTACCTCTTTGGCCCGATTGCTATAGGTCACAAAACCATAGTCAAACCATGAGGAACTGCCCGGGACATCAGTAATCGCCTTCGCCACCCCGCCCCCAGTGCAGGACTCAGCACAGGTCATATGCGAGCCACGGGATTTTAATCGTTCGCCAACCTGCACGCTTAACTGAAAAATATGATGTTCTGTCATCTACTGACTCACTATAGTAATGAAGCTGTTACCTATCAGGGTAGCATTTCTCGCCTCAAAAAACGTGGCAAGACCCGAAGTGCAAACCGATACGCAGCAAGGTTGAGAAACGCAGCAACAACGTTCAGATCGCCGTCACCTTTTCACAAACACGATTCGACACACCGATAGAGCGATCCTGCTAACACACATTCTGCGGTACACTTGGGCATACCATTCTCTACAGCGACATATGGTGCCAGATAAAGGAGGGACGAACGTGTCATCAACGTTCTTACGCAGTATGGGCGTGAAAGGTCCTAACGCCACCAGTTTTGGCAAATCGATTGCTATAGACCGACCTGCAGACATGCTATTCGACCTATGGCGCAAACCAGAGACACTACCCGTTCTGATGAACCACTTTGCGCGAATAGATATTCTGAACGCAACGGATTCTCTCTGGCGAGTTAAAGCACCGATCGGCCCAAGCATCGAATGGACGGCACGCATTGTGGAAGAACAGCCGGGGAGTTTCATTCATTGGTGCTCTCTCGAAGGCGCCCGCATTCCCAACGAGGGCAAATTGTCCTTTCAGCCCGCGCCGCAGGGAAGAGGCACAGAAGTCTCGCTGACAATCTATTTTGATGCGCCAGGCGGACTGCTGGGACGGCAAATCGGCCAGATGTTCGCGCTGCTTTCTAAAGAAATGCTGAACAATACCCTCCAGCGTTTCAAAAAACTGGCAGAGCAGGAACCCACTTTTCCGGCGGCTTCAGCCTAATCAACAGACAAAAAAATCCCGCTCGAAAGCGGGAAAAGTAACTACTCTCAGACAGGGATGGGTAACACAACATCAACAAGAGACGGCTCTAATCTACCAACCTGAATGTATAGAACTGTCACAGGTCGGTAAGGTTGAGGGTGAGGATGTAAGGTGAATTTGGCACGTTACAAACTGTCTGATTTCACACCGCCCCTTCCCCATAATTACCCTGCCTCACGAATGACTCTCTTTAGACATAACCATTAAAATCACCACGCACTACGTGACGAATAATGACGATCGCATTTATATCGCCGAGTTATTTAAAGCCAAATAACAATAACCCTTCTCACTATAAGTTTTTATTCCTTAGGTCTACGACTATCCTCATTAGAGCGATTTAACTATTAAACACTAAGGAATAGAACATGACGAAAGTTGCATTGGTAACCGGTGCGGGTCAAGGAATCGGAGAATCTATCGCCCTTCGCTTGGTTAAAGACGGATTTGCCGTAGCTATTGTGGATTACAACGGTGAAAGCGCTAAAGCGGTAGCGCAGCGTATTAACGAAGCGGGCGGTAAAGCGATTGCGGTCACAGCCGACGTCTCTAACCGGGACCAGGTCTTCGCCGCCGTTGAAACAGCTAAGCAACAGTTGGGCGGCTTCGATGTGATCGTCAACAATGCTGGTATCGCGCCGAGCACGCCGATTGAAGAAATTACGCCGGAAATCGTGGATAAGGTTTACAACATCAACCTGAAAGGGGTGATTTGGGGTATTCAGGCTGCCGTCAAAGCGTTCAAAGAGTTGGGACACGGCGGTAAAATCATCAACGCCTGTTCACAGGCTGGGCATATCGGTAACCCTGAACTGGCTGTCTACAGCTCCAGTAAATTCGCCGTTCGTGGCTTGACGCAAACCGCTGCGCGCGACCTGGCTCCGCTTGGCATTACCGTCAACGGCTTTTGCCCCGGCATCGTGAAAACGCCGATGTGGGATGAAATCGATCGCCAAATCTCCGAAGCCGCCGGCAAACCCAAAGGCTACGGCACCGAACAGTTCGCCAAACGCATTACTCTGGGCCGCCTGTCCGAACCGGAAGACGTGGCTGCCTGTGTTTCTTACCTGGCCAGCCCGGACTCTAACTATATGACCGGTCAGTCTCTGCTGATCGACGGCGGTATGGTATTTAGTTAATCAACGAATTTACCCATGATGGCCGGCTCCATATGCCGCAGCCCCTACGCTCTCCCGCCACTCGTCATTTCAGACGGGAGAACGTCATTCTTCTCCCCCTCTACGCCCCCAAATATTCCTGTCAGCCACACCCATTTCTATTTGACATTTCTTCACAGGCCATACGCCAATTCAAGCGTTGAAAATAGTTAATTGAGGAACAATGACTTTGGCTGATAACCGCTATCGGTTATTGAATGCCTGGTAAAAGTCACTGAATTTACTATAAGTTTTTATTTAATACGCCAGACGCTACCCTAGCCATAATTGATTAATGAAATTTATTAGAAGGATAACAGATGACAAATAAAGTTGCGCTGGTCACAGGAGCCGGTCAGGGAATTGGTGAGGCCATCGCGCTTCGTCTGGTGAAGGATGGGTTCGCCGTCACTATCGTCGATTACAACGCTGAAAGCGCCAAACAGGTCGCACAGAAAATTAACTCCGCTGGCGGTAAAGCCATCGCGATTACGGCGGATGTCTCCGACCGAGATCAAATTTTCGCCGCCGTCGAAACAACCGAACAGCAGCTTGGCGGTTTTGACGTGATCGTCAATAACGCCGGGATTGCGCCGCGTGGCCCGATTGAGAACATGACGTCCGAGATCATCGACCGCGTTGTGGATATCAATATCAAGGGCGTTATCTGGGGAACGCAGGCCGCGGTTAAAGCCTTCAAAGAGCTGGGCCACGGCGGCAAAATCGTCAACGCCTGTTCACAGGCAGGCCAAGTCGGCAACCCCGATATGTCCATCTATAGCGCCAGCAAGTTTGCCGTGCGCGGACTGACGCAGACAACCGCACGCGACCTTGCGCCGCTTGGTATTAACGTCAACGCCTTTTGCCCCGGCATCGTCGTGACCCCGCTCTGGCAAGAGTTCGATCGCAAGTTCTCTGCCGCCGCGGGTAAGCCGGAAGGGTATGGCACGGAGCAATTCACCCAGCAGATTGCGCTAGGTCGTCCGTCTAAGCCGGAAGATGTCGCGGCATGCGTATCCTATCTTTGCGGACCCGACTCCGACTACATGACGGGTCAGTCATTGTTAATCGACGGTGGCATGGTCTTTAAGTAAGCGCCAAACCTGAGCCGCGAAGTCGAGTGTTTCCCGCCTGCTTGATGTTGTCTCTGGCGGGAAACCATCCCTCTACCGTCCCTCTCTTTGCCCTTCTCTTTTTTTCGATTCCACCAGCGGTTATTCCGCCATAGCCCACCTATCAATTCGATAGAAATAACGGCCTCAAGTATAGGGTTAAAACAGGTAAAGTAATTCAGTCACGGAAAGTCACTATTTTGTTATTCCCGGGATGATAGACCTATACGCGGCAGCCCGGTCAGGCCTGGACAGAGGGAAGAGCGACACGCCCAGGGAAAGACAGAGCATCAGGCGGCAGTAGACCGAGGTTTGTCGGAAATCAGCACAACGGACTCAACAGCAATACACCCCTTATTGTTGAACATCGCAAGGAAGAAGAGGCAAATTATGAGCAATATACCCGCAACGCGTCGTGGCGCCGGCTGGAAAAAAACGCTGGTCGCCATATCATCACTCATCGTGTTTCAGTCGGCATTCGCTGATACCCTAACCCGCGACAATGGCGCCCCGGTCGGCGATAACCAGAACTCGCAAACCGCCGGTCCCAACGGTCCGGTTCTTCTTCAAGACGTCCAGCTGCTACAGAAACTGCAGCGTTTTGACCGCGAACGCATTCCGGAACGCGTGGTTCACGCTCGGGGAACCGGCGCGTACGGCCAGTTCACCGCTACAGAGGATATTTCCGATCTCACGGTCGCCGATGTATTCAAAAAAGGAACGCACACGCCTGTTTTCGTTCGGTTTTCCAGCGTCGTACATGGCAACCACTCCCCCGAAACGCTGCGTGACCCGCGCGGTTTCGCCACCAAATTCTATACCACACAGGGTAACTGGGATTTAGTCGGCAACAACTTCCCGACCTTCTTCATTCGAGACGCCATCAAGTTTCCCGACATGGTGCATGCTTTCAAGCCGGACCCACGCACCAATCAGGATAACGATGCCCGTCGCTTCGACTTTTTCTCCCACCTGCCGGAATCAACCCGTACTCTGACGTTGCTTTACTCCAACGAAGGCACGCCGGCAACCTACCGAAATATGGATGGTAACGGCGTTCACGCCTACAAACTGGTTAACGACAAAGGTGAAGTTCACTACGTGAAGTTCCACTGGAAAACGTTGCAGGGCGTGAAGAATCTGGATCCCAAACAGGTTGAAGAAGTGCAAGGAAAGGATTACAGCCATATGACTAATGATTTGGTCAGCGCTATCCAGCGCGGCGACTATCCAAAATGGGATCTTTATGTTCAGGTGCTGAAGCCGGAAGACCTGCAAAAGTTCGACTTCAATCCGCTGGACGCCACCAAAATCTGGCCTGACGTCCCTGAACGCAAAATCGGACAGATGGTTCTGAACAAGAACCCGGATAACTTCTTCCAGGAGACCGAGCAGGTCGCCATGGCGCCTGCCAATCTGGTTCCCGGTATTGAAGCGTCTGAAGACAAACTGCTGCAGGGCCGAATGTTTGCTTACGCGGATACCCAACTGTACCGGGTAGGAACGACGGGGCTGAGCCTGCCGATC
This sequence comes from Lonsdalea populi, assembly GCF_015999465.1. Lineage (NCBI taxonomy): Bacteria > Pseudomonadati > Pseudomonadota > Gammaproteobacteria > Enterobacterales > Pectobacteriaceae > Lonsdalea > Lonsdalea populi. The sequence continues at coordinate 3,035,194 of NZ_CP065534.1, forward strand.
AATGCGCCGCTTAAAACCGTCAATAACGGCAATCAGGATGGTACGTTGAACCACGGTCATACCCAGGATGAGGGCGTTAACTATCAGCCCAGCCGATTGCATCCGCGTGAAGAGCTGGTTTCCGCCCGTTATAGCCAAACTCCACTGAACGGAACGACGCAGCAAAGCAAGATTCAGAAGGAGCAGAACTTTAAGCAAACGGGCGAACTATACCGCTCTTATAGCGAAAAAGATCGCACCGATCTGGTCAATAGTCTGGGTTCGGCCTTGGGAACAGCAGATGTTGAAAGCAGAAATATCATGCTGTCGTACTTCTACAAAGCCGATCAGGAGTATGGATCGCGACTGACGACGATCGCCAAAGGCGATTTGACGAAGGTGAAGAGTCTGGCCGCTAAACTAAGCGACTAATGATGCCTGGCCGCCCGTGGATATCCCTACAGGCGGCCACTCATTTTAGGGAATGCCATCATGAAACTTCTGTTATCGCTCGTCACGGGCTGGCTTCTGCTGTTCGGCCTCGCACAGGCTCAACCGCCAGAAGACGCCGGGAACGTACAGTCGCAGTTAAACCATTATCTGTGGGATGCCGCCCGAAACGGCAAGCTGCACATCATCACCGAGTTCATCCACTCGGGTTACAACCTGAATGTGCAGGATGAAAAAGGGTATACCGCCGTGATCCTCGCGGCCTATCACGGCCACGAAGACGCCGTCGCACTCATGCTAAAACACGGGGCCGATCCCTGCCTGAAGGACAAACGAGGTAATAGCGCGTTGATGGGCGCCGTATTCAAAGGCGAACTACGTATCGCCAAACGGCTGCTTGCTGCTGAATGTAATCCGGACGAACGCAACAACGCCGGACAGACGGCGGCCATGTATGCCGCATTGTTCAAACGCACCGAGCTTCTTCACGACTTGCAGCGAAAAGGCGCCGATATGAGCACCAAAGATGCCATGGGCAACAGCGTAAAAACGCTTGAGCGCGGTGACGTGAAAGGACAGTGACGCTCCCCCCCGGCGGCCCTACCGGCCGCTGCCTCCCAGAAGCGCCATAACACTCAATCGCATCATCGCGTTAAACCCTTCACGTTTTACGGCAAAGGCCCCCCTCAAATATCGACGTCCACGATGACGCCGGTTTCATCAACCTCTGTAAACAGGCTCGCGATTTTTCGTCTCAGAAGGCTTTGACGTCATCAAAAAGATTACGTTACCGTAAGTGCTTTCCCGCACACGTATTTCAGGATGGCGTCAGGCACTCCGATTGCGGCTATCGGCTCGTGTAATGACAGGCAAATGAAACGCGTTCTCGAGCAGCATATTCCTTTTATCGTGCGAGTGGATGTTCGAAACGGGGTCTGGGGTCTGGGGTCTGGGGTCTGGGGTCTGGGGTCTGGGGTCTGGGGTCTGGGGTCTGGGGTCTGGGGTCTGGGGTCTGGGGTCTGGGGTCTGGGGTCTGGGGTCTGGGGTCTGGGGTCTGGGGTCTGGGGTCTGGGGTCTGGGGTCTGGGGTCTGGGGTCTGGGGTCTGGCACTATATGGGTTGATTGAGAAGATCGCGACAAACGGCCAACCCGCTATCTATTCATTGAAATGATGGTATACGTCTTCAATTGCCAAGGTGAAAAAGACGCCTAGCCCGGCCACTTGTGGCAGAAGCGTCTCTCGTAGATTCATCATTCGTTGGCATTCATCGGCATAAGGCCAACCTTGCTAACACGGCTCCGAGGTGAATTATTGGGGTGATACCAGCAAGATAACTATCCAAAATAGGGCATTCATCAACCGATGGGTTCGGCCTGAGCCACTCAGAGGTAGAAATAAGCTAAAGCACCTACAGCAATCCAAAACAGCAGGCAGCCAACAAATGAAGCAGTCCAGGCTTTACGCTTCAAATCGGAGTCTTGGTTGTCGCCCATAGTAATTATCTCAATCATCCTATTGCTTACTTTATGTCGATATGATTTTGGTGGGTCATGATATATCAATATCGGCATCCCCAATCGGTACTTTAATGTTCAATTTCGCCCTCATATCGTCCAATAAGTCATCATGGCTTGGTCAAACGGAAGGTAAATCGTTGCACTGAAGAACGAGATAATCGTTATTTAATTGATATTAAAGGAGTGTTAATCATAGCCCATCGGGAAAGAAATGCCTGTGACAGCAGACTCCTGCGTAAAAAAACGCCATGTTATGTCCACATTGGGGAATACGCTGACATTTAGAGAACATTTATGTATAAGATAACGGTAAAACAACCAGTTTGATCGCAATATTACCCCAGTTTGACGTACATTCGTCACCGCATACGGCAGCCCATCGACGCTCAAACCGAGGATCTAGTGAAAAGATTTATCGCCATGCTCATCATCAGCAGCCTCCTGTCCGGCTGCGGCAGTATCATTAGTCGCAACATCAAGGGACAGGGACACGGCCATCAATACTATCCCGGCGTACAGTGGGATGTGCGTGATACCTGGTTGAAATATATTACGTTTATCGATGTTCCCTTCTCTATCATCGTCGACACTATCTTGCTGCCCGTCGATATGCGGCATGGCCCCTACGAGTAACGCCAGCGTCGGTTTAAACGCGTTACTCGCCCCTCTTTTTGGCTGAATTCTCGCTGGCGGCGCTGTTCTGAACCGCCGTCAGCCAATCCCGATAGCTGGCAGGCCATTTCACCGTCGGCGTTCCCGCTTTTCCCATACCGAAGGCATGTCCGCCGCAGCTATAGCGATGCATCTCAACCGGAACATGTTGGCGCTGGCAGACTGCCGCCATGATTAAGGCGTTATGCGGATCGGAAACGGGGTCATCTTCCGCCTGCGCCAGAAAGACTGGGGGCGTGGCCGACGTCACGAAATTCTGTACCGACCACGCGGCCTCTGCCGCTGGCTCGGCGTGTGGACCCACCAAAATGTTATGGGTTGAGGTACGTGTATAGGGCTTTTCCAAAGTGATGACCGGATAAATGAGCGCGGCATGTTCCGCATAGGCGGGAACCTCATCAAGCGCATCCTGAGCAAGATAAGCCCTAAAATCGGTGCGCGTTATCGCCATTCCCAGCAAATGACCTCCGGCGGAAAATCCCAAAACGCCGACGTGCTGCTGGCGGCAACGTATCATCCGCAACGCCCTCTGAGCATCCTGTAATGCAACCAGATTGCCTGCGCCCCAGCCCTCGCCCGGCAGGCGATAGCTAAGAACATAGGCCGTGTACCCAAGCGCCGCCAGCCAGTTCGCGGCAGGCCACGCCTCATCGCCCATTTCTATGTGTTTATAGCCCCCACCGCCAGCGATCAATATGCCCCAGCCATTGGGATTCGCAGGCATAAATACATCCAGAGAAGGTCGGGAGATGTGTTTCAGCGCCCCGCCTGAGGAAAGCACCTCGTCCCCTGCCGGCCCGCCGCCGCCCGGCGGAATATCGCCCCACAGCAAAAGCGTTGTTCTTAGCGGTGCGGCGGTCGCCCAACTACCGCAAAAAGGCGTCACCAGCAGCGCCGCCGCTGAACCCGCCAGAAAATATCGGCGATTTATCTTCATAACAGTATTTCTCCAACTGAAATCAGCCACAGCCCTCATCTGCGATGCCTTAATACACAAGCATAGGGCAGCCCGGTCAGTTCCACTCCCAACGGATCCCTGTAACACGTTAAAACAGCGCTAAACCCCTGTTTCTTCCAAGATTCCGGCAGCACCGACTTCGCTGTTTTCTCAGCGAACACTCACGCCGTTCTTCCCAAGCCAACGCTAACGGTGAGCGTTGTACGTTTATCGTTGGAGGCTAAGCGTGGAGACAAAAACGGCTGCCCTTTCTCGTGATTGAGACAGGTACAGCCGTGATATGGGGAAAGGTCAAAGCGAACTTACCGGTTGGTCTTCGTTAACTCGGAACGGCCTGCGCGACGGCCTCACGGGACCAGACGCGGTGCTCCTGCATGGCGTGGATAAATTTCTCCGTGACCGTATTGGCATCCTCTTCTATCAGCACGCCTTCATCCGGCTCAGGCAACGGTAGCGCCTGATACAGGCTAAGCGCATCCCCTTGCAACCCGATCGCCTTGAGATGTTTGAACGACTGCAGCAGATAGTACTTAGCATTGCCGTCGGATTTCAGCGTCTCAATGCTCTGCTTACCGGTCGGCACCATCACCGCATCGACCAGAACGGAAGGATTCCCTTCAATCGTTCCCGCCACGTCCAGCTCCTGCCCTTGCAACGTTTTAATCTTACCCAGATGGGGAGCAAAAATTTTGGTATGAATCCCCTGCTTATGCAGCGCTTTTTCGATTTTCTCGACCGATGCGCCGCACACGCCGTCCGCCGCCAGAATCGCGACCTGTCGGGATTTCAGCGTCTGCTTTTTACCTGCATAGATGCTGAGCGTTTCATCCGTCGTGATGCCGTTAATCGCGCCGGGCAGTGAATGTTCCCGCTGTTCGGCGGTGAGCGTTATCCCCAGATTCGCCGCCACCTTCTGCGCCAGATCGTGATCGATATAGGTTAACTGGTCCACCACGCGCTCGCGGATCCATGGACGCGCCACCTTCCCTAACTCAAAGCTGAAAGCCCCTACGATGTGATTTTTTTCCACGTCGGTCTGACTGAGCCAGAATAATCGAGGCTGGGAATAGTAGTCGGCAAACGACTCGCTACGTCGACGTATTTTCTCGCCGTCCAACGCTTGAGGATAGGTAGAGAATCCGCCGTTAACGTCAGCCGGCGCGCTCTCCCGCGGCCAGTTGTTATTAATCGAATTGGGTTCGTAGTTTGACGCCCCTGTGATTTCCATCCGGTGCATGCCGTCTCGCTGATGATTATGAAACGGGCAAACCGGTTTATTGATCGGCAGTTCGTGGAAATTCGGACCGCCCAGTCGGGTAATCTGCGTATCCAGATAAGAGAATAATCGTCCCTGAAGCAGCGGATCGTCGGAAAAGTCGATCCCTGGCACAATATTACCGGGACAGAACGCCACCTGTTCCGTTTCGCTGAAGTAGTTGTCCGGATTGCGATTGAGCGTCATCTTACCGACCCGTTGCACCGGCACGAGAGACTCGGGGATCAGCTTAGTCGGATCAAGGATATCGAAATCGAATTTGTGCTCGTCCTCCTCAGGGATGATCTGCAGCCCCAGCTCATATTCGGGATAATCGCCGGCTTCGATCGCCTCCCACAGCTCCTTACGATGAAAATCGGGGTCTCTCCCCGTCAGGAGCTGGGCCTCATCCCAAATCAACGATGCCACGCCGTAAACCGGCTTCCAGTGGAAGCGGACAAAGTGACATTTCCCTTCGGCGTTGATCAGCTTGAAGGTGTGGATCCCGAAACCTTCCATCATGCGATAACTGCGTGGAATACCGCGATCCGACATCGCCCAGGTCACATTGTGCAGCGTTTCCGGCTGTAGGGAGACATAGTCCCAGAAGGTGTCGTGGGCGCTCTGCCCCTGCGGAATTTCATTATGAGGCTCCGGCTTCACCGCATGGACGAAGTCGGGAAACTTGATTGCATCCTGAATAAAGAAGACCGGCGTATTATTTCCGACCAGATCGAAGTTACCTTCCTGCGTGTAAAACTTGGTGGCCCACCCGCGAATATCCCTCACCGTATCGGCCGATCCTCGCGAGCCTTGTACGGTGGAAAAACGCACAAACACCGGCGTTTTCACTTCAGGATCCTGTAGAAACTCCGCTTTGCTGTAGCGAGTTAGCGGAGCGTAAACCTGGAAATAGCCGTGCGCGGCCGCCCCGCGCGCGTGAACCACGCGTTCAGGAATGCGCTCATGGTCAAAATGCATGATTTTCTCGCGGAGGATAAAATCCTCCAGCAGCGTAGAGCCGCGTACTCCGGCCTTGAGCGAGTTTTGGTTATCTGAAATTTTAACGCCCTGATCCGTACTCAAGGCTTCATGCTCTGGATCGGTGCGGTATTTATCCAGCTGTTCTGATTTAGCGTTGATGTTTTTAGGCGTTTTTGCGCTGCCGGGAAACATCGGCTCCGCGCCTGGCGGTGTCGGACTGCTTACCGGTTTTACCGCAGCATCGCTGGGTGCGGTATCCGACAGATGTGGCTTAACCGACTGCGAAGCGTCCAACTTCACACTCTTCGCCGGCTTTCGATCCTTTTCATCCTTCATGCTGCCTCCTGTTAATTGTTAAAAAACAGATACATAAGAAAGTCACAAACATAACCCTGCTTTAAATATAGTTAATGTTTTGTGATAGGGGACGATACCGCCGCTGAGAGGAATTCATTCAGGCGAGGACATTCGGGAGAGAACGCCCTGACAGGCATTGATGGGATAAATAAAGAAGGAAAATAATCACAGTCGCGCCCTGTAATAAGGCACCGCCGACTTATCCTTCTCAGTCAGGAGCATGGTGAATGACAAAACGTCTATGGAATCAAACAAGACGACGAGCAATTCGGCCACGAAAGCCGAGTCGCGTGAAGAAGAACTCGTCCTTGAGGTCTGGGATGCGTGTGCCGAAAACACCACGATGAGCCAAATGGAAATCTCGTTACCGCGCGGAAATTAAACCACCTCGGTAGCCGGTCAGCAACCCGATACCCGGCGATTCGAAACCGCCTGACTGTATATGGTTATCGCGGATCGCCAATCAGATTTTTAATACTTCGATACCATAATCTGCAGGGTCCACAATGCCTTCAAGCTTGCCTGGCTGCGCCAAATCACTCCCGGAGACAACACTATGAATATTGCTTTCCAGGAAGCGGATATTTTTGACAATATTGACTTTGACAGGTTCGCCTCGACCATTGACGTCCATGATCCAGGCGAGAAATCCCCCGTTAAATTTCGCCAACGTGCCAATAGGATGGGGGCCATAGATACGAATGTATTCTATCAAAATGGCCTTATCATAGGCTTCCCCGCATTCATTGACATGACGATAAGCGACCAACGGGTTGCGGGCAGGGCTGCCGTTGCGTCGATGTATCGCTTTTCGCCCCTTTTTAGATCTTAGTCCGCTATGACCTGTATTAGGTCAATATAATTGGAACCTTTTCTAGCTTATTTCGGTAATCATCTACTGCCTAAGTTGTTGATATTTTAAATCTCCAACATTATTTAGATAAAATAATTTAGCTATCGACCTTATCAACTACTTGGTTATATTGACTTAAAAATTCAATAAGAATGTTGATGTTATCCACCCCCCACTGATTCGATATTGCGATCTCTTCTCCTGAAGCAAGTTCAATCAGGTCTTCGTCACGCATATGATAACGATTGAGTTTATTGTCAGAGATTACTGATGCTAACTCTATAACTTTATTATTTAATCGGCGATCCAACGCACACCTGACGGAGTCAATATCTTCGAATGAATTATCCTTGATCCAGTCAGAAATTAGCGTTAAAGCCAAATTCTTTTATTATAGACTTGCCCATTGTAGTTATACATAGAGTAATCTTTGGATTTCGACCTGCTGATTTTTTGTTCAATTTGTTTTTCACGAAACTTAACCTGATAATCAGCCAGTTCCGGGACAGGAATGATCTGGTCTATATCAATGAAAATATTTTCAGCAAAAAAGTAACCTGTCATTCTTACACAGGTGATATCAATCCCTTTGCTGATTAGCCAAAGAATGGACGACGTGATTTCTTTATTATAATCCCCAGAAGCAAGTATTATTCTTACATCATTACCAAACTCATCGATATTCGACTCATCCAAACCGGTGAAATTCAGAATCTCAGCTTTCGCATTGCGCTCGATTCCTTGCTTCTGGAGATAGCTTTCATAATATCCGCATGCTTTCTCAAACGTCATGGTCGAGACCATCCCTGCATAACGAAGGGCCTGAAGCTCCATATGAGAGCCGGTCTCATCACGTTTTAACTCAATGACGACAAGATTTGCGTTCTTATCTATCGCCAACAAATCAATTCGACGTCGGCTATCTTCCCAATCGGAAAACTCTTCAGAAATAATCAGACAATCCGGTGCAATAGAGGCAATATTACTTTTGATCGCCTGCTGTAAATCATACCGTTCAGTAATACCCGCAGACTGAAAATTGGTTTTCCTCACTGCGCTCAGTGACTTATTTTTAATATGAAAAAGCGACATATCTTTATTATCCATAAATGATTTTCATCTATTATATCAATAATCAGGTGTTGGACAGTTCACTGCTGAAATCAAATGGGATGAGTTTGACATCCCTGAACATATTTTCGTAATGATAAGATTGTTTTGTGGAAATCTCGAATAAGTTCTGTTGGAATCATATTAAGCTCGCGGAACTCGACGTGTCTATTGGCCGAGGGCGCACAGCATCGTGCGCATCTTGGCTTCAATTTCAAGCCATTCAGCGGTTGGGTCGGAGTCAGAGACGATACCAGCACCGGCGTAAAGCTGAATGTTTTGCTGCTGGCTGGTGCCGCAGCGGATAGTTACCGCCCACTCGCCATTTCCCTCGTCGTCGCTCCAACCTACGATACCGCCGAAAACGCCGCGCTCAAAAGGTTCCAGTTCGCGAATCAGGCGGAAGGCTTTTTCCATTGGTACACCGCACAACGCAGGAGTCGGATGTAAGAGACAGGCCAGGGATAGCGACTGACTATTACCGGTTTTCAACTGCCCCTCTATTGGGCTGGCCAAATGCCAAAGGTTGGGCGTCCGCAAGAGTTCGGGTTGCTGTGGGATGTTGAGGGAAGAACAATACCCCGCCAGCATGTGGCGAATTTCATCTATAACCAATTGATGTTCTTTACGATCCTTACGAGATGCCAGCAGCCGATCGCGGTTATCACCATCTTCCTGTTCATCAGTGCCACGCCTGGAAGTACCGGCAAGTGGCGTCGTCCAGATTGTGCGCCCTTCCTGCCGCAGCAGCAGTTCAGGGCTGGCACCAAACAAACAGCGGTTTGACGCCAGAGGGAGATGAAAGTAGTAACCGTCCGGATTTTGCTCGGCAAGCGTTGCCAGCAGGGCGATGGTATTCAGCGGCTCCTCAACCTGTAATAACTGCATGCGCGATAAAACGATTTTTTGCAATTCCCCCTGACGAATGGCGTGTACCGCACTTTTGACCATCGCGAGGAAGTCCTCTCGTTCCGGATGAGGTTGTCGAGCGACGACGCGCAGCCGCATTTGCGGCGCTGCACTCAGTTTTTGTTTGAATTTTTCACGTGACAAAAAATGGTTGGCTTGAGGAATATACAAAGATGACGGCTGACTTACATCGAAGGGGATAGCACCCACCACGATTGGATGAGTAATGCCGGCATAGCGCGCGTGTTCAAATGCCTGCGCCACATCCTGGCACAGCGCAACCGGATCGGAGGCGGGCCTGGGTAACGTTTTGAAAATACCTTCGGCATAAAGGCTGCAAAATGTGGATGAAAACAAGAAACTGCCGTGATGAAAGGGGATTCCCATACTCTCTTCCTTTTATCCTAAAACACTGAAATAAGTTGGTGACTATCTCGGCGTATCCATTCATTCTTTTGCAGTACAGATAAGATTTTTATGTTGATTAAATCGTTAATAATTTAATTCTTCTCCCAGCGACGGCATTCATCCAGCATGCTTTCTACGCGTTCCGGCGCTGGAATGCCAGCTTCGTCGGCCTTATCTTCATGTAAGCAAGGCGATAAACCACCATTGTTCATATGAGGGCGGTATGTGTTGCAATAACCATTTATCCACTGGTTTATCTCGCGTACCGCATGGATAAATCACCATATCCCGCCTTTGGGAAGCCATTCACTTTTGAATGCTACGAAAACGCTTTCTATCGGCGAGTTATCCAGGCAAGTCCCCCGGCGACTCATACTTTGCATTAGCCCACAACGCCAAAGTAACTTTCTGTATTTATTGATTTTGTATTGAACCCTTTGACTCTGAATGAAACAGCAGACGACCATCATGTGGTCGTGTTTCCAGAGCATGACACAAAGCCCTGCACACCCAATCAGCATCAGCAGTTAATGAGAGGGATGAACCGATAATCCGACGTGAATATAAATCGACGACAAGCGCGAGATAGCACCATTTATCCTGCAGGCGGATAAAATTGATGTCGCCGCACCAGACGCGATTAGGTGCGGCAGGGCTAAAATGCCGATTCTATAAGTTTGGCAATGGCGGACTGTTGTCTTCGTTTACCCGGTAGCGATATTTAACCGGCTGGCAACTTGTCAGTCCGCTTTCCTGCATCAGTCGCCGCGCCAATCACCGGCCTGCATCAACGCCACTCTGGCGCAGCATCTGGCTGATTGCCCGACTCCCCGCAGCGCCACGACTGGGAGCATGAAATGCTCTCACCCGACTTCGTAATTTAATTCTTTGCACATTAACAGGGCGCTTTATCTGCGCTTTAAGCCGCTGAGCTGCTGAGCTGCTGAATTTCACGTTGTTCAGGTGTAATCGCATTGCCTGTGGGCTCAATGCCCTGAAGTTCCTGCTTATAAAGCCGTATTCATTGCGCAAATGATCAAGGTTGGGTTCGAGCGCCTGCATAACTTCCCGGACATCTCGCTGATATTTAACAACCAGTTCGATAGCTTCGAGTTTGAACTCTGGAGAAAACATGCGTTTAGTCCGATACGTTTTGAGCACGCATCACCTCGTGTTCGCTGTTTTAACATTAACAGGATTTCGAGGTGTCCTGAATTATCGTTCTACTGCATGACCAACAATCAGGTGATCGAGCGTTTTCACATCAACCAGTCCCAGTATCACCTTCAGTTTGTCAGTCATCTGGCGATCAAGAATGCGTCAAAAAAAGGAGTATGCCGACCTAGAACCGGCGGTTAGCAATGAGCCGTCTTATTATCGAGTTCGGTGACCGCCTGAGCGATCACCTTTAATCCGGTGGCAGTTACACAGAATTTTTTACAGGATCTATACCAATCTTTAATTCTTAAGCTTGTTCCAGGGCATTTTGGAAAGCAAAACTGCCATTCCGCACCAACCACTTACACCAGAAAAAAGCAGGCCTGCACCGATAAATCCCGATAATAAAAAGAAGCTTTTATCTAGAGCGTATCCCATCGATACCCCTGTAAGGATAAGAATTCCAGCTACAATCTGAACTTGCCTCATGATTGGAAGAGGATATTTCTTGTCTTCAATCGTCGGAAGATTTGCACTTTTCCAGGCATTAATGCCACCAGACAACAATAAAACTGTTGCCGGGTCTGCTGTTCTGATTAGTGCATCTTCATTTTGAGCTGTGCGTGAGCCCGCTAAACAATGAAAAATAACAGGATGATTGACAGGCAGGTCTTTAATTTTTTTCCCCGACAAGATATCTGATAGTGGGAAAGAGATAGCTCCAGGAACGTGTTCACGAAGAAATTCAGCAGGCTCCCGAATGTCGATTAAAGTGCTGCCATTTTTCATGAGTTCATGTGCTTCCGCAGGACTTACAGTTCTTGTGCTCATTTTAAATCCTCAGGGCAGTAAATGTCCTTTAACGTTGCGATAACTTTCCGAATTGATTCATTTTTAATGAAATAATTTCTTCGTTGCTCATCTATGGAACATTCAATCAGATCCTCTTCCTTCATTCTCGCCAGATGCTGCGATGTGGCTGAAGGACTTAATCCTGTCAGTTTACTTAGATTACCTGCTGAAGTTCCTGGTGAGTCAATAAGAGTACAAAGGATCAATAGTCGGTTAACGTTACTCATGGACTTGAGAAGCTTCGTCGCCTGAGCCGCACTATCTTGCAAAAATTCAAAATCGGTATTTTTCATATGTTATTTTAGCTTTGTTTAATTTAATAAAATACTAAATTAAGTAAAGGCATAGAGCAAGAAAAGATTCATGAATAAACTGGTCACACCGTTCAATTTTTTTTTCATATGTTTAAGTGGTAATGAGGTTACCCTTAACTGTCCACAACTCATCACTTTCCGGTGACCACCTGCCTTTGCATAAGAAAAAACCGGCCTAGTCAGGTTTTAACGAAAGCGACGAGAGAAGAACAACAGACTGAATAATTAACTGAACTAATTCGCATTTAACTCACCGTTTTTCAGCGTGATGAGTTAACATTCCAACATCGAACTTTCCCAAATCTTACGGATTCCCGATGCGTCGACTGGTTGCTTTATTGCCCCTTATCGTGTTGCTGCAAGCGTGTAGCAGCAAGCCAGCCTCTTCCCTACCTTCAGACACTCCGTTTAAGCCGTCTGGCGGTTTTTTTAATTCCCCCTCAACCGGCTTTTTGAGCGGGGATTTTGCTCATAATCCAGACGTCGATCGCTTCGTGGATCATATGGTGAAAGAGTACGGATTCGAGCGCGAAAACCTGCACCGCGTGCTGGGGCAAGCGCAACGACTAGACAGCGTAATCCAACTGATGGATCGTCAGGCGCCCTCGCCGACCACCGCGCTCCCTTCCAATATCCCCAACGGCGCCTGGCTACGTTATCGCAAAAAGTTCATCACGCCCGACAACGTGCAAAATGGCGTGATGTTCTGGAACCAATATGAAGACGTCCTGAACCGGGCGTGGCAGATCTATGGCGTGCCGCCGGAAATCATCGTCGGGATTATTGGCGTAGAAACCCGCTGGGGCCGCATCATGGGTAAGACCCGTATTTTGGATGCGCTGGCCACCCTCTCCTTCGCCTACCCGCGCCGCGCCGCCTATTTCAAAGGCGAGCTGGAACAATTTCTGTTAATGGCGCGAGAAGACGGTTTTGATCCGCTGACGCTGCGCGGTTCTTACGCCGGCGCGATGGGATATGGGCAATTCATGCCTTCCGCCTTTAAGAGCTATGCCGTAGATTTTAATGGCGACGGCATTACCAACCTTTGGGACCCCGTTGACGCCATCGGGAGTGTCGCCAACTATTTCAAAGCTCACGGCTGGGTACGAAATGGTCAGGTAGCCGTCGCCGCTAACGGTCAGGCGTTGAATCTGGATACCGGTTTCAATACCCGCTACTCGCTGAGTACCCTGTCCGCCGCCGGCCTGTCGCCGCTCGAACCCTTGATCGGTGGCCACGAAGTCAGTCTGCTGCGTCTGGATATGGGGAATCGCTACCAGTATTGGTACGGACAACCCAACTTCTATACCATCACTCGCTATAACCACAGTACCCATTACGCGATGGTGGTTTGGCAGTTGGGCGAAGAGGTGAAAATCGCCCGGAGAAGTCAGCAGTAACAGCGTCTTTTATCCGCTTAACATTCTGAATTGGATGGCGGGGACAAAGGCACTTAGGTGATAGTTTCTTCGCTTGCAATGTAAAATCGGGTTTCCCGGAATGATTCCCTTGCGCCTGGTGACGTTGGCTGTTTTAGTGATAAGCATCGATTAAGGCTGGGGCAAAGACCTCGCATAACGGAAAGAGTGATATGACTAAGATTCGAGTTGGCGTGGTGTTCGGTGGTAAATCGGCAGAACACGAAGTTTCGCTGCAGTCCGCCAAAAACATCGTGGAAGCCATTGATAAGGATAAATTCGACGTCGTTCTGCTGGGTGTCGACAAGCAGGGTGAATGGCATATTAATGATGCCTCTAATTATCTGCTGAATGCAGAAAATCCGGCGAAGATAACCCTTAACCGTTCAAGTCAGCATGTTGCGCTGATCCCCGGTCAGGTTAGCCACCAGTTAATCGATACGCAAAGTGCGGATGCCCTGAACCAGATCGATGTGATCTTCCCGATCGTCCACGGCACGTTGGGAGAAGACGGTTCCCTGCAAGGACTGCTGCGGATGGCCAATATCCCGTTTGTCGGCAGCAGCGTACTGGGCTCGGCGGTCAGTATGGATAAGGATGTCACCAAACGGCTGTTACGAGACGCCGGGCTGCTGGTCGCACCGTTTGTGACGCTCACCCGCGCAAATCGTCGCCGTTTCGACTTCACCACGATCACCGCCAAGCTCGGCCTGCCGCTGTTTATCAAACCGGCCAATCAGGGATCTTCCGTCGGCGTCAGCAAAGTCAAAGACGAAGCGTCATTCCGACGCGCGGTCGATCTGGCGTTCAGCTATGACCATAAGGTGCTGGTGGAGTCCGCGATTGTCGGCCGTGAAATTGAATGCGCCGTACTCGGCAACGATTTTCCACAGGCCAGCGTGTGCGGAGAGATCGTGCTGCACGACGAGTTCTACTCCTACGATACCAAATACATTAATGAAGGTGGCGCAGGCGTCGCTATTCCGGCACCTCTGCCGGAAGTGACCGACGAGCGAATTAGGGCCGTTGCGCTGCGCGCTTTCCAGACGCTGGAGTGTCAGGGGATGGCGCGGGTCGATGTTTTCCTGACGCAGGATGACGAGATCATTATTAATGAAGTCAACACGCTGCCTGGTTTCACCAATATCAGTATGTATCCGAAGCTGTGGCAGGCGAGCGGTATTGGCTATACCGCGCTGATCACTCAGTTGATTGAGCTTGCGCTGGAGCGCTACACGCAGGACAACGCCCTGCAAAGCTCAGTACGCGACTGACGCTCATTTTCATCGGGCAAGGCGAAAAAAGTTTTGCCCGACTCGCCTTCCTGCCTCTATCGGCGTCATCGCGAAACGCGACTCATGACGCCGACCTTGTCTGGCCTCTGCGTTCATGACACAGCCAATATCCTTATCGCTCTGCACAGATCACGCCAGCTCATCATCTTACTGCTGCAAAGTCTCCTCGGCGGCGATTCTTTGGTAAAAAGCGACCCATTCATGCCGCTGCAGCTCGGCGATATACAGATTCTGACTGCCCAGCCGCTGAAATCCGCTTTTCAGCAGCACCTTGCCGGAAGCGATATTGCCATCTTTGTGACAACCATACAGCCGGTCCAGGCCGAGTTGCCCAAAAGCAAATTGACATATCGCCAGGCAGGCTTCAGTGCTATAGCCCCGCCCCCAATATTTCGTCCCCAGCCAGTAGCCGACCTCTGGGTAATGGCTATCCAGCGCCGACAGCGAAATCGCGCCCATAACTTCGACTTCCTGCCGCAGGCACAGGGCGAACGTCACACTTTTTCCGCTTTGCCAGTTATCCTCTAGAGACGCAATCCACGATCTTATCCGAGGTTTGGGACAGGGGTAAGGAATATGCACGGCCATAGCGGCAATGCTCGGGTCGCTTGCCAGCAATGCGAACAACACTTCAGCATCGGCATCCCGCAGCGGTCGCAGCGCCATACGCGGTGTATCAATGATCGGCTGTGGCCGCTTTTCTCTCGTCATAACATCTACCTTACGCGCGGTCTCCGAAGAAATGAACGGGACGCCGAGGATTCAGTGGAAAGCATGAAAAAACAGTTCCCGACGTCGTCGCAAGGATGAACGTTTTCGCCGGACCTGTTATGATCCAAAAATGATCCGTTCCGCTGTAACAATATTGCTACATACTGCCTGCAGTTGGAATTGAACAGATTTTTAAGACAACTCCGCGCATAAACGGCTGTATAACGATCAGTCCCAGCGGTGATAAAACCCGCCCCACAAGGTAATTCGCTCAGCAATTGAAGGTTAAGTCATGATCACCACCGACGGTAATAACGCAGTCGCATCCGTGGCCTGGCGAGCTAATGAAGTTATCGCCATTTACCCTATTACGCCCAGTTCGACCATGGCGGAGCAGGCAGCAGCCTGGTCCAGCGAAGGCCGCCGCAACCTGTGGGGAGACACGCCGCGCGTGATGGAAATGCAGTCGGAAGCCGGCGCCATCGCGACCGTGCACGGCGCACTGCAAACCGGGGCCCTGGCGACCTCTTTCACATCGTCACAGGGACTGTTGTTGATGATCCCGACGCTGTACAAACTGGCCGGACAGCTCACGCCCTTCGTCCTGCACGTCGCCGCCCGTACCGTAGCGACCCATGCGCTGTCCATTTTCTGCGACCATTCAGATGTCATGGCAGTACGTCAAACCGGCTGCGCCATGCTGTGCGCCAGCAACGTTCAGGAAGCGCAGGACTTCGCTCTGATTTCTCAGATGGCCAGTCTTAACAGCCGCTTGCCTTTTATTCATTTCTTTGATGGTTTCCGCACCTCCCACGAAATTAACAAGATCGAACCGCTTAGCGATGAACAAATTCTGCAACTGCTGCCGCAGAAGTCGATTGATGAGCATCGCGAGCGAGCGCTCACACCAGAGCGCCCTGTCATTCGCGGGACCGCGTCTAATCCGGATACCTTCTTCCAGGCGCGTGAAGCCACCAATACCTGGTACAACGATGCTTATCAGCATGTTGAACAGGCGATGAACGACTTCGCGACCGCGACCGGTCGTCAGTACCACCCGTTCAAGTACTACGGACATCCGGAAGCCACCCGCATCATCATCCTGATGGGATCCGGCGTCGGTACCAGCGAAGAAGTCATTGATACGTTGCTGACCCGCGGCGAAAAAGTCGGCGTGGTTAAAGTGCGCCTGTACCGCCCGTTCTCCGCCAAGCATCTTCTGGACGCGATCCCGCAGACCGCGCAGAACATTGCCGTACTGGACCGAACTAAAGAACCAGGTGCGCTGGCCGAGCCGCTGTATCTGGATGTGATGACCGCAATTGCCGAGGCTTTTTCGCGAGGTGAGCGCCCACTTATGCCCCGCGTGATCGGCGGACGCTATGGTCTGTCGTCTAAAGAATTTACGCCGCAGTGCGTCGAAGCCATATTCAAAGAGTTGGCGCTCGCTAACCCGCGCCCACGCTTCACGGTGGGTATCTACGACGACGTGACCCATTTGTCTCTGCCGCTGTCCGATCTGCCAATGCCGACGCAGGCATCGCACGAGGCGTTGTTCTACGGTCTGGGTAGCGATGGCACCGTATCGGCGACCAAGAACTCCATTAAAATCGTCGGTAACTCCACGCCAATGTTCGTGCAGGGCTACTTCGTGTATGACTCGAAGAAAGCCGGCAGCCTGACCGTATCGCATATGCGCGTCGGCCCGACGCCGATTAATTCGGCTTATCTGATCGAACAGGCCGATTTCGTGGCCTGTCACCAGTGGCAGTTCATTGATAAATACAGCATGGTCGAACGTTTGAAACCGGGCGGGATCTTCCTGATCAACACGCCGTACAGCAGCGAAGATCTGTGGCATCGACTGCCGCAGGAAGTACAGGCAGGGATGAATCAGCGTCAGGCGCGCGTCTACTGCATCAACGCCGCCAAGATTGCACGTGATTGTCAGCTGGGCGCGCGTATCAATACCGTTATGCAGATGGCCTTCTTCCACCTGTCACAGATTTTGCCGGGAAATGATGCGCGGGAAAAACTGCGCGCCGCTATCAACAGCAGCTACGGCAGCAAAGGCGTCGAGCTGGTCGAACGCAACTGGCGCGCGCTGGACGCCACGCTGGAAGCGCTGGCCGCCGTGCCGCTGGAGCCGGTCAACCCGAGCAGCCCGCAGCGCCCGCCGGTTGTCTCCGACGCCGCGCCCGACTTCGTCAAAACCGTGACCGCCGCCATGCTGGCAGGACTGGGCGATACCCTGCCCGTCTCCGCGCTGCCGCCGGACGGCACCTGGCCGACGGGCACCACCCGGTGGGAAAAACGCAACATCGCGGAAGAAATTCCTCTGTGGAAAGCCGATCTGTGCACCCAGTGCAACCATTGCGTCGCCGCCTGCCCGCACGCCGCCATCCGAGCCAAAGTCGTCCCGGCGGAAGAGATGGATACCGCGCCGGCGTCGCTACAGTCGTTGGATGTGAAAGCCCGCGACATGCGCGGCCAGAAATACGTATTGCAGGTCGCGCCTGAGGACTGCACCGGCTGTAACCTGTGCGTGGAAGTATGCCCGGCGAAAGATCGTCAAAATCCAGAGATCAAGGCGATCAACATGGAGCCTCGCCTGGAGCACGTCGAGGAAGAGAAGACACACTACGACTTCTTCCTGAAGCTGCCGGAAATCGACCGCAACAAGCTGGAACGCATCGACATTCGTACTTCTCAGCTGATTACACCGCTGTTTGAATACTCCGGCGCCTGCTCCGGCTGCGGCGAAACGCCGTATATCAAGATACTGACCCAGCTGTACGGCGACCGTCTGCTGGTCGCCAATGCCACGGGTTGCTCGTCGATTTACGGCGGCAACCTGCCGACGACGCCGTGGACCACCGATGCCAACGGTCGCGGCCCAGCCTGGGCCAACTCCCTGTTCGAAGATAACGCCGAGTTCGGTCTGGGCTTCCGCCTGAGCGTGGATCATCATCGCCAGCGAGCCCAGCGCCTGCTGAATCAGTTGGCGCCTCAGTTGCCCACCGAACTGGTCGCCTCTCTGCTGGAAGAAAATATCAAAACCGACGATCGTCGCCAGCAAATCGAGCAGCTGCGCGAGCAGTTGGCCGCGCTGACAAGTAATGAGGCGCGTCAGTTGGCGGAAGAGGCCGATCATCTGGTCGACAAATCCATCTGGCTGATCGGGGGCGATGGCTGGGCTTACGATATCGGCTACGGCGGTCTGGACCACGTGATGAGCCTGTCGGAAAACGTCAACGTTCTGGTGCTGGATACGCAGTGCTACTCCAACACCGGCGGTCAGCAGTCCAAAGCAACCCCGCTGGGCGCGGTGACCAAGTTTGGCGAAAACGGCAAACGCAAGGCGCGCAAAGATCTCGGCATCAACGTCATGATGTACGGACACGTCTATGTCGCACAGATCTCGCTGGGCGCTCAGCTCAATCAGACGGTAAAAGCCATTCAGGAAGCGGAAGCGTGGCCGGGCCCGTCACTGATTATCGCCTATAGCCCGTGTGAAGAGCACGGCTACGATTTGGCGTTCAGCCACGATCAGATGCGTCAGTTAACGGCCACCGGCTTCTGGCCGCTGTACCGCTTTGACCCGCGCCGCAGCGCGGAAGGTAAGCCGGCGCTGATGACGGATTCTCGTCCGCCGTCCGCCAGCCTGAGCGAGACGCTGCTCAAAGAGCAACGGTTCCGTCGTCTCAACACGCAGATGCCGGAAGAAACGGCCCTGCTGTATGAAGAAGCCGAGCTGGATCTGCGCCGCCGCTATGACTTCCTGACTCTGATGGCTGGCAAGGCCGAGAAGAACGTACAGGAGTCATAACCACCAAGATGACCTCCACGCCCTGTGCCGATACACCAGCTCAGGGCGTTTTTTATGGTAGGCAAACTTATCGGCCGCATCGTTCCAACTTGGCAGTATCCCCATCGGGAAGATGTCTCAGTCACTTTTTCATGCCGAAAACGAGAAACCGCGTTTGCAGGCTTCAAAAAGTGTGATTGGTTACACATGTTGTTTCCCAATTAAGTCGATCTGCCCATATAATGCACACAGGTCAATAATGACCCCAATAACCATTTTCCGCCGGTATGGCTTCACACTCAATTAAGATACCCATATGAGTCTTCGTGCGATTTTAACGTTCGTTTTAGTGGCAGCCAGCGTTAGCCAGGCAGCCTTCGCCGTAGTTTACCCTCTGCCCGCCGGCAACAGTCGGTTAGTGGGTCAGAATATTCACTTTACTATCCCCAGCGATAGCACCCAGGCTCTGGAACACATCGCCGCCCAGTTCCAGATGGGGCTGAGCAACATGATGGAAGCCAATCCGGGGATTGACGTTTACCTGCCGAAACCGGGCAGCGACATCATCATTCCTCAACAGTTGATCTTGCCTGACACACCGCGCCAGGGGATCGTCATCAACAGCGCCGAAATGCGTCTTTATTATTATCCTAAAGGCACCAATACGGTCGTGGTGCTGCCGATAGGCATCGGCGAATTGGGTAAAGACACTCCGATCAACTGGGTGACCTCGGTACAACGTAAGAAAGAGCGTCCGACGTGGACACCGACCGCCGCCATGCATGCCGAATATGCCGCGCGCGGAGAGAAGCTGCTCCCCGTCTACCCAGGGGGACCGGACAATCCAATGGGGCTTCATGCGCTGTATATCGGACGCCTGTACGCCATACACGGCACCAATGCCAACTTCGGCATCGGCCTGCGCGTCAGCCACGGCTGCGTACGTCTGCGTGCCGACGATATCAAATACCTGTTCGACCATGTGCCGGTCGGCACTCGCGTGCAGTTCATCAATGAACCGGTTAAAGCGACGACGGAGCCTGACGGTTCCCGCTACCTTGAGGTTCACCACCCGCTGTCACGCACCGTGGAAGAGTTCAACACCGACACGCCGGTTCCGCTAACGCTGACGCCTGCCGTGGCCCAAATTCTGGCTGATGCCAGCGTGAACGAGAGCACGGTCAATCAGGTGATTCACGATCGCCTTGGTATTCCGCTTAAGGTTAATGGCCCAACCAACGAGCCTGTTTCACCGGTTGCGCCGCAGAACGCCGAGCCAGTCGAACCACTGACCGTACAGCAGGCCGCACCGGAAGCAGCGACGCCTGCTGCGTCAGAAGCCAATCAAGAGGGAGTTCGGGCTCAGTCTGATAGCGCACAGCCGGAAACGGCAACGCCGGAAGAAAATGACGCGACGGCGGCCCCCACAGAACCGCCGAGCCAGTCTTAATTTCATCGACAGGGTGGCGCTTAGCCGCCCTTTTTTCGCTTTACCCCGCCCCACGCCAGTTCACCGTTTACGCCAACTGCCCCGGCTGGCTCAATAAACCGTGCGTGATAGAACGTGCGAAAGATCGGCCATCCCATATTGAACGGCTAATGCTGAGGATAAAGATGATTAGATCAGCGCAGCCTGCTTTAGTTCGCTTTTCAGATAGGCGTAATAGATAGGCGCGGCGATCACGCCGGATAAGCCAAAGGCCGCTTCAAATACCAGCATCGCCAGCAAAATTTCCCAGGCGTGAGCGTTAATGCGCGTCCCGACAATCTGCGCATTAAGGAAATATTCCAAATTATGAATCAACATCAGGTATAGCAGTGCGCCCAGCGACGTCGGCAACGAGATTGAAAGCGCAGAAATGAAGACCATCGCGTTGGAGATCAAATTTCCGACCACGGGCAGCAGGCCGAACACAAACGTCAGCACCACCAGCGTTTTCGAAAATGGCAGACGGATCCCAAAAGCCGGCAGGACGCCTAATATAAAAACGGCGGAGAGGATCGTGTTCACCAGCGAAATTTTTACCTGCGCGAAGACGATATTGCGAAATGAGGCCGACAACAGGGCAATGCGATGGAGCAGCTCCATTTTGAGCAACGGCTTGTCCACGCGATGATCGACGTTATACAGCGAGATAATCGCCCCCAGGATCATGCCTATCAGCATCGTAATAAAACCGTGCAGGAAGCTTTTCCCCAGGTTCTGCAAAATCGCCACATGCTGCTGCAGCCACAGCAGGATCTCTTGCTGCAGCTCGTCGACGCTGACCGGCAGGTAGCCCGGCATAAAGGCCATGATCTGGGATTGCACATCACCCAAAATGTAGGCGATACGCGCATTGAAAACGCGGGTGTCTCTCATTTCCTGCATCAACAGCCCCACCAACGCAGCAAACATGAAGCTCAGAAGGCTCACGACCAAAACACTGATCACCGCCACGACCGCCAGACGGGCGCGCTTGCCGCTAATGACCTTCTGGAAGTAAGGCGTCAAAAGATTAATGATTTCGTACACCAGAAAACCGGCGATAAAACAGGCCAGTAAGCGCAACTGAATCAACAGCAGCAATCCTCCCATGATAAAGACAAAACTTAACAAACGGGCCTGTTTCAAATTCAACAACTGCATGATGGCGTCCTGTATCCGTAGTGCTGCCTCAAAAGCATCGCCTTCCTTTGTTCACTGATACGGCGAACCTCGCAGAAAGAGCGATGATCTGACAATGAAATGCTGTTTCTGCAATTATTCTTCGCGTTTTACCTTAGAAACACCAGCAGCAATTTGCCGTAGAGCCTTCCTCAGCCTCTGCTCGGGGCTGACAACGCCACCAGCGCGATAAACGCCTGCGACGGATCGATCTGGCGGTCATCGCCCACAAACGGAACACCCGCCAGGTTAAGCCACCGAGACAATATCACTGTCAGTGTTAAGGCTATTAATTATTTATAAAAATGCGCAATCCATTAAAATACCAATCCATTTTTACGCGCTGTAATATCAGAACGAAATCACGTGGAGGCGATTGACGCAACGCTTTGGGTATGGCTCCGCGAACACAATGGATGATAGCGAGACAGGTATGAGATTAGCTCAGCGAAT
Source organism: Lonsdalea populi (assembly GCF_015999465.1). Taxonomy (NCBI): domain Bacteria; kingdom Pseudomonadati; phylum Pseudomonadota; class Gammaproteobacteria; order Enterobacterales; family Pectobacteriaceae; genus Lonsdalea; species Lonsdalea populi. The sequence goes on from NZ_CP065534.1 coordinate 3,057,303, forward strand.
ATTATTCAACACTAGACGTTGGCAAATAAGGGTACTAGAAATAAGTAAATATTATTTATGAAATGCGGCGTGGGACGTGTAAAAACAGAGTGGTCAATTCCCTCCCTTTACTTATTAACTTCTCTAATTAGAAATAAAAGATTCATAAAAGTTAGGTATAAACTTCCCGAAAGGCGGACGACAGCGATACAAAACGTATATCTGTCGTTCCCATGAGAAATTCCGAGAAGATTCAGGAAGCCAGACCCGGCTTCAAGAACACACCGCCGTGATTAAGGATGATCAGCGACAACACGCGGCTTTCCACATTTAACTTGGAAAAAGTCAGCGTGCTTATGGGCTTTTTCAGAAAGCCGTCCGTAAGCAGGTCACAGCTGACATGCGTGCTCAACCTATGCTTGTCGTCGATAAAGTCCTGCAAGGCAAACCTCACGTTGATAGGCAGGATTTCGTCAATAGATGCGGGTTTTCTGGAATTCGGTCGCAGCCCAAAATGGGCGTTAAATGCAGAATTGGCGCAGAGTACCTTGCATTTTTCGTCAATGATGGCGACCGCCCGGCGGTCGTTATGGATCGGTGTACTCAATATGCCGATGATGTCATTCCGCCCAAATATCAGACTCATTGTTTCCTCTGCTCTATATTAAGCTGTATAGAAAATGATAAAGCCAGGCATCAGTTCGGCCAGACAGAGATGGTCACCCTGATGATGGCAATCCTCGACCCGCCAGAAAACTTTCCGACAGATGAAAAAAAACCGTGCCAAAAATAGCATCAAGTCTCTGAATCACGTAGAGCGACTTCTACAATTCACGCATTGATTCTTTATGCTTATTTATAATGAATTAACGAACTGTTCGTGAGCTCTTTTATAAAAGAATACTCTTAGGCTTATTGCTTAAGCGAATTGATTATAGCTATCCTGACCATCGACGTAACCTAATCTATAGACCCTTATCCAACGCGCCTGATATACATCATATCCCGTTGACTCGATCTATTCATAAGTCAGGAGCGCAGCACTATACCTGAATTTGTTTAAATCTAATCGGCTAAATAGGCGCGATCTTTGCGCCATTTGATCGCATATGCCGATCAAATTCTTATTAAGAATAGTTTAAATCAATGATTGTTGGGCAATGGAGTTTTTTAATTACAGGAGGTAAAAAATCATCTATTTATTCGATTAAATGTGATATTAGTCACCATTTTTAAATCCTTTTAGCCCGCGTATTTCCGCGTATTTTTATCGCCATCGATCAATTCCGCCATCCAGAAACATGACCTAACTGATGTGATTCGTGATCGTGCGCGCAAAAAAAAAACACAAACTCGTTCGCCAAAATACTTTTAACCTTTTATTGACATGTCGTTAACACAACAGAAGGGAGATGCACGATGAGCCAGCATAAACACTATCCAGTCTCCACCCCCATCGCGGACAGAGCGCTGATTACCGCCGAGCGCTACCGGCAGCTTTACCAGCAGTCCATCGACGATCCCGATTCTTTTTGGCGTCAGAAAGGAAGGATAGTCGATTGAATCAAACCCTACCAGTCGGTGAAAAAATCCTCATTTTCTCCGGGGCATATTGATATTCGCTGGTTCGAGGGCGGCACACTGAACGTGTCAGCCAACTGTTTGGATCATCATCTACCGCATGCCGCCGATCGAAGCGCCATTCTCTGGGAGAGCGACGACGGCAAACGTACCCGGAGCCTGACCTACAGGGAACTCCATCAGGCAGTCTGCCGATTTGCCAACATATTGAAAGCACAGGGGGTGGGTAAAGGCGATGTCATTACCCTCTCCGGAGGCGGCCGTCGCCATGCTGGCCTGCGCCCGCATCGGCGCGATTCATTCCGTCATTTTCGGCGGCTTCTCGCCGGAATCCATCGCCGGCCGCCTGCTCGACTCCGGCAGCCGAATGGTGATCACGGCGGACGAAGGACATCGCGCCGGTAAAACGATCCCGCTCAAACAAAACGTGACCGACGCGTTAAAAAACCCGCGGCTCAGTCAGGTGGAACGGGTGATCGTGTTTCGGCATACCGGTAACGCCGTGGTTTGGGAAGAAGAGCGAGATCGCTGGTGGCATACCTTGATAGATCTGGCGGATGACGATTGTCCGCCAGTGGAGCAACAAGCCGATCGTTAAAGCTCATCGGATCCGTCGGCGAACCTATCAATCCTGAAGCCTGGGAGTGGTATTACCATAAGATCGGCAACGGCGACTGCCCGGTCATCGACACCTGGTGGCAGACAGAGACCGGCGGCATCATGATTGCCCCGTTGCCGAGAGCCACCGATCTCAAACCCGGCGCGGCCACGCTGCCTTTTTTCGGCGTCAAACCCGCGTTGGTTGATGGCGAGGGCCAGCTACTGGAGGGGGAAAGCGAAGGCAATCTGGTCATCACCGACTCCTGGCCAGGGCAGGCCCGCACCCTGTACGGCGATCATACCCGCTTCGAGGAAACCTACTTTTCCATGTTCAAAGGACGCTATTTCAGTGGCGACGGCGCACGTCGCGATGAGGACGGCTATTACTGGATCACCGGCCGGGTGGACGATGTGTTGAACGTGTCCGGTCATCGGCTGGGTACGGCGGAGATCGAATCCGCATTGGTCTCTCACCCCAAAATTGCCGAAGCCGCCGTCGTAGGGGTGGAACATAGCGTCAAAGGACAGGCTATCTATGCCTACATCATGCTAAACCGCGGCGAAAAACCGACCGAGAAGCTGCATGAGGAGGTGCGCGCGTGGGTGCGAAAAGAGATCGGCGCGATTGCCACTCCCGACGTTTTACACTGGGCGGAAGCCCTGCCCAAGACACGTTCCGGCAAAATCATGCGTCGCATCCTGCGAAAAATTGCCGCCGGAGAGGGCCATAATCTGGGCGATATCTCGACGCTGGCTAACCCGGGCGTCATCGCTCAGTTGCTGGAGGAAAAACCGGTCCCGGATGCGCCGCTCCGATGAAAAGGTCCGTCACCCTGGCATCGCGCCACGGGCCACCCCTGACCTAAACCTTTTCGATTAGCACCGCTTCCAGCAGATCCAGCTCGCGCAGCATCTTTTGCAGCGTTTCATTGCTGATCTGCTGCGTGGCGCGCAGGTGATACAGTTCGGCGCGTTCCGCGTTGACGGCGGCCAGACGGAAGCGACGTTCCAGGTTTTCAATCGCAATACTGGCTTCCAACTCATCATTGCCGGTCACTCGACGGCGCAGCATCCCGATGACCTGCGCGCAGACCTCATTCAGCACCTGTTCATCGATATTATCCTCACGGTCGGCCGCCAAACGTTCCTGCATTTTCAACAAGCTATCGATAGCCACTTTAGCCATGGCCGTGCGGGCAAGCCGTTCCTCTTTTTTATGCGAACTTTTGTCCGTCATCGCAATGCCCTTGAGCAACAGCGGCAGCGCAATGACCCCGCACATCAATGAAAACAGGATGACGCCGGTCGCGATAAAGACCAGCTGATAACGGGAGGGGAAATCACTGCCGTCGCTCAGTAACAGCGGGATAGATAACACGCCCGCCAGCGTGATCGCACCTCGTACCCCGGCAAAAGAGACAATCCACAGCTCGCGGGAGGAGTATTCCGCGAACACCATCGGGCGCTTGTTCTGAATGTGGAGACTGTAATGTTTCATCAGCCATACCCAGCTAAAGCGCAGGAGTAGCAGCGCGCAGTAGATGATGGCGATATCGGTAAACAGCATCCATGTCTCAATCGTTGGATCTCTCTGCGCCTGAACGATCGACTCTTCCAGCACGCTCGGCAGCTGTAATCCCAGCATCAGAAACACCATGCCGTTAAACACAAACTCCAGCATGGACCAGACGCTGTTGGCCCGCAGGCGCATGTTTAACGGCGCGCTGCGCATCATGCCCGAGCGGCTGATCGTCATCCCCGACGCGACTGACGCCAATATTCCCGACACACCCAAATGTTCCGCGATCAGATAAGCAGCGAACGGCAACAGGAGCAGCAGAACAATTTGCGTTGCGGCGTCGTCATCGCTCCAGCGGCTAATCAGCCCCAGCGATTTACTATAGACCCAGGTAATGGCAATCCCCGCCAGCAGGCCGCCGAGGGCCACCTGCAGAAACTCCAGCGTGGCGCCGTGCACGGTAAACACCATCGTACCCATGGCGATAGCGATGGCGAATTTCAGCGAAACCAGACCGGACGCATCGTTCATCAACGCTTCGCCCTGTAGGATCCCCATCAGCTTTTTCGGAATACGGTCTTCGCCGACGATGCCCGATAATGCCACGGCATCCGTCGGCGACAACACCGCCGCCAGCGCAAATGCGGCCACCAGCGGCATATCCGGCACCATCCAATGAATGAGATAGCCCATCCCGACGACGGTGATAATGACCAGCAGCAGAGCAAGCCCGAGGATTTCTCGCATATGGCGCAGAAACTCTCTCGTCGGCGTCTTCCAGCCGTCGGCGAACAGCAGCGGAGGAATGAACAACACCATGAACAGTTCAGGATTGAAATCGACATGCAGACCGAATTTAGGCCAGGCCAACATCGCCCCGAGGGCAATTTGCATGAGTGGCAACGGTATCTGAAAAGGCAGAATACGCGTGATAACGCCGGACAAAGAAACCACCAGCGTCATAATCAAGATGGTGAAAAATATTTCCATGCTTTCCTTAGTTCTTGCTGTAACCGATCAACGCGCTAACACCGGTGAATTGACGTGACATGTTTCTGGCGGGGCCGCGTAAGGGGCTGGCCTTAAGCGTCGTTCGAGCGATGTCGTCATCGACCTAAGAAAATAATAACAGATGGAATGCGATGAAAAGGCAACGAAAAAGAAAAAACGGAAATGAATCTATAAAAAAGGGGAACGCTAACGTTCCCCTCTTGCTATTACGGCGTCTAAGACGGTGTTACAGCGCCCAACCGCCAGCGTAGAACACCACCAGCGCAATGGCGATGATCACCGTGCCGACGTTCAGCTTGCGCCATTCGCCGGAGAAAACACGGCCCAGTACCAGCGAGCCGAAGCCCAGCATGATGCCGGTCACGATGTTGCACGTCAGGACGATGAAGACGGCGCAGACCAGACCGGCCATCGCGTCAACGAAATCGTTAAAGTCCAGTTTGGATACGTTGCTCAGCATCAGCAGGCCGACGTACATCAGCGCAGGCGCGGTGGCGTAGTTCGGCACCAGATAAGAGAGCGGAGACAGGAATAGCATCAGCAGGAACAGTACGCCAACCACCGTTGCCGTCAGCCCCGTACGGCCACCCGCTGCCGTACCGGCCGCGGATTCGATGTAAACTGCCGCCGGCGAAGTGCCCATCAGACTGGAGAAAATGCTGCTCACGGAGTCGGCCGTCAGCGCACGACCGCCGCTGATAATCTGGCCGTCTTTATCCAGCAGGTTCGCCTGCCCCGCTACTGCGCGGATCGTACCGGTCGCGTCGAAGACCGCCGTCATGACCAGCGCCAATACACTCGGCAGCACGATAGGCTGTAACGCGCCCTTGATATCCAGATTGAAGAACAAGGACTGACCGGAGGCATCACTCAGGCTCGGCAGCGCGAACAAACCGTGGTAGGTCACGTTCGGATCAAAAATCAGGCCGAGTGCAGAGATGGCGATAATCACAATTAAAATGCCGCCGGGGACACGCCGTTTCTCCAGACCGATCGTCGCCGCCAGCCCCAGCAGCGACATCGCCACCGGAAACGACGTGAACTGGCCCATCGCAACCGGCAGACCCGCCCCCGGATTTTTCACGACCAGACCGATGCCGTTGGCTGCGATGATCAACAGGAACAGGCCGATACCGATACCCGCGCCGTGCGCCACGCCCTGCGGCAGGTTACGCAAGATCCAGGAGCGGATGCCGGTCGCGGAGATAATCGTAAACAGTACGCCCATCATGAAGATGGCGCCCAGCGCGACGGGCACGCTGATATTCTGTCCCAGCACCAGGCTGAACGCAGTAAATGCGGTCAGAGAAATAGCGCAACCAATCGCCATCGGCAGGTTCGCCCACAGGCCCATCAGCAGAGACCCTACCCCTGCGACCAGGCAGGTAGAAACAAACACCGCGGCTGGTGGGAAACCGGCTTTTCCCAGCATGCCGGGGACAACGATAACCGAGTAAACCATCGCCAGAAACGTGGTGAGACCCGCCAGTATTTCCTGACGTACGCTGCTGCCTCGCTGAGCGATTTTAAAGAAAGCATCGAGTGCGCCGCGCGGACGGGCAACCTCATCAGCCTGACGAGTAGAATTGGACATGGTGGTATCCCTTGCTAAGTCATTATTATTAAGCCTCTGTTCATCCAGACGACACGGTCATTCGAACCGGCCAGCGTGGAAAACCGCAGAGACTGAGCCAGAATTTAGCTAACGTCATGCCGTTTATCCCTTGCCTAAGACAAACAACATGGGCCATCACCAGCGACAGAAACATCCCCTTAAGCCCCGACAACGGCGGGGCAACGTCTGCTGTCGTAAAGTAAGCCTGCGATTATCCCGTTTTTAGGATAAGAATTTCAAAAACTATTTATTTATCGCACCGACATTCTTACATGATCAAAGACGGGCAGCCGCCATAAGCGGTTGCCCGTCTTCGCATTGAGGAGGCAATTAGAGGTAGAGCGAGGTTTCTCCCACCGGTCGCGTCTTGAAGCGGCGATGCAGCCAGAGATACTGTTCAGGCGCGCGCATGATCTCCTGCTCGATCACCCGGTTCATATAGCTCGCGGCCTGAGTTTCGTCGTTTTGTGGATAATCCTTTAGCTCGGGTTGGATCACCAGCTGGTATCCCTTGCACTTCGGTTTGCGAATCAGGATGGTGGTCACCATCGCTGGCTGATTGGCCAACTTGCTGATCGTAAATGTTCCACTGGTCGTCGCCGCCTGCGGGACGGCGAAGAACGGCGCAAATACGCTGCCGCGCGGACCGTAGTCCTGATCCGGCGCGAACCAGACCGCTTCACCACGTTTCAACGCCTGCACCATGCCGCGTAAATCTTTGCGATCGATCATGGCTTTATTGGAGCGGGAACGCCCCCAGGTTTGCACCAGCTCCATCACTTTATTGTTGTGAGGCCGGTACATGGCCATCATCGGTCGGCATAATCCCATCGCCCTGCCGCCCAGTTCCAGCGACATGAAATGCACGCCAATCACCATGACGCCACGCTGTTCGCTCCCCGCCTGCTGCAAATTATCCAGCCCGATAACTTCGCACCAGGCGCGCACGCGCCGATCTGACCAAAACCAGGCCATACCGGTTTCCATGAGCGCCATGCCCAGTGAAGCGAAGTTTTCTTTGACGATCGCTTCGCGCTTTTGCGGCGACATCGTGGGGAAGCACAGTTCGAGATTGCGGCGGGCGATGCTGACCCGGCGTTTCAGGAAGAAACGCGCGGCGTTGCCCATGCTGCGACCGGTGTACATCAGCAGCGGATACGGCAACTGTACCAGGAGATATAAAAGGGCCAGACCAAACCAGACGAGCCAATAACGGGGATGGAGTAAATCTTTGGTGAATTTTTTGGTGGTGCTCATTGCTATCATCTCGTAACGCCACACTGGAATGACAGCAGTTCTCAGCCGAACCATGCCAGAAATGACAAAAAACCGTTAATTCCTTACCGCGCCGACCGAAAAAACCGGCTCAAGCAGAATGGTAATGGCAGAGGAAACACTCGAACCCAGGCAGGCCAACAATTAATGGTAAAACTATTTTACCTGAAAATAGTCCGCGCCGACGCACAACTTAACGCGATAACACAGCCTGAAAAGATAGGGATATCGACTGTTAGAAGGAGAATGCGCCGTGTAGGTCTGACATGCCCGATCGCTGCCGCAGCCAGTGTAACATGCTGACCTGACATGACGGCGCCCATTCCTATCAGAATAATCCGCAACCCTGGCGAAACCTGAGGCCAATGCCTTGTGCTCTGCCATCCATTTCCACTCCGATAACACATTGAGTCTAGACAAAATGACCCGACGTATTCCAGCATCCTCCCCTTTTGTCCGGTTCGACAATACCGCACGCTTAGGGTTCTACTTTCTTTATTTTCATACTGCTTGTGCCGTCTCAGGGATAAACCACGCAGGACGCCGCTAATGCCGCGCAGCGGGATGCGGGAAGCTTAATGAGGCCCCAGATGGACAAAATGGCGTTGGAAGACGTGAAGTCAGGCTTGGGCAGCCAGGAAGACTGCCCAAAGAAAATCGCCTCCGTGACTGCCGACAGGTCGCGGAGTTGCGGTATCAGCGCACGCGATCGCCTGCGCCTTTACCCACCACGGTGAGGAGCAGATAACGAAAATAGCGTTTGACCGTCATGGTCTGAATCATACGCTGATCCCATTCTGCCAACTTTTGAGGCGTAGACATGTCAATGGCATTAATCTGCGCCAATCCGGTGATGCCGGGCAGAACGTTGAATACGCCACGGGCCTGTCGTTCCTCGATCAGTTCCCGCTGGTTAAACAAGCACGGGCGAGGCCCGACCAGACTCATCTCGCCGCGCGCCACATTAATCAGCTGCGGCAGCTCGTCCAGCTTGGTTTTACGTAAAAAAGCGCCCAGCCGGGTCACGGCATGACGGTTAGCCAAATGGGTCGCAACTGACTCGGTCGCGACCGCCATCGTGCGAAACTTAATCAGATTGAACGGCCGTTGGTGCCGCCCTACCCGCTGCTGCACGAACACCGGCGACCCGGTATCAAACAGCCCGATGAGGTAAATAACGCCCATCACGGGCCATAAACAACAAAGTCCAGCTAACGCGAGCGTGAGATCAAAAAAACGAAACATCATGTGCATCAAACCTTAGTTTATCGGTTAATCCGTAGCGTCGCGCTCAGCCTGATAAGCACTGGCGGTCAGTGAAAGCGCCTGAGGATAAGTCACAATGGGCCGCCATCCCAGACGGTCGCGTGTGTGAGCAATATCAACCTGCAACGATCCCAATAATCTTTCCGCGGCTGGCGCTTTGCCCAACGCCTTCGCCGCCCACAGTAAACAACGCGGAGGCAGTGGCCAAACGCGGCTGGCGACGCCCAAAGCCTTCGCCATATCGGCAAGCAGCTCGGCGGTAGAAACATCATACTCATCCGAGACCAGAAACGTTTCACCCGCCGCCTGCGGATGATGAGCGCACAGCAAGATCAGGTCCGCCAAATTATCGACAAAAACCAGGCTGCGTTTGTTCTTCACGGCCGCGAGCGGCAGGGGTAAACCTTTGCGGATCCAATGCATCATCGTACGGAAATTCGCTTTGACCCCAGGACCATAAACCAGCGGCGGGCGAATCACCGTCACTTCGAGCCCGGTCTCACGGGCAATCTGCCACAGGCCCAGCTCAGCTTCATATTTACTCAGACCGTAGGGATCTTGCGGGGGCTGTGCGACATGAGGCGTGAAAGGATGATGAGGCAGACTCGCTTCTCCGTTGACCTTGATAGAACTGAGGAAAACGAAGCGCTTTACCCCGGACTCCGCCGCCTGACGCGCCAGCGTTAATGTCCCCGCCACATTGGTTTCGCGGTAGAGCGACAGCGAATCGCGCTGTGTGTCCTGCATCTGATGTACACGAGCCGCGCAGTGAATGACGGTTTCCACGCCGCTCAGGACCTCACGCCAGTCCGCGTCGGCCGACAGATCTTGGTAGATGACGCCTTCCTGAACCAAAGCGCCCGACTTCTGGCTACGATGGGATAAGCATTCCATTCCCTGAGCATGAGCCAGTTCAACAACACGGTGCCCAATAAACCCACTACTACCCGTCACTAATAGTTTCAAAATGTATTACCTTTCCAAGGCCGACACTCGTATGATAGCGGTCATTATTGTATACATATCAACCTCGCGTTCTGAGTGGCTATACTTCCCGCTAGCTAATAAAAAATGGGGTGTCTACAATGATCGTGAATAGTAACAACAAAACCCATTTCCATCATCTGACATCCAGGCTTTAGATGTTTAACCCCATTCATGCTTTGCTTAACGCGCCAAGAAAACACAAACGAATCGTCACTGTTCTGTATGATGTTGCTGCGATTATCTTTTCGCTCTATCTGGCAGTCGCCTTTCGCCTGGGCACCTACACCTTTCACGTTGGCTTATCTGAGATAGCCAGCCTGATAGTGACACTGGTGATCACCATTGCGGTATTTATTCGCTGTGGGATGTATCGCGCCGTACTGCGCTACATGATGCTGCCAGCCTTGGGCAATGTGTTCTTCGCGGTAATTTTATCGACCTTGACGCTCGCCCTGAGCAGTTTTTTCTTCCAGTCATTTGTGCCACGCAGCGTACCCTTTATCTATGCGGGTTTGGCCATCCTGACATTGGGCGGTCCTCGGGTCTTTATTCGTAGCTTCTACTACCACTACTTTAAACGGCAGAAACCCAACGTCTTCATTTACGGCGCGGGGGCGACTGGCAGAGATTTGGCTTATGCCCTATCTCAGGGGGACGAGTTTCACCCGGTAGTAATACTGGATGACGACAGCAGCAAAGCCGGGCAGATTATTTGTGGTATTCGCGTTCATCGCAGCGCTGAATTTGATTCTCTTCAAAAGCTCTATCAGCCCGTCAAACTACTGCTAGCCATCAACAATATCAAGAAAGGCCAGCGTTTAAGATTGTTGGAAAAGCTGTCTCACTGGCCTATTGAAGTCCAGTCCGTTCCTTCCATGGAGGACATCGTTGCAGGCCGCGCTCATGCGACCGAGGTCAGAGATCTGGAGGTCGCGGATCTGCTGGGCCGTGCGCCGGTTGATCCAGACCAAATGCTGCTGGCGAAAAATGTTTTTGGTAAATCCGTCATGGTCAGCGGCGCGGGGGGGTCCATCGGATCTGAACTCTGTCGCCAAATTATCGCGCTTAAACCCCGCACGCTCGTATTGTTTGAACTCAACGAATACAACCTCTATAGCATCGATCAGGAATTGCAGAGCATTAAACAACGGTTACAGCTGGAAACTCATATTATCGCCATGCTGGGATCCGTACAAAATTACAGTAGAGTTTTTAACGTTATACGCGCCAACCAAGTCGACACCATCTACCATGCTGCAGCTTACAAGCATGTTCCATTAGTGGAAGACAATATCATCGAAGGCATTAGCAACAATGTTTTCGGTACGTTTACCTGTGCCGAGGCTGCTATCGAGGCATGCGTTAGCAGCTTTACTCTCATTTCTACCGACAAGGCCGTACGTCCCACGAATATCATGGGTGCCAGTAAGCGCTTGGCAGAACTGGTTTTACAGGCCCTGGCTGACAGGAATAGTCAAACCATATTTACTATGGTGCGTTTTGGCAACGTATTGGGTTCATCCGGCTCAGTCGTCCCTTTATTCAAAAAACAAATTCGCCAGGGCGGTCCGGTCACTGTGACTCATCCTGATATTATCCGCTACTTCATGCTGATCCCCGAAGCCGCGCAGCTGGTGATTCAGGCTGGCGCTATGGGCAATAACGGCCAGGTCTTCGTGCTGGATATGGGAGAACCCGTGAAAATTCTCGACCTGGCGCGTCGAATGATTCATTTGATGGGGATGAAAGAGTATATCGAAGGCTCTGGAGAGGAAGGCGATATTGCCATCAAATTCACAGGGCTGCGTCCCGGAGAGAAACTCTACGAAGAACTTTTGATTAGCGAGAATGTAGAAGGCACTTGCCACCCTAAAATCATGACGGCACTAGAAGAAAGATTAAGTTGGCGGGAGATGGCGAAACTGCTCAAGGAGTTGGATGAAGGGTGCCATGATTTTGATGTCGCCCGCATTCAGAAAATCATTATGCAGGCTCCAACGGGATACAAGCCAAAAACGTTGAAACCGAATTAGCTAATTCTTATGGGCCGATGCCACCTATCGCAATGTCATCCATGACAGAGTGATCGCTTCGGCCTGTTCCTTATTATTGCCAGTCTGGTCTGTACACTTGCTTGAGATTCAGCGCGTGTAATGCTCTGAGATAATGCGTTGGTAAAGCGCCATATAGCTGTCGACCATGCGATCCGCCGTAAAGAGCTTATCAAATCTTGTTTTCGCGTTAATGCCCATCTGGGCGACGACGTTGGGATTTGTCCAAAGCCGTTCCAACGCAGCATGCAAAGAAACAGGGTCTGCCGGTTTGACAACGATACCAGTCTCTTCATGAAGGTTGATATAAGTGGTCCCAGTACCAATTTCACAAGAAATCATAGCTTTACTGTACATAGCCGCTTCAAGAAGCGTCATACCGAAAGCCTCTGAGCGGAGATGCGACGGAAACACGACGGCGTAACAGAGCTCAAGTAATGCACATTTGTCTTCGTCTGAAATGGCCCCTAGAAAATGTACATTATTTAACCCAAGACGGGTGGTCTGTTCTTTAAGCTCCTGCTCACATGGCCCTTCTCCGATGATGACCAGCGGATAGTCTAAGTCAACCATTGCATCTAGCAGATAGGATATTCCTTTGTAATACCTCAAAAAGCCAACGAACAGAAAAAAACGGCCCTCCAGTAACCCTCGCCATTTATTTAACGTCGACTGAGTTGCTGGTGGGTAGGATGCGCGATCCAGGCCAAATGGAATAACCTCCGTTGTCCTGTCCAGCGAGCTTAATACGGGGCTGGTTTGAACATAATTAGGGGAGGAAGCTACTATCGCATTCATGTCTTTCAGGAAACGGTTCATCAAGGGCTGATAGAGACGCGCCAGGTATTTCTGTTTAACGATGTCTGAATGATAAGTGACTATCGCAGGCTTATCCGGCCGCACTAAAAAATGCACCAAATCCATATAAGGCCACGGAAAGTGGTAATGAACGATATCGGCTTGATCAGCCAGACGTCGGAAATCACGAAATGCGGAAACAGAGAACCCCGTAGAAGCAATATAAAGATCTTGTTTTGAGGTATGCACGCGATGATGAGAAAGCACCTCATTTTTGGATGTTTTTTCATCGGTTAATGATAGGACATCGACCTCTGCGCCATAGCGACTAGCACCTTCGGCCAACTGATAAATCACTTGTTGTACGCCGCCATAAGCAGCAGGGTAATAGGTCTTAAAAAAATGAAGAATGCGCATCGGTAACCTGTGACTTTTATGAATTTGGAACAAAACCTTCTGTTCCTGTTAGGGCATACATCATCAAGAAAATAGGTTTATTTTCCGAAAATAAAATAGTAGTAAAAAGATTATTGCGCCTATCTGCACGTCAAATTGATCGAATATTGTTTCTGCATATTTAGATAACATCACGTTGTCATCAAGAAGTGCGATGAAACATCTAGTGATAGCTTAATGAATGTAGAGCCGGGTGTCGGTAGTAGAAGAGTAAAAATCATAGCCCCACCACATTCGAGGGTGAGACTATGTCATGGACATGTCGTTAAGCTGAATACATCCAAAGGAGCGTTTCCTCAAGAGGAGTCGGCTGCCAGGATGGGAGGAGAGAAGAAAGGCGCTGAGCACTTCCAGTCAGCACTTTCACTTCATTGGGACGCACGAACGCAGGATTGACACTTAATTCAATACGATAGCCAGCCAATGACTCCATTGTCGAAATGACTTCTCGCAATGAGGTTCCCACACCGGAGCAAACATTGAAGACTTCGCCAATCGGACGCTTGTTCAAAAGACCGGCATAGGCCTTACAAATAGCACGCACATCATTGAAATCACGCCATACATCCAAATTGCCCAGCTCGATACGAGAGGCCTTTCGACGAAAGTGAGAGATAATTTTCGGGATCAAAAAATTCTCACTTTGTCCTACGCCTGTGTAGTTGAACGGCCGAGCAATCACAATCGGCAGTTTATCCATCCACAACTGCGCCATATTCTCCATGGCCAGCTTACTTACCGCATAGTCATTTGCCGGTTCAGGCAGGCTTTCTTCCGTAAGAATTCCTTCAGTACGATTCCCATAGATATTGGCGCTGCTTGCAAGCAGCACACAATCAAGGCCATCCGATACATCAGACAACGCCTCTAATAGGTTGCGTGTACCGATCAAATTTACACGGTAGAAATTTTCCGCGTTGCCGTGAGCAACAAAGGCGATGGCAGCCAGGTGTACGACAACATTAGGTCGAATTGTGCGAACGGCTTGCTTTACCGCTTCCAAATCACACAAATCAACCGATTGCTGCGTGCCGGCAGTTGCTGCAGGCAACTCCAGACCATGAACTTCATACCCGGCGTTAACCAGTTCCTGAGCCATGTAATGCCCGGTAAACCCGTTAAGGCCGGTGATCAGCGCACGTTGAGTCATATTAGAATGAGAACCCGGCTTCGTTGCGGCGCATATCAGCATCAACCATCATCTGACACAGCTGTTCCAAACTGGTGTTCGGCGCCCAGCCCAATTTTGCTTTCGCTTTCTCAGGAGTACCTATCAGCAGTTCAACTTCTGCCGGACGATAGTATTTGGGACTGACCCGTACTAACGTTTTACCCGTTGCCACGTCTACGGCGACTTCTTCTTCACCCTGACCATTAAACTCGATGTTGAAGCCCGCAGCCTTAAAAGACATACGAACGAAATCACGAACGGTTTCAGTGCGATTTGTTGCCAATACATAGGTATCCGGCTCATCAGCCTGCAGCATACGCCACATACCTTCTACGTACTCTTTAGCAAATCCCCAGTCACGTTTTGCATCCAGATTGCCCAGCTCAAGCACATCCAGCTTGCCTAATTTGATTTTGGCGACAGCATCAGTAATTTTACGGGTAACGAATTCACGACCACGGAGCGGCGACTCATGGTTAAAGAGAATTCCGCTACAGGCGAAAATATTGTAGCTCTCACGATAGTTGATCGTCATCCAGTGAGCGTACAGTTTAGCGACGCCATACGGGCTACGGGGATAAAACGGCGTCGACTCAGATTGAGGAATTTCCTGCACTTTACCAAACATTTCAGAAGTCGATGCCTGGTAAAAGCGAATATCAGGATTCACAATGCGAATAGCTTCCAACAGATTAAGCGCACCGATACCGGTAATTTCAGCCGTCGTGACAGGCTGTTCGAAAGACACACCGACAAAACTTTGGGCTGCCAGGTTATAAACTTCCGTCGCTTTACTTGTCTGAAGCAGACGTATGCTGGAAGACAGATCCGTCAAATCATGCTCAACGAGATGCAGGTTTGCATGATTCTGTATACCTAACTCTTCAATACGCCAGAAATTGACAGAGCTGGTACGACGATACGTACCATAAACTGTATACCCTTTTTCCAGCAGGAGCTCAGCCAAATAAGCCCCATCCTGACCAGTAATTCCTGTAACAACGGCGATATTATTCACTTTGTATACTCTTCAAAATCACATCTTTAATCGTAGCGGCAGTATCATGCCATTTCGTAGGCATGTACTCGCGTATAACTCTCTCTGTCTGCATTTCAAGCATGCCAGGCTCAAAGAGAAGGCGTTCAATTTGCTCAACCCATGACTCCACCGAGTAGGGCGAAGCAAACACAGTCAATTCAGGAGCAATTTCAACCATGCTGGAAGTATTAGAACTTATACATGGCTTCCCATACCAGAGACTTTCAGCTACGGGCAACCCCCATCCTTCATACAAAGCTGGGAACAAAGTAAACAAACAGTTTGAATATAACCAGCTCAGTTCGTCGTCACTGGCATCAGTTATAACATCCACTAATTTGTTCAGAACGCGATCATTCTCGACTTGGAAGGAAATATCCCCATCATTCCATCCTTTCCTGCCTACCAAAACAAGCCGAGGTAGAATCTGCTCAGGATGGCGCTGATGAAGTAGACGGTAGGCATGCAAAAGTGCAACCTGGTTTTTACGAATCTCCAGAGTGCCTACACACAAAATGAAGCGTTCACCCTTATCGTAGCGACCAACACCGCACTCAGAGCGGGTATTCGTCTTAAAATCGTCGCCTAATCTGATGACTTCCATATTCTGCATATCTATCCCAAGATTACGGCTTCTCAGGACAATATCTTTTTTCGTACATTCTGAAATAGCGAAAGACTGATCGCATAATGCAACAGAATCATCAACCCAACGTCCAATGTAATCCCCGAACCCCACGCCATCTTGATAGAAGTACGGAAACAACTCAGGAATAATGTCATAAAACAGCTGGATATATCGCACGCCAACGATTTTGATGCGTTTTATCTCATTAATATAACAAGCAAAAGCCCAGTTAGCTCCTGCGGAAAACAATACATCTTCAGCAGAAAAATCGACTTTTTCTTTCACTACAGCACCATCATCTGTAAGTTCCACATGATGAAAAGCACCGAGAGAGTTATCAATTGCAACGAGTTTGAAGTCGCTAACTAATGCTGAAAGTTCCTGCGCAAGATAATAGACCGTTCTAGGAATTCCCGTTGGGGTACCTTGCCATCCGACCATTGTCGAATAATCGTAATAAAAACTCACGCGTCGTTCTCCACAAGTTCAGGATAGCTGGCAAGTAATCCTTGTTTGACCTGAAGCGCAGTATCCTTCCAACTTGAGCGCTTATACGTGTTCTTCACGCGTTCGCACTCGTTCTGCAGTTCCGCGGGATTATCAACTAACTGATGAATCTGCTCAACCCATTCATTGAGAAGCAATGGATGGGCGTGCCTAACTAAACCTGGCGCTATCTCCAACATGGATGAGGAGCGTGAAGCGACGCAAGGTTTGCCGAAGCACAGGCTCTCTGCCACAGGCAAGCCCCACCCTTCATAAAAAGAAGGATAGAGTGTGAACAATGTCTTTTCATATAAGAGACATAGGTCTGCATCCTGTAATCCTTTAAGTACTTCTATACGCCCTTTAAGACGGACATCATTCTCAATCTGATATTCAATATCCTGATCTAACCACCCTTTGCGGCCAACGATGTATAACTTAGGCGGTAAATACCCCTGTTCTTCAATCATGTAACGCCATGCGTTGAGAAGCATGATGTGATTTTTACGATATTCGAGGGATCCCACTGTCAGCAGATAAGGCTCGCTAGTTTTTTGGATGATTTCTTCTGTGGGTGCCCCACCTGCCGAAGGCACATCATCGCCAAGGCGCACCACTTGCACCGGTGGAAGCATCAAGCCATGTTCTGCTGCAAACTCATTCAAATCGCGTTTTGTGTTCTCAGATATAGCAAAAGCCACATCACAATTAGCTACCGCTTCAATCAGCCAATTCTTGTATATATCAGAGAAACCGGGACCATAGGAAAAAGGCAACACGGAAGGGATAACGTCATAAAAAAGTACCCCTAATTGAACGCCTTGCTCACGCAAACCAAGCAACATGTTGTGATGTTCGCTGAAATCCCAGTTAGAACCGGCAGTAACAACGACATCACCAGCCTCAATAGGTATATTTCCACTAGCGGAGCGCAGCTTTAGATTGTATTCGGAACATGTCCCATCAGATGCAAATAATCCGAGACGTACGTTCGTCAAAAGTTTCTGCAATTCGCCGCCAATCTCTGAGACTACGCGCTGAATTCCTGTTGGGTGTCCAGTCCAGTTTGCGAGAGAGGTACAATCAAAAATCACTTTCATGAACAGCACTTTTCCTTGCTTGTGTCTTGTAATTGAGAGATGAATTCAGGCAGGCTGTGCAGTACGTGTTTCCACTCTAAAGCACCTACAGCGTCACTACGTGCATAATGATCATCGGGCCGAGTTTCGCTCACCAGCCTAGCAAGGCTTTCAGCATCTTTAACTAAGAAGACTCCCGGCTCTTCGGCGACATGCTCAAAAGCTCTAAATGAAAATTCCGCCCCTAGAATACATTTAGCAGATAAAAGGGCTTGAGCCGTTTTAAGGTTTGACCCCCCCCCCTCCCAGACAGGCAATACGATTCCACTTGAACATAAAATCGCAGAGTCGATATCTTCGGCGCTGACCAAGCCGACAATGTGTAACCATGGGTAATCTTTCGGGTCAAAGTCTGGCATGGTTGCGGCTAAACCATTACCCGCACTGCCAAGTACCCACAAGGCGAAATTTTTGTCCGCTTTATTTTGCGACAACGCCATAACAAGATCGCGCAACCCATTAATATTAGGCGGATGCCAGCTACCAACAAATACCCAGTTAGCATCCCGATTAGCAAAGCGAGACTGCCATTTTTTATCTTCAGAGCCCGATACAGGGCGAGAATGTCCATTGAAATAGATCTGGACCGGAGTCCCCGGACTGACTTCAGAAATATAGTCAGCATCCAATTCGGAAACTGCGATAGCACCAGCACAAGCTTTGATGACTCCTCGCTCCAGATCGTCGACATAGGTAGTGTATTCAGCAGCAACTTCTGGTGAATAAAGATCACGGTAGATTTGACGTTTCATCACAACTTCAATGTTGTGAGAACTATAAATAACCTTTACATGCTGACCTAGAGTCCCATCCCTAAAGAAACGCTCTACAAGAGGCCATAAAAAAGGCTGTTCCAACAGAATCATATCGGGGTTAAAATCACGGACGTGTTTACATACACGGTCATAGCATGACTTTTCCTTTTCGAGGAAAACGCAAATCCCCCAATCAGAAAGCATTCCACTGATACCAAATTCAGTCCAACGACGCTGATCCAATTTTACAGAAAGAGATGAAATATCTTGTGTATCACCCCACTCAAACGACAACGTCTCAACTGAAAATCTGGAGCGTAGGCTACGCCGAATGTGATGACTACGTAATTTGCCTCCATGATCTGGTTGCTCTACGTCATAAGTTGCCATCTGCAATATTTTCACTTAAATCATCCTTTAGGAAGCCAGGTATTAACAGTAACATCAAAAAATATTAACTATTTTCACTATTCTTTTGAATTTCAATTATTTTTTTAAGAAAATCTTCGTTTGTTCCGCCCTGTTCAAGCCACCCTTCAATGTCTGAATGTTCAGGTTTTTCCAGCTTTAAGATTGCTGACAGACCCCATCGGACAAACAACTCTGAAGCTGGCGCATCAAGACGGCAATGCTCAGACAGAAGTTTACACCGCATGTCTCCTACAGATTCGCACTGCCTACACCAGTAGGCGACTTCTTCATCACCGATGGCTTGCCGTCCATTAATAGCTTGTTGCAACCAGCGTACAGAATTATTGCTAAGCAAAGCATTGGATGATCGGCTTTCATACTGTAAACCATCGAACATCGCTTGGACGGTTTCAAATTTTAGCCAACCAGCGACTTCTGCTGGGCTACAGACCCGTCCGAACAGAAGCCAATAGGCCCATCGAACGGCTTCTTCTGAATTACGCAACAACTCAACAGCCTGGTGGCGACCATGAGCTTGGGAAATGTCGACCAAATTTAGTGCTATTGCACGCGCGGTGTCCCGCCAGCTCCCCATTCCAGGCGCTTTTACCAGACGTGTTAAATTGGGAGTATCTTCCAGCAAACGAGCCAAATCACCTTTACGGTTGATGTCGAAATAGTAAGGCCAGGCTCCCGCAAACTCACCAAAAACTGGCAAGCGATTCGCTAAAACAAGTCCATTATAGGCAATACCTTCCGAAACAGACATGCCATAACCCTCACTATGTGAAGGACAGACTACAGCCATAGCTTGTTGATATGCCGCCATCAACTCAGCATCGCTAGCATCGCTTAGCCACTTAACTTTTGTTCCAGCACAGCGAAGACTCTCGCTAATAGCACCAGCAGCTCCCCCTTCTTTGCCTATGATAAGCAAAGATGCCTGTCCACCCGCCGTCAAATATGCCTGATATTCAGCTACGGCCTCGACGTACCCCCGGCGAGGTTCAACCGTCCCCACCATCAGGAAAAATGGTTCTGTTGGTATACGTCGCGTATCTATCAACTGTTTTTCCGACTGAAGCGCTGGAGCTAAGGGAATCACTGGGCACCGATCGTCGTCTAACGTTTCGCCAATTGAAGCGCAGTAAGTCAGCAGATCCTGACGGGTGGATTCGGAAATAGTAAAGAGGAGATCTGATTTTTTAATCACGTCAACCAGAGCTGATTCAAATTCTTGTGCAGCTTTAGGATCACAAAACTCAGGATGCATGATAGGAATCAGGTCATAAATAACCGTGGCAATACTCACGCCTTGATCGCGGAAATAGTTATACCACGATGTCATGCCCGCACTCCAAAATGCGTCCGGACATAAGTAGACATCACGAAAAAGAAAATCGAGAGGAGTAAAGTCGTTAAGATTATCTAGAGTGATATCTTTCGCATCATCTAGTGTATAAAACCCATTAAATTGATAACTGACTGGAATACACTCCAACTGGGTAATATCAGAAAAAGTGTCCGTCTGAGCAATTAATGAGCGAACAACTCGTTGTACTCCGGTATTCAATCCACTGCGAAATGTCGAAGTACAATCGATATAAAGCCTAGGATCTCGCTCAATCATATTAATTCCCGCTCTCGTGCAATAGTTGGCTATAGACTTGCTCAAGATCTCTAATCACATTGGTCCAGGTAAAGCGCTGCTGAATGTGCTCACGGAGACATTCTGACGGCATCTGCAAGACCTGCCCGATCCCCTTACTCATGGACTCTCTGGAGTCTGGGTCAATATAGACAGCATCTTTTCCAAAATATTCCGTCGTGGAACCGACTTCTGTGACCATAATTCGGCATCCCGAAGCCGCCGCTTCAAGAGCTGCGATACTTGGCGTTTCTAACGTACTGGGCATCACAAACGCCTCAGCTCCCGCCAATGCTGAGCGTAATAACTCAGAACCATATTCGACAGGGCCTGCGTAAATAAATTGCTCTTTGCCAACGTGACGACATTCTTCTAAATAAGCTGAGTCACGCGCATTGCCCACAACAACCAGACTCAAATCCGGATAATCTTGCAATGCATCAAGAAAACGTAGCTGATTTTTACGGGATTCAATATTGGCGACGTTTAGCAGGTATCGTTTATTCGCCAATCCTCCCCACTCACGAAATAACTCAGGAGATGCAGACTCGAAAAAGCTTTTTTCAACTCCGTTATACACCACACTGAAACGAGAAAGATCCACCTCGTAAACTTCACTAAGTGCTTTGGCTTCAAGCAAGGAATTCACAACGATCCTATCGGCAATAGCCAATAATCTCTGAATATCATCATGCGGATAATTCCACTTGGTTTCAGGCGTCACCCATAAATTTGGTGTAATAACGAGATGTTTTCCCTTTTTTTTCAGGTAGTCACATAGCTGATATGAGCCAGGCATCACAGAAAAAAAGTGAAATATCTTCGGCTCGTCTGACGTTGGCTGCCATGGATCGTACAGCCTGACGTTATGGCCAAGCACTTCCAAGTGAGATTTCCATGCCATTAATTGACGCTCTCCGCCACCCGGGCAGTCGAAAGCCCATGGATAAACGCCAAAAATTACATCGTATTTCGTCTGCTCACTCATACTCATTAGAAGCTGTTCTCCTGGCCTGTTTCACTATCCTTAACTTGATCCCCTGTCCCATCCAAATGCCCGCGCAGATAACAGGCGGTATCATGCCAACTAACCATACGATATTGGCTTTTAATCTGCTCTCTGACGGAAGCCAGACGATCGGGGAAATTT
The DNA here is from genome assembly GCF_015999465.1 of Lonsdalea populi. NCBI lineage: Bacteria > Pseudomonadati > Pseudomonadota > Gammaproteobacteria > Enterobacterales > Pectobacteriaceae > Lonsdalea > Lonsdalea populi. Next base: position 3,078,868 of record NZ_CP065534.1, read on the forward strand.
ATCCACTCGCTCATTTTTTCCACCCATTCATTAGTCATTAGAGGGTCAGCGAATGGGGTTAAATCAGGTGCAATCTCTAGCATGCTAGAACTTTGAGAAGTAATGCACGGGATGCCATAACAGAGACTCTCTGCAACCGGTAGTCCCCAGCCTTCATAGATAGAAGGGTATACAGTAAAAAGCGCTGAAGCGTACAAAGCCCCAATATCTGAATCACTCAAATCGGATAGAATCTCTACCTTGCCATTCAATACAGGATCGCCTTCGACCTGTATGCGAACATAAGCATCATACAAACCCTGCCTCCCAGCGATATACAGCTTCGGCACATCAATACCGAGATTCTGGATCATGTAGCGATAGGCATTGAGCAATGTAATATGATTTTTTCTAAATTCGATGGTACCAACTGAAAGAATATAATCCTCTACGATTTTACTTTTGACTCTTTCGGAAACATTATCTACATCAGCAGGAATATTGTCTCCAATACGTAATATATTGATATTATTAATTACCAAACCTAAACGTTCCGCATAATCCAATACATCTTTTCGAGTACTAAGCGAAATGGTAAAGCATACATCAGCTAGCTGTATGGCACGTTTCAGCCAACTTTCAAAGCGTGCAACAAATTCCTGTGTATAAGTAAAAGGGAATTTGATTGGAATAATATCGTATATAAGTAGTCCGAATTTAATGCCGCGAGCAACATAGTTGCAAATATGCTCAAAGTGCTCGGGATAATCCCAATCATGCCCTGAAGCGAAAATCATGTCTCCATTTTCAAGGAAGACTCGCTCTCCCGACGTTCTGGTATCAGCACAGTAAGCATAACAATCACCAACAGCGTCAAAAATGACAGTGACCGCATTCGGCATCACATCAACCAAAGAAACGCCCAGTTCATTGATAACACGCTGAATTCCAGTGGGCTTTCCCACCCAGTTGTTCAATGCTGTACAGTCAAAAACAACCTTCATTTATCTATACACCTAATCAAATTAACCGAAGATATTCAGTCAGAGGCAAAACAGCATTAAACATATTCTCGAACTCTACGCGTGGCGAACGTTGAAGGACTTGGACGTCGCTTTGATGTGCGAATTGACAGATCTGATGGCGAATTTCTTTCTCATCGGTAGGATCAACCTGCATGCAATCAGGGCCCAACATTTCGTTCGTCCATTCTGAACGAGAAAGTAGCAGCGAACAGCCCATAGCGGCAGCTTCTATAGCCGAGGCCCCAGGAAAGTCGAGCGGAAGCTCAATCACCATTTGGCTATGCGCCAATGCGGAAAGATGCTGTTCAGAGCCAAAAGGCATGGCTGGAATAAACCGAACATTGGGTCCAGCCTGACGTTTACACTCATCCGCATAGGCCTGATCTCTTACACCACCGGAAATGATCAAGTCTAGATTTAAATCTTTGAAAGCACGCACGGCGGCCAACTGGTTTTTTTGGGGCTCAATAATACCGGGCCATATTGCATATGACGTCAAACCATATGATTCCCGAAAAACATCCGTCACATTCTTACGAAAAAACTTGGGTGAAATCAGGGGTGAGACGTGGATAACATCTTTTCCCTCTATATCCAGATACTGACGGAAATGGTTTTCTTCCGTCTGAGAGCGGAATACGACGGCATTGAAATGGCTTAGTAGTGCCGTTAAACGCGTCAAGGTGCAGGATGAAGGCGGCTCCACAAACCACAAGTTAGGCCAAAGGATCAACCTCAGGCCATGATCTTTGGCTGACTCAATGACATGCTCAGATCCCCCAGCCATAGAAAAATGAATAACCGACTGATAAGCATTAATGGAGCGAGAGGTGGGGCCATAGATATCGCAAATCATGCCTGCGCGATTTATTGCTTCGTTTAGCAAATGAATCTCTCGTTCGCCCCCACCGTCGTACATAAACGCGCTGGGAAATGTAGTCAGCAGGATACGATTCAAGTGACCTCCCCTTCAATGGCTGCCAGCTTTATATGCTTGTATTCCATGACATTTCGGCTACTGATTTTGAAATAGAGATAATCACAATTGCTAATTGGGAAATCTGGATAAAGAGAAATATCGAGAGACATCAGATAAAGATAGATAGAGCGCAGCGTACCTTCATGGCCTGCGATCAAGACGCGATCATCATCCGACCAACGAGTTTCGTTATTTCTATACCACCCAGTGATCCGAGCGATCATTTCCCGGAAGGTCTCGCCGCCAGGATAACGTAAATCAGGAGATAACCAAGGCTGACGAAAACGGGCATCACGCTCCCAAAGTTCGCTCAACGTAATGTGACTCACATCCCCGGTATTTAATTCTTTCAGTTCATCTTCAAGTCTGATCTTGTCCGTACATGCCAATCCAGCAATCGTGTTGACAGCTCTTGAGAGTGGTGAAGAGTAGATGTGGGTGAAAGGGATATTTTTCAGCGTCTCACAGACTTTCTGAGCTTGCTCGCTTCCCTCTTGCGATAACGGATAATCTGATGAACCGCAAACCAACTGCCGTTCGTTGGCAAGACTTTTACCATGCCTCAGCAAATAAAGTTCCATATCTCAATCCGAAGGTAGTATATCAATAAGGTTACGCGTCAAAATCCGTAGGTATTACAAACACCGACTTCGAAGTCTATGTGCCTCTCATTCATATCATCAGGGAATGAAAAGTTTCTTCCTATCAGATCGATCCGGCTTTGCATGAGACGACCAATAGACTCTACGGAAAACTCTCTCTCTAAACGTAGCCTGGCTCGCGCGGCGCGCTTTACCCACACGCCGTGATTCTGTACCAAATCGTCAAAAGCCTCGGTGGCATCGTCCAAATCTGGTTCAGCCCAAACGTCATCATAACGATAACGTGGTCGATTATGGCCTACGGGTCTTAATTCGTAAGCGACAAGTCTCGAATCTGCTGCATTACAAAAATCCATATTGCCTGAGTATCCGGTAGTCAAAATCGGGATTCCCCGACTCATAGCATCAGATATGGTCAGACCAAATCCTTCCGCTCTATGCAACGAGACATAGGCGTCAGCCTGTTCATAAAGAGCTGCCAGTTCTTCAGGCTCTAAATATCCATCAAGCACGATAAAGTTTGTATGTTCGTTAGCTATCTTAAGCAGCTTTTCGGCCAGCATTTTATCCTGATCCAAATTCCGAGTTTTCATGATTAATCGGACCGAAGGATTCCCCGCATGGGCATCAAGAAATGCGCGCACAACAAATAATGGGTTCTTGCGTTCAGCATCGCTAAACACATCAAATACAGCCAAAAAATTGAAGACGTCAAACGACTTTCCTATCGCTCTTTCTTGCATTCTTTGATTGATAGGGTTGCTTTCAATGGGGTATGGCATTTTTACAACGGGAATATTGGCAGAAAGCGAGATCGCCGACTGGCACAATGAAGATGGCGTCCAGATTTCATCAAAAAACTCCAGTTGCCTCGCCCACTGACTGGGTATTGTGGGCATTTCATGAACCCAAAAACCGATGTTGTAAAACCCTTTTAACGAATCCTCCCCAAGCCGTGAAAAATAAAGAGGCACACGTCGGGCATTGAAATGAAAAATGTTGACCCGATATTTCAGTGAAGCGATCAAGTCGTCATCAATATTCGCGTAATCAACAATTTCTTTAGGCCCAGGTCTTGATAGCAGGTGAACCTGACAAGGAATTCCTGATGCTTTCAGGCATTCTATGTTCAAGCCGGCAACGCGACCGATACTATCTCTTGCTTCGTAGGGGCCAAAGAAATTAATCCCACTTTCTATCATTTAGGCATACCATTTAATGCTTTCAGCATTTTAGATAATCTTCCAGACCATGTATTATCACCAACCAGCACATCGACTTCTTTTTGGTCAAATCGCCCACGAGTTAACTGCTGTTCGATTGCGTTAACAAAGCCTTCAGCAGTATCCGCAGTGAGCATTCCCTCACTGATCGTCCTGGAGAAAGATAGCGGCGTCGAGACTACTGGAATTCCTGCCGCAAGATATTCGAAGTACTTCATGGGAAACATCGAATCCGTGTATTCATTGATAAGAGAGGGCAACAGGCCAACTTGAATTCCACGGAGATAATCGGGGAGGACCTCATAACGACGATACCCAAGAAAATGCACATTTGGTAACGTTTGCAGTTCTGCTACCAGCGCACTTTTTTGGCCTTCACGTTCTGCACCGATAAAAACCCAATGCCAGTCAGGGCGCATTCGAGCAACACTCAGTAGTAACTGGAAATCAATTTTGAAATCGGAAAGAACACCGTGGTAGCCCAGCCTAGGCTCCTGAATGCAGGCTAAATCGTCAGGGATTTTTCCTTGCTTTAACCCGTTACCAAAATGGACTGCATCAACCACATTCGACATAAAGTAGGTATTGTCATTAAGCTGCCGACAGCGTTCCGCTAGCGCTGGCGCGGTCGCAAAAACAGCCTTAGCCTGATGGAGCAATTGCTCTTCTGCGCAACGGAATGCCCTAGCGTCAACGCCTGGCACAGCCGCGAGATCGTCAACGCAGTGGTATAACAATGCGCTCCCCTTTAGGGAAGCAAACAGATCCAACATGAAGGGGTGATAAGTCCAGACTAAAGGTGGAGACTTTATTTGCCTAGGGAGGTTACGCCAGATAGCAGCCTTTAACAGCCAACGATTCAACCATCTTGTGACTCCATATCGATACCCGGCAGGAATCAATAACGGCGAAAGCACTCGTATATGTGGTGCACGACGAGGCGCTCCGACAAAAAGAGAACGTAATCCTTTGAGTAAACGCTCTCTCAGACGTTGCCAGTCACGGTGGCTCGCAGGTCGAGGTGCACGCAATCCTACGCTTTCAATATAAAGTACCTCGACACCCAGCTCAGCAAGCGCTTTGGCACAGTGCTGCTTGTTCGTCCAGTAAGGTTCATCCCAATCTGCTGTCGCAAATAAAATACATGATTCAGGAATCTCCGACCTATCTAGCTCTAAGCTATCAACCACAAAACGCCTCCACGGGCTGATCCATCAATGCATTCGCGATTCGATGAGCCGCTTTCCCGTCACCATAAGGCGTCGACAACGTCTTTATTTTTTCTACTTTTTCAGGATGAGAGAGCCAATCGTTAACCGCTTGCTCAATTCGTTCAGGATCTTGTCCCGCCAGTGTAGCGAAGCCTGCGTCAACACCTTCCATACGCTCGGTGAATTCACGCATAACGACAACTGGGGTGCCAAACGTTGGCGCTTCTTCCTGAATTCCACCAGAGTCAGAAATGACAAGCCGGGCGTTGGCGATAAGGTAGAGACTTGTGTGGTAATCAACAGGATCGGTTAACAACAGATTAGGAATATGCCCCAAAATCCGCCGTACCGGACCGCTAACAGCAGGATTGAGATGGACGGGAAATATCCACTGCAGCTCGGAATAACGTTCACACAATCGCGCGATCATATGGCAGATATTCTCCATTACCTCACCGAAATTCTCTCGCCGGTGGCAAGTCAGCAATACGAAAGGTGCCGCAGAGATCCAACGTTCAAGATCGTCGGTAAGCTGCTCTGGTTTTCCTTCTTTCCAGGAAGCCTGGGCCTGATAGATAGCATCTACGACCGTATTCCCTGTCACTATAATGCTATTTTTATCAATGTTTTCCACTGATAACGCATCGGCAGCCGCAGAGGTGGGCGCACAATGCAGCGTAGCAATGCGAGCAAGCAGACTACGATTCGCCTCTTCAGGGAATGGGCTTGTCAGATCGCCCGTGCGCAATCCGGCCTCAACATGAGCAATGCGGATCCCACGATGAAAAGCGGCCAGTCCCGCGCAAAAGGCGGTCGTGGTATCGCCTTGAACCACCACCCAATCAGGTTTCTCTTGCTCGAAAACCTCATCAAAAGCGCAAAGTTGGCGGGAAGCGAGGATATTCAGCGAACGTCCTGGACTCATGGTATCGAGTTGAATATCGGGTACCAGAGAAAATGCATCCAAAGCTTGAACCAGCATTTCTCGATGCTGACCGCTCGCGCAGATTCGGACTTCGGCACGATGGCGCAAAGCCAGTATCACCGGAGCGAGTTTAATCACCTCGGGCCGAGTTCCTAACGCTATGAGGATTTTCATACCAGCACGACTCCATGAGTGATTTCGTCTGTCGAACCACGGAATTCTACGGCCAATCTCAAGTCATCACCGGTTTCAGGAACATAGGCAACAATACCTCGCTCCTCGCGGCATAACTGCACGGCGGCACGATGGCGTAAGAAATCCATTGCACGACACTCATCCAAAAAGAGAGGTTGTTCCGTATTCTCACGAATATAGGAGATAAAAGCTTGGTGCGCGGAGATACGAGCTTCTTCATCAGGCCAGCCATATTGGTACCGAGAAGAGAAAGGATGGTCCAGATAACCAAAAAGCGTCCGGGTTTCGTATGCGCAATCAAACGCACGTTTAAAGATCGCTAAAGGATCTCCGTCGATCAACATGCAATCGCCATGCAGCATACTCTGTTGAGAGTGTCCGACAAATCCCTTAGGCAAGTGAGCTAACTCTCCCCCCCTTGCAATCAGAAATGCAGGGTCATTCCTGATGATACCGCCGATACAACCCCGATATCCCACATCACACAGGGCAGCTAACGCATAGTCAGGAGACTGATGGAAAGGCGATACTGCATATTCCACCCTCACACCACAGGCCTGTTGTATCTTTTTCCGGGATTCCAGGCCTTCCCAATGTGCGGCACCATAGCTGCCACCCCAATCCGGCGCATGCGTTGCCGTATGGGACAGCAATACCCCCCCCTCAGCCAAAAACTCACGTAAAAAAGCTGAGTGTTCATCGTCCGGTAAATTGTTGGTGTGAATAGCTAAAGACAGCGGAACCTGGGCTTCGCAATAAGCCCCCCAGAGCGCCCGGGCAGACGCAATATCTTCATCGCAATCCAACCGCATCGTAATTGCCGCATCATGACCGTAAGGAACCTCACTGATGACAGGGAAACACGGCAACACATCGTGGCGCCAGCTGCTAATGAAATTCTCGACCATCCGCCATTCAAACGAATCGATCACCCCCACCTCGCGGTTGACCCAAAGAACGCTGCTACCAACTTCGTCAAAGAGTGCACAATAGCTGGCTAATACCTTGTCATTGAGTTGAACATTCGCAAGTTCGGCACCATCAGGAGCTCTCAGTGGGGAAGTCAAACTCCAGGGTGTTCCCTCTGCACGCACGGCACCGAATCCCAGGTTATTCCATTCATCGGTAAAGTCGAAACGCTCTAGAGCTCGCTCCCAATTTTGCACACCCAGATCTTTACCCGACGGTAAATAATGAATGAATGCTTCGCTTTGCGCGAAGTGCCCGCTCGGTGCTGATGGGCTGCGAGCCCAAGGTGCTGTTGGTTCAGGCCAGGCATACGGCGTCATACCAAAATGCTGTATCAGGCACTGAGGCAATTGACCAAATAAAAGAAGTTTTCGTGGTCCTTGAGCCAACCAGTCAAGTAGTGCCTGACCTTGTACTTCATCGGGGCTAATGGCCAGCAAAAAGTTGTGCTGAGGAAGGTCCCAAATCGCGACCTGCTTGGCACCGGAAGATGTCACCGAGCGACGTAACGCAGCCAGCACCAATTCCCCACTGGTGCGATTTTCCCAACGATAAAGAACACCGATCATAGACTCACCACATGTCGGAATTTGGCGCGATGGCCAACGCGGATAAAATCATCATGACCAACGAATGCGACGGTCATTGAATCAGGCCAATAGTGTTCAATCTTGGCAGCAATTTGCGCTACATCCGCATTCTGTTCTGGCACGATGCGCATCAGCGGCTTTTCACCTCGCATATCAATCTGAAACTCCTGGATTCCGCCGACGCGAAAATCCAGCATGTCTTGTATTGTATGCGTAGGATAGGCCACACCATTTAGATGAATGATGTCATGAATACGCCCTGTCACATCTGTCAGGTAGAAGCCGTCTTTACGCTGTTCAACTTTCGCCAAATCACCCGTGGTATAACGAATAAGCGGCATAAGGCGGTTATGGAATCCCGTGAAAATCAGTTCATGATCCCCGGAATCATTTACGCCACTCTCAGGCCATCCTTCTGAATCAAGAACTTGTAACCCTTTTTCATGCCCTGAGAGTTCGTAAGCCATAACTCCGAGTTCTGCGAGCCCATAGCGGTCAACCACTCGACATTTTAATATACGCGCAATTGCTTCACGCATATAGGGAGCCAACAGCTCCCCGCTTGACTCAAAGACTTCAAAGGTTTTAGCACTACCGTATTCACGTTCGATATAGCATGCCAAGGCATAGATCGTGGAAGGATGAGCATGAACCATGTATGGCTTGCGACGTTTCAGCGTTTGCCAAATTTCAGCCAACCCGACATCATCCAAACGGTCAAAGAAAATGTTGCTGCGATTCATGGCAAAACATTTAAAGTCTTCAAGCGTAGGCCAGCCTGGGTCGGCCATATCGGGAAAACGACACGCGAAGTGGAGTTCAGATCGTCGTTTCGTATTTCCTACAGATTCTCTGCAAAATAGCGTCACGGCAGCGGACCAGTCCGCTGCCGGCTGATCGTAGGCAATATGGCAAGATAATCCGGTAGAGCCACCGGTCTTGCACATATGGTGGCGAATATCACTAAGAGAGCGAGAGAAAAGACGCTCGCCCTGTTCACGAATAATGTCTTTCGTCAGCAAAGGTAATTCTTGCAGATAACCAATGTCTTTCTCCACTGCATCAGGCGAAAAACCCGTTGCAGCAAACAAATCACGGTAGTATGGCACCTCGCTACCTGCGAATTTCAGTACGTCTACCAATGCCGCTTTAGCCTGAGCCAGACGCAGCTCAAAAGGCTGTCGATAATGTCGGCGTAAGGCATCGACTTTCTCCGTGACATGACGCTTTTCATGCTTTTCTGCGTAAGGATAAGCAATATTTGCACTCACGATCCCTTTTACAACGCTGAAAGGCGGAAGCGAAAAGAGTCTCTCAGAGGCAAGCAGCGCTGGATGCTGTGAAGATATCTTCCATTCAGAGAGCTTCAAAATTGACTCCCGCAGAAACGGAACTAATTTTTTCATCGCTGACAATGACACCATGTTCAAGATGAATTTGACGATTGCACACTCGAGCGATCAGCTCTGGCGAATGCGAGGCTAAAACCAAGATTGAAGCCTTACTGACCAACGTATCTAAACGTTCCGCAGCTTTAGCGCTGAATTCGGCATCGCCCACGCTCAGCCACTCGTCCATAATCAGAATATCAGCTTCAACACTGGTTGATATGGCGAATGCGAGGCGCAGTTGCATACCGCTGGAATAAGTACGAACCGGCAAGTTCAGGTAATCGCCCAAACCGGTGAAATCAGCGATTTCATCGATCTTACTGCGAATATGGGCAGGTTTTAGCCCATCCGTAATGCCTCTTAAATATATATTTTCGAAGCCGGATGCATCAGGATCGATGCCCGTAGAAACATCCAGTAAAGACGCCGTACGTCCTTGAATGGATAGCCGTCCATGCACGGGAGCATAAATGCCTGAGAGCACCCGTAAAAGCGTGGTTTTCCCCGAGCCATTGTGGCCAGTCAGGCCAACTCGCTCACCTTCCTGGATATTAAAATCAATTTCGTTGAGTGCACGAACCACTGGATGCTGACCGACATTGACACCAATTCGGCCACCAGTGGTGAGGTGCATAACGGTATTTTTAAGTGAACGATGCGAGTTATCGAATATAGGAAACTCGACGCTGAGTTTTTCGGCAAGAATATGTGTTTGCATAGTATTACAGCCAGTAGGCTACACGGTCACGGCAGCGAGTCATCAGATATTGAGCAAAAGCAAAGCCAACCACCAACAAAGCGATGCTGTAAGCCCATGATAAAGTTGGAACAGCTTCCCCCATAATCGGTGCACGAACGATCTCGATTAGGTGATAGAACGGATTATAATCCGCCACCCAACCGCGATCCTTAAGCGCTTCAGTCTGCCACATGACGGGGGTAACGAAGAAAAACACCTGAAAAAGATTACCGATGATGGGAGCAACATCTCTGAAACGTGAACACAAAATACCAAAGACTATCCCCGACCAAACCGCATTCAACAACACGATAAATAGTCCGGGAATTATCAAGAGGACTTCGAAAGAAAATGTATGTCCAAAGGCGAGCATAAACAGGATAACGACAGGCAAGCTGTGCAAGAGGATGATAAAATTGCGCCAGGCCATACGGCATACATGCGTAGTCAGCGGCATACGGACCTGCTTGATGATATGACTGGATCCGATAAGACAAGCACACCCTTCATTCGCTGCGGTGCTGATAAACTGCCATATAACCAACCCTACCCCAAGATATGGCAGGTAAAAGGATATATCCTGACCTAACAACTCTGAATACAGAAAGCCTAGCGCGCCAACCATAATCAATGTCGTCAATGTGAACCAAAATGGGCCTAAAACAGACCGGCGATAGCGCTGACGGATATCATGCCAGCCCCAAATCAGCCAGACATGATATGCCTTGAGGCCCTCAAGCATATCGGTTTTACCGTTATGCTCTTTCCAACCAGAGGGAGCGACATGCTTGTTAGTCGTCTCACTTGTCAAATTAGTGGTGTGGGGTTTCATTCAGTTATTGCCTTCAAGATATAAAAATTCGCAGGGTCATCATTGAGGAGTGGCTGGCGAATAATGTCTAACCCAGCGCATCTTTCATCGGTATGGATTTTAATCACACTTGCCACATTTTCAGACTCGCATGCTCAAGTGCAATAGCACCATCGATAAAAAACCACCCTTCAATGTAGATTCAACTTGTTAATTAAATGACTACATTTTCACAAGACGTTCGACAATAGCAACTTTTTCCCACACAAGTTCGGGTACATCGCGACTCTCAATATTCAAACGCAATAACGGTTCAGTATTAGAGGTGCGTACATTTAATCGCCAGCCGTGCATATCCATACTCAATCCATCGATAAGTTCAGTAGATAGCGCTTCAGTGGAGAATTCACTTTCTATTCTCGCGAGGATAGCGCCGCTATTCGCAACCTTATAGTTTATCTCGCCACTGCAAGGGAATGCTTTAATACGCTGTCTAACGAGGCTCCCTAAAGCCATCCCCTTCACCGCCACCAACTCAGCCACCAGCAGCCACGGAATCATGCCGCTATCGCAGTAGGCAAAATCACGGAAATAGTGATGAGCACTCATTTCTCCGCCGTAGATAGCATCTTCTTTGCGCATACGCTCTTTGATGAAAGCGTGCCCGGTTTTCGACATCACCGGAACACCCCCGGCTTTTTTCACCACATCAATGGTGTTCCAGGTCAAACGCGGATCGTGAATAATCTTGGCGCCCGGTTGCTTCTGCAAGAAAGCCTCAGCCAGAAGGCCAACGATATAGTAACCTTCGATAAACTCGGCATGTTCATCGAACAAGAAGCAGCGATCAAAATCGCCATCAAAGGCGATGCCCATATCTGCGCCATGCTCACGTACAGCATCAGCCGTATCTTTACGGCATTCCGGCAACAACGGATTAGGGATGCCATTAGGGAATGTGCCGTCGGCCTCGTGGTGAACCTTGATGAATTCCACCGGCGCTCCCGCCTGCTGGAAACGCTTTTCAATTTCATCAATGACGTGGCCTGCGGCACCGTTGCCTGAGTTAATCACCAGTTTCATCGGGCGCGTGAAGTTGGCCAGGTCGACATACCCCATCAGATGGTCAACATACTCGTTCAAAACAGAAATCTGCTTATAGCTGCCGCGTTTAGACTCGTCGACCGGGGCAAAATTATTCTCTTCGGCGATACGCTGAACATCCCGCAATCCGGTATCGCCGCTAATCGGCTTCGCGTTTTCACGCACCAATTTCATACCGTTATAATTCATTGGATTATGACTAGCAGTGACTTCAATACCGCCATCAATACCTAAATGAAAAGTAGCAAAGTAGATCTCTTCGGTCCCGCTCATACCAATATCCAGTACGTCCGTACCCGCATCCCGCAAGCCTCGCGCCAGCGCCTGCTTCAGCGTTTCACTGGTCAGACGGACATCGCCGCCCACAGCAATGGTTTTCGGTTTTAAAAACTCACCATAGGCTCTGCCGATACGATACGCGATATCTTCATTCAGCTCTGGACCTAATTCACCGCGAATATCGTAGGCTTTGAAACATGTTAATGCTGACATAAATCCCTTCTTAACGTTTCAGTTACTGGTTATTGGCTACATCAATAAAGTCATCGTCACCCAGGTAGGAACCGGATTGGATCTCAAGGAGTTCCAGCGGAATTTTGCCTGGGTTTTCGAGCGTATGTTGTGAACCTATGGGAATAAAAGTCGATTGGTTTTCCGTTAACAGCAATGTTTTATCTTGGATAGTGACTTTTGCCGTACCCGAAAGAATGACCCAGTGCTCCGCGCGGTGGTAGTGCATCTGCAGCGGGAAGGACTCGCCCGGCTTCACCGTAATACGGTTGACGTTAAAACGGTCGCTCTGAACCACCAGATCGCAACGGCCCCAAGGCCAGTAGGTTTCACGGTGGCGACGATATTCACTACGGCTATTCGCCTTCAGGAATTCAACCACGCGTTTCACGTCCTGAACTTCGTTTTTATTGGCGACCAATACGGCATCTTTCGTATTCACGATGACCAGGTTGTCTACGCCGATGGCCGCCACCAGTTGATCATCGGTATTGATGTAGCAATCCTGGGTGTTATGCAGGAAAGTATCCCCTTGAAGGGAATTGCCCTGCTCATCTTTTTCATTGACTTCCCACAGGGCAGACCAGGAACCAACATCGCTCCAACCAGCATCTAACGGGATAACCACGGCATCATCTGTCTTCTCCATAACCGCATAGTCCACAGATTCGTCCGGGCAGGTCATGAAGCACTCTTTGTCGATTTTAATGAAGTCGCTTTGTTTATCTACGCTGGAGATCGCAGTCTGGCAGGCTTCCAGAATATCAGGCCGGAACTTCTCGAGTTCTTGCAAATAGCGCTTGGCATGGAACATAAACATACCGCTGTTCCAGTAGTATTCACCGCAGCGCAGATAAGCTTCCGCCGTTTCAAGGTCCGGTTTCTCCACAAAACGCTGCACGCGGAAAGGCGTGTTCTCCTCGCCCGACACCTGTTCGCCACGGTGAATATAGCCATAGCCGGTCTCTGGGCCAGTGGGGATAATGCCGAACGTGACCAGACTGCCTGCTTTGGCATACGGAATCGCGTGTTCAACCGCCGTATGAAAGGCAGCTTCGTTTTCCATGATGTGGTCTGCGGCGAGTACCAGCAGGATGGGGTCATCCCCCGCAGAAACCGCATTCAACGCCGCCAGCGCTATCGCTGGCGCCGTATTACGTCCTACGGGTTCAAGGATAATGTTGCTGGAGAGCTTGTTCACCTGTCGCAGTTGCTCTGCAACCAGGAATCGGTGTTCTTCGTTACAGATAACCATCGGGTCGCGCGTCTGGATGCCATCAAGACGGTTCACCGTCTCCTGCAGCATGGAGTTTTTCCCATGTAGGCAAATGAATTGTTTGGGATAAAGTTCACGAGAAAGTGGCCATAAACGGCTTCCGGTTCCACCGGCCATAATCACTGGAAGTAGCATTTTGCGTTGTAACCTTCTATATATCTTTAAATAATTTATATAATTTTATGCAGAAAATAATCAAACACGCTTTCCACTCTCACTCATCTTTCTCTGCGCAAATTCCAACCCTCTGCTCTATGCATTAGGTCAACGCCCTGTGCAAACAAGATAGAAAGATCGCATCAACAAGCATAGTCACTACTATCCGAGACCGACAATGTCGAAAGATATTATTGAGCCTTGTTTTATCAATAAATACACGCTTATAGCTTAACCTCTCAGCACAGGGCACGAACAGCACAATATGAAGAGAGATTAAGGCGCTTAAACTCTACATCAAGAAAAAATTTCATATAAAAACAAAAATATAAAAGCAGTCTTCATATAAAAAATCACAACAAAACGTTTTCCCGGAGCGTCTTCGCCTGTTCATCTTTTGCGGACAGCACGACATTGCCGTTTTGGATCGGCCAGTCGATGCCGATAGCGCTGTCATTCCATAAAATGGAATGTTCTGCGGCAGGATTGTAGTAATCGGTACATTTATAGACGAACTCGGCCTCTTCGCTGGTCACATAAAACCCGTGAGCGAACCCTTCCGGGACCCAGAGCTGGCGTTTGTTTTCAGCGGAAAGGAAAGTGCCGACCCATTGGCCGAATGTCGACGAGCCTTTGCGAATATCGACTGCGACATCAAAGACTTCCCCTGATACCACGCGAACCAGCTTACCTTGAGTGTTTTCCGTCTGGTAATGCAATCCGCGCAGGATGCCCTGTCGCGACTTGGAATGGTTGTCCTGAACAAATGAGCAAGGCCGCTTGGCGACCTGCTCCTCGAATTTTTTCTGCTGCCAGGTTTCCACAAAAAACCCGCGCTCGTCACCGAATACCGCAGGCTCAATAATTTTCACATCAGGTATAGCCGTATCGATTATTTTCATAAGATCACTTATACGCTTGAATATTGTTGAGGGCGGATTGCCAGTCGCTGGGAGCGATACCAAACTGTCGTTGGATCTTGTGACAATTCAGTCGGGAGTTGGCCGGTCTTTTGGCACGGGTGGGATATTCGGAGGTCGAAATAGAGTTCAACGTCGGCAGAGACGTCAGTAATGCCGCCTTGCCCGCCTGCTCGAAAATAGCCTGCGCAAACTCAAACCAGCTGACATGCGGCGTCCCGGAGAAATGATAGACGCCCCACTCGGGCGTGTTGCCGGCTTCGATAAATTCCACCATGCGGATCAACGCCGCGGCAATATCGCCGGCGTAGGTGGGCCCCCCCACTTGATCGCCGACGATGCTGAGCGCATCCCGGGTTGCGCCCAGGCGCAGCATGGTTTTGACGAAATTATTGCCGTGTTCGCCGAACACCCAGGCGGTACGCAGGATCAAATAGCGGTCGGCCGCTTCGGCGACGGCGTACTCGCCGGCGAGCTTGCTTTTGCCATAGATCCCTTGCGGACCCACGGGCATCTCTTCACTGTAAATTTGGTCGCTTTCACCATCGAACACGTAGTCGGTCGAGATATGCAACATGACGGCGCCGACCTGTTTTGCGGCCTCGGCCAGATAGGCCGGACCGTCGCGGTTGATGGTATAGGACGGCGCGATGTCATCTTCGGCCTTATCCACCGCCGTATGTGCTGCGGCGTTGATAATGTAATCCGGTTGAAACTGCTCCACCTTGCGCATGACGGCATAATGGTCAGTAATGTCCAGTTCGTCGCGGTCAACGGCCAGCAGCTCGGCCTTACCCTCCAACTGAGCGACCAGGCTCTGTCCTACCTGTCCCCGACTGCCGGTAATCAAAATTTTCATTCTGGCTCCTGAATATCCGGTCAGTTAAGTAGGTTCATAAGATAGCGGCCGTACTGATTTTTCATCATCGGATCGGCCAACGTCGCCAGTTGCTGACTGGAGAGCCAGCCGTTGCGCCAGGCGATCTCTTCCAGACAGGCAACCTGCAGGCCTTGCACATTTTCAATGGTCTGCACAAAGGACGACGCGTCGTGCAGGCTTTCATGCGTCCCCGTATCCAGCCATGCAAAGCCGCGCCCGAACAGCTCGACATTCAGCGAATCATCATCGAGATACATCTGGTTAATAGAGGTGATTTCCAGCTCGCCGCGATGGGAAGGCTTCACCTGCTTGGCGAAATCCACCACGCGGTTGTCGTAGAAATAGAGCCCGGTAATGGCGTAGTTAGATTTAGGCTTAGTCGGTTTTTCTTCGATGGAAACAACTTTCATATTCTTATCGAACTCAACCACGCCGAAGCGCTCAGGGTCTTTTACCTGATAGCCGAACACGGTCGCGCCATGTTTTTTAGCCGCGGCATTCGCCAACATGCGGCTGAAAGACTGGCCGTAGAAGATATTGTCGCCCAGCACCAGACTGCAACGATCGTCTCCAATAAAGGATTCACCGATAATGAACGCCTGCGCCAGACCGTCTGGGCTCGGCTGTACCGCATAATCGATGTGGATGCCGAAATTGGAACCATCACCCAACAGGCGGCGAAAGGCCTCGTTATCTTCCGGCGTCGTGATAATCAGAATTTCCCGGATCCCCGCCAGCATCAGCGTGGAGAGCGGATAGTAGATCATCGGCTTGTTGTACACCGGCAGCAGTTGCTTAGACACGCCGCGCGTGAGGGGGTAAAGACGCGTGCCGGACCCGCCGGCCAGAATAATGCCTTTCATGATGCCTCTCCCATACCCAGGCGCTCACGCGCATAGGAGCCATCCTGAACGCGGCTCCACCACTCCCGGTGAGTCAAATACCACTCCACCGTTTTACGAATCCCGGACTCGAATGTTTCCTGCGGCTTCCAGCCCAGTTCGCGCGCAATTTTGCTCGCGTCGATGGCGTAGCGCACGTCATGGCCGGGTCGGTCTTTCACATAGGTAATCAGGTCCTGGTACTGCTTGATCCCCTCCGGCTTGTTCGGCACCCGTTCTTCCAGCAACGCGCAGATCGTTTTCACCACGTCGATGTTGGCTTTCTCATTATGGCCGCCGATGTTGTAGGTTTCCCCGACTTCGCCGGTGGTCACTACGGTATAAAGCGCTCGGGCATGGTCTTCCACAAACAGCCAGTCGCGGATCTGCATGCCGTCGCCATAGACCGGCAGCGGTTTGCCTTCCAAAGCGTTCAGAATCATCAGCGGGATCAGTTTCTCTGGGAAATGATAGGGACCGTAGTTGTTGGAACAGTTAGTGACGATCGTGGGCAGACCGTAGGTCCGCTGCCAGGCCCGCACCAGATGATCGCTGGAGGCTTTCGAGGCGGAATAAGGGCTGCTGGGCGCATACGAGGTCGTTTCGGTAAACAGATCGTCCACGCCTTCCAGATCGCCATAAACCTCATCGGTAGAGATATGGTGGAAACGGAAACGTGATTTTTCCGCTTCTTTGAGCGACAGCCAATAGGCGCGAGCGGCTTCGAGCAGCGTGTACGTCCCGACAATGTTCGTCTCAATGAACGCGGCCGGACCGTCGATGGAGCGGTCAACGTGCGATTCCGCGGCCAGGTGCATGACCGCATCAGGGCGGTGACTCTGAAAAATATCGTCCAGCGCGGCGCGATCGCAGATATCTGCTTGAACAAAGGCATAACGCTCGTGGCCTTCAACCTCTGTTAACGATTCCAGATTCCCAGCGTAGGTCAGCTTATCTACATTAACCACGGCGTCCGAGGTGTTGCTGATGATGTGGCGAACGACGGCAGAACCGATAAAGCCTGCACCGCCTGTAACCAATATTTTCATAGTAAGAAATCCCAAAAAGAAATGACTAACCTTAGCGATTGCAAGGCTCTGAAGCCGACGATCCATGAATTTCAGGCACGCTACCGCCCTTAGGCTTTCTCCTAAAGACATCACTTGCCGCTTGACTGTTTTCTTCCTGGGGTTCTTTTAGCGTAATGAGGCGAGTTAAAAGTGGTGGCATTCTACATGCCCGAATACTCAAGGTGTAGTGACTCCTGCAGGAAGACCGCCAAAAACAGTCAATTTTTTTCTCCTTCATATTCACTCTTCTGTTGGCAGGAATCGACTCTAACAATGAATGGCAAAGGCAATAAATAAGCATTCTCTGTAATTGCTCACGAATAGAATATTAACGCTTCTCAGCCGTCTACACCCGCCTGCGACGGTAGTCACCATATAGCATAGTGCAGTCAGGTAAACGGTCGCTGAAGGGACGTTTACAGGGGGAAACCCTGGGTTCATCTGGTTGACAATAGCGGATTTCTGGCCCATTGAGAGGCTGGCAGACGTCCCGAAAAAGGCACAAAAAGAGGAAGGAGTAAGCAGGAAAAGGCCCGCCCAAAGGAAAATCCCTTCAGGCGGGCCGGTCAACGAACGAGAACTATCGGCGTAATAACTCGCTTAAGGCCTGGACGCAGGGTGACGTCAGCAGTTCAATATGGTTGCCTTCGCCACAGACACCACGCAACGTCGGCACCACCGCCTGCCAATCAGACAGCAGCTCAGGGGACGCTTCTTTCGCCATCACCAGAACCGGCGCCGTCGAAGGCAAGGCCGTGGGTCGGTAAGCGGTACGGATGTTGGTTGAGAAAACTCGATAAATCCCCGCCAGAGCCGACACCTTGGTCTGTTTCGGCAATATCCCCCGAGCGACCAGACGCTCCAGCATGACCTCCAACCGACGAGGCAGCGTCAGACTGGCAAGGCGCTCTTCCGTGAGTTCCAGAGAACATCCTCTCATTTCGAAAAGCTCAGCCAACGACATCAGCGCCTGGATATCCGTATACTCCCGAGTTCCAGGCTCGGGCGCATCGGAGTCGACCAGCACCAGCGATGCCGGCATTATTCCCGCCGCCTCCAGTCTGGCCGCCAGTTCCAACGCGACCCAGCCACCGAACGAATGCCCCAAGAGATGCACGGTCTCCGTCAGAGGGTAACGGCTCAGCGCCTGCTGGTAGCACGCCGCGGCCTCCTCCACGCTTGTGTGGGGCACTTCGTTGTCCCATAGCCCGCGCGGTTGCAGTCCCAGCACCGCCCAGTCGCCGGGCAGCGTCTGCACCAGTTCTTTAAAAGCGAACACGTTATCGCCCGCACCCGGAATACACAGCAGCGTCGGCCCGGCCCCGCTCCCAGCCTGCAGCACCACTAAGGGATCGTCGCTGCACTTCCGCTGTGAGCGGCAGGTCTGCAATGCTGCGCTAATCGCCTTGCCGACCTCCTGCACATAAGGCTCCGAGACTAAGCGCCGATGGTCGCCGGGCACCGGAATTCGGTGGATGTCCGACGTCGGCAGCACGCGATCCCAGCCAAGATAACGCCCGCCCTCGGCCGCCTCATCCTGAGCGATAAACAGATGCAGCATCAGCGGCAACGTCGGCGCCCGATACTGCGCTCGCAGCAATGCCAACCGGTGGCACAGCCAGCCACGGTAATAATCCGGCGACCAGTCCGCCGGGAAAATCCCCGCCTCGCGCCCGATATCATAATGATCTTCCAGCCTTCCCCGCCGCGCCCGCGCGATGGCATCAGGGGGGACAGCCACGGCGCCATCGGCGATAGCGTCCAAATCGCCGCGTACCAGAAACGCCAGCATCTCCTCCTCGTCGGTCATCGCCAACAGTTCATCCAACGGAACGACGAATCCCTGCGGCGAGTCCGGCAGCCGAGTGTCCAGCATGCCCAGAAATTCCACCGGCTGATCCTGCCCCAGCAGCTGCGCCGCTATCTCATATGCCAGCGTACCGCCAAACGACCATCCGAGCAGCCGATAAGGCCCCTCGGGCTGAGCCGCGCGGATAATCCGGACATAGCGTGCCGCAGCGGCCTCCAGCGTCGCGAAAGGCGGCTGACTGCAATCCGGCCCTGGCAGCCCGTAGACCGGAATATCCTCGGTAATGCAGGCGGTCAACAACGGCCCATAAAACAGTTCGCCGCTGGCTTCCGGCACAATGAACAGCGGCCGCTGTTCTCCCGTCGCGCGAAACGCGACGGCCCGATCGTGTCCGCGTTCCACCTGCGGGCTTTGGCTCTGCGCCGCCAGCGCCTGCAATTGCGGCGACGAAAACAGCGAGGATAGCGTCAGATGCACGCCCTGCCGCCGCGCATCATTGACAAGCCGCAGGGCCAGCAGAGAATGGCCGCCCAAGGCAAAAAAGTCGTCATAGCGGCTCACCTGCTCCACACCCAGCAAACGCTGCCAGATCGCCGCCAACGCGCATTCGATGTGCCCTTGCGGCGCTTCATAACCGCACCGCGCTCGCGCGCTGTCGTCCGGCTCAGGCAGCGCGGCGCGGTTCACTTTCCCATTGGGGGTCAGCGGCATATTCTCCAGCCGCACATAGGCGGAAGGCACCATATAGGCGGGCAGGCGCGCGCCGATCCGCGCCTGCAACGAGGCGATGTCGACCTCCGGCTCGGATGCGGTGAAATAGGCCACCAGCTGTTTTTCCTGAGTGGCCGTCGTCCGCACTATCACCACGGCCTGCGATACCTCGTCCAGCGCCTGTAGCGCCGCCGCAATCTCTTCGGGTTCGATGCGAAAACCGCGAATCTTCACCTGAAAGTCATTGCGTCCCATGAACTCGATATTGCCGTCGGACAGCCAGCGCCCCAGATCGCCGGTCTTGTACATCCGCGCCCCCGGTTCGTTCGAGAAGGGATCGGGCAGGAAGCGCTCGGTCGTCTGCTCGTCCAGATTCAGATAGCCGCGCGCGACGCCGGCACCACCGATATATAGCTCGCCGCTCACGCCGACAGGCACCGGTTGGCGATAACGATCGAGGATATAGATCGTGGTATTGGCGATCGGCCGACCGATCGGCATGCTCCCCGTTCCGGGATCCGCGTCGTTCATGCGGAAAGCCGTAGCGTAGGTGGTCGTCTCCGTCGGCCCATACATATGCAGGAAGTTCTGCGGCGGCCCGACGCGCAGCACCCGGCGTACAAACGTCAGATCGAGCGATTCGCCGCCGACCATCAGGTAACGCAGACCGGGAAGCACCGGTTGCAGCGTGTCGGCATATTGGTTGAACAGCGCGATAGTCATAAAGACGGTATCGACCCGCTGTCGCTGGAGTTCGGCCGCGAAGCGCACAGGATCAAGCACCGTATCCTGACTAAACAGCACGATGCAGCCGCCGTTAAGCAAGGGGCCCCATATCTCCATCGTACTGGCGTCGAACGCCGGATTGGCAAGGCAAGCCACGCGATCGCTCTGGCGGAAATCCGCGTAGCCGTTGTTGATGACCAGCTTCACGATATTGCGGTGTTCAACCATCACGCCTTTCGGGCGACCGGTCGAACCGGAGGTGTACATGATATAAGCGAGCTGGGAACCGTCGCACGGCGCGGATGCGACATGGCCCTCTTCTGCCCAGCCTGTACCGCCCGGTGACGGGCTATCCATATTCACCATCGCACACTCAAGCGGCAGTCCATCAAACACGTGACGCGTTTTCGAATCCGTAATCAGCACCTCGGAGGCGCTATCCGCCAGAATAAACTGCAAATGCGCCTGCGGATATCCGCCATCCAGCGGGACATAAGCGCCGCCTGCCTTGAGCGTCGCCAATATCGCCACGATAAGCTCGCCGCTGCGCGCCAGCGCGATCGCCACCCGACTGCCGGGCCGAACGCCGAGCGCGGCCAGCCGTCCGGCCAGTTGATTGGCCCTCGCATCCAGTTCGCCATAACTCATTTGCTGTTCACCCCACCTTATGGCCGATGCATTGGGATGCCGCAACGCCCGCTCCTCAAACAGCTCTGGCAGGCTCTTCTGCGTCGGGTATGCCGCCCGCGTCTGGTTGAAGTCGCCCAACACCCGCTGGCGCTCGGAGGAAGAGAGCAGCGGCAACGCTTGCACCGGTTGATTCGGCTCGGACGTCATGCCTTGCAGCAGCCGTACCCAATAGCGCAAATAACGCTTTATGGTGACGTCATCGAACAGAGAAACCGCATAATTTAAACGCCCTACCACCCGGTTATCTTCTTCGTGCAGTTCCAGAATGAGATCGCACTGAGCGGTCGCCGTGTCGTGATGCAGCGGGGAGAGCGTCAGCCCGGGCCACTCGGCGGATTCAACGGGAAGATTTTGCCACGCCAACATGGCCTGAAAGACCGGCCCGTGCGACAAACTGCGGGCGGGAGCCAGCGCTTCCACCACCTGTTCGAAGGGAATATCCGCGTGTGCCTGTGCGGCCAGCTGCGTTTCTCGGATCTGCGCGATCAGCGCGACGGTATCGGGCTCTGCGGACAGATCGACGCGCAGCGCCTGGGTATTGACTAACATGCCGATCAGCGGCTCAAGTTCGCACCGGTTACGCCCGGCGATGGGCGTGCCGACGACCACATCTTCTTGTCCCGACAGTCGGCTCAGCAGCGCCGACCAGCCCGCCAGCAGCGCCATAAACAGCGTACCGCCGCAGCGCTGACCCAAGGCCTTCAGCGACTGAGTCAGCGCGCTATCCAGTTCAACCGCCAGGCTCGCGCCGCGGTAGTCCTGCACCAAAGGACGAGGGCGATCGCTTGGCAGCGTCAGACAATCCGGGATCCCCTGCAACTGCGCCATCCAGTACGCTTGCTGA
The DNA here is from genome assembly GCF_015999465.1 of Lonsdalea populi. NCBI lineage: Bacteria > Pseudomonadati > Pseudomonadota > Gammaproteobacteria > Enterobacterales > Pectobacteriaceae > Lonsdalea > Lonsdalea populi. Next base: position 3,101,085 of record NZ_CP065534.1, read on the forward strand.
GCCTCCAGTACCTCGCCTTGCATCTGCTCGCGTTGCCACTCGGCGTAATCGCCGAACTGGATCGTCATCGCCGGCAGCGGATCGGGTTGGTCCTGTATAAACGCCGAATAGAGCGTGCGCAGTTCGTTCATCATCACGCCCAGCGACCAGCCGTCGGCGATGATATGGTGCAGCGCCAGGCGAAGCCAATGCTCCCGCTCCGTTACCCGAATCAGCTGTCCCTGCGCCAAAGGACCGGCCGTCAGGTCGAATTCGGGCGTAAAAGACGCGCGCTCGTCATGCATTTCACTCGCCGTCTTCATCTGCAACGGGAACCCTCGATCTTCCGGCTCCACCACCTGCACCGGCTCGCCGTCCCGGCACTCAATGTGAGTCCGCAACGCCGCATGACGAGCGACGATGCGATCCAGCGCGCGCTGTAGCGCCAGCACATTGAGCGAGCCTGTCAGTTTGATGCCCCCGGCAATAACATAGGCCGCGCTGGCGTTGGCATCCCGCTGCGTCAGGAACCAAATTCGCCGTTGAGCCAAAGACAGCGGCGGCGCTTTTTCGGTGCCGCGCGGAATCGTCGGCACCGGCTCGCTCTGCGTCGCCGCCTCCAGCACGGCGGCGACATCATGCAGCGCGGGACGCGCAAACAGCGTCGCCAGAGACAGCTCGCGCCCCAGTTCGTCGCGTAGTCGCGAGATCAGCTGCACGGCCAGCAACGAGTGTCCGCCCAGCGCGAAAAAGTCGTCGTACCGACTGACGTTTTCCACACCCAGAAGCGATTGCCATATCGCCGCCAACGTCGTTTCCATTTCGCCCTGCGGCGCGGCATAGGGCTGATGCGCAAACGCGGCCTGATCCGGGACCGGCAAGGCTTTGCGATCCACTTTGCCGTTCGCGGTGAGCGGCATCTCCGCCAGCGCCATCCAGGCGACGGGCAGCATATACGACGGCAGTCGGGCGCTGAGTCGTTCACGCAGACTTTCAACGCAGACCCCCTGGGGATCGTCGCTGGTGTAGTAGGCGACCAGCCGTTTTTCCTGCGTCTGCTCCGTCAGGAGCACCGCTTCGACCGCCGCTTCGCGGATCCCTTCGCAGGCCAGCAGCGCGGATTCTATCTCCCCCAGCTCAACGCGAAAACCGCGGATCTTCAGTTGGAAGTCATTGCGTCCGAGATAGTCGATCGTCCCGTCGCTCCGCCAGCGTCCCAGATCGCCGGTTTGGTACATCCGCGCTTCAGTCTCCTTCACAAATGGATCGGGCAGGAAGCGTTCGGCGGTCAAATCCGGACGATTGACATACCCGCGAGCGACCTGTGCGCCGCCGATGAACAGTTCTCCGCAAACGCCCGGCGGCACCGGTTCCCCCTGACCGTCCAGAATATAAACATGGGTATTGGCGATAGGCCGGCCGATGTGCAGCGATGCCTCGTCGGCGTGAATGACGCCACAGGTGGCGACGACGGTGTTTTCCGTCGGACCGTAGTTGTTGAACAGGGTAAAACGGGCTCCGGCGGGCGGGCGGCGTTTAAGCCTGTCGCCGCCGACCAGCAGCGCCCGCAGCGTGGACGGCGCCATATTCCGCGCGAACGCCAGCTCAGCGACGGGCGTCGGCAGAAAGCTGACGTCCAGCGGCTGCGCCGCCCACCATGTCAGCAGTTGCTGTGGATCGCGCGATATCTCCGGCGTCGGCATCACCACTCTGGCCCCGACCGACAGCGGCGGCCAGATCTCCCAGGCCGCGGCGTCGAATCCCAATCCCGCGACGCTGGACGAACAGTCTTGCGCCCGCAGCGCGAATGCCTCTTGGTGCCAGTGAACCAGATTAACGACATGCCGATGTTCGACCATCACGCCTTTCGGCTGGCCGGTCGAACCGGAGGTATAGATAAGATAAGCCGGATGATGAGGCGTCAGCCCCAGCGATTCCGTCGGAAGATTGTCCCGGGACGACGACGCCCAAGGCCGGTTTTCTCCCTCCAGCAAGACCAGCGTCACGGCCGACGGCAGCGCCCCCAAATGCTCGCGTACGTCGCGGCTTGTCACCAACGCCTGCGGCGCGCTGTCTTCCAGAATATAGGCCAGTCGTTTCGTCGGCAGCGCCGGGTCCAGCGGCACGTAGGCGGCCCCTGACTTCAACGCCGCCAGCAGTGCGACGATCAGATCGCAACCGCGATCCAGCGCGATAGCCACCCGATCGCCCGGCCCCACGCCCTGCGCCTTCAGCCAGTGCGCCAGCTGATTAGCCTGCGCGTTCAATTCGCCATAGCGCAGGCTCAGGCCGCCGCACAGTATCGCCTGCGCATCAGGTTGACGGGCCGCCTGCGTCTCGAACAGCGCATGCAGACTGCACCCGGCAGGATAGTCGGCGTGCGTGGCATTAAAGTCGCACAGTACCTGATGGCGCTCCTCTTCCGACAATAGCGGCAACGCCGTCACCGGCGTCGTCGGCGAAGAAACCATGCCGGCGAGCAGCCGCTGCCAATAGCCCAGATAACGGCGCACCGTGCTTTCATCGAACAGCGCGCTGGCGTAATACAGCCCTCCGCTGAGCTCATCACCTTGTTCGCTCAGGACCAGACTGAGGTCGAACGGGGACACCGTCGCCTCGTCCTGCAACTCCGTTACCGTCATGCCGGGCAGCGCCAGCGCCGCTTCCGGCGTATTCTGCAGCGTCATCATGACCTGAAAGATCGGGCTGTGAGACAGGTTACGGGACGGCGCCAGCATCTCCACGACCTGCTCGAACGGAATATCGGCGTGCGTCTGCGCCGCCTGCGCAGTCGCTTTCACCTGTTCCAGCAGCGAGATGGCATCCGGTTGGGCCGACAGGTCAACGCGCAACGCCTGCGTGTTGACGAACATGCCGATCAACGGCTCTACTTCACGGCGATGTCGGCCCGCGTTAGGTGAACCGATCACCACCTCTTCCTGCCCGGACAACCGGCTCATCAATGCCGCCCAGCCCGCCATCAGCGTCATATACAGCGTGGCATTCCCGCGCTGACTCAGCGCCTTCAGCGACTGCGTCAGTCCGGCGTCCAGCGATACCGCCACGCGGGCGCCGCGGTAATCCTGCTGCTGCGGCCGCGGCCTATCCGTCGGCAGCGTCAGACATTCGGGCACGCCGCGCAGCTGTTCCGTCCAATAACTCTGCTGCGCCTGCATCCGGTCGCCGCACAGATAACGTTGCTGCCAGGCCGCGTAATCTCCGTACTGGATCGGCAGCGCCGGCAGAGGATCGTTCCTTTGCTGATGAAACGCGGCATACAGCGCGCCGATCTCATTCATCAGTACGCCGAGGGACCAACCGTCGGCGATGATGTGGTGCAGCGCCAGCCGCAGCCAGTGTTCCTCTTCAGACACCGTGACCAGTTGAGCCAGCGCCAGCGGCCCTGTGGTGAGATCGAACGTCGGCGGGAAGCACGGTGGCTCACGCCGGTCGTCCAGCCCGGTCGCACTGAGCGGAAAACCGCGATCCTCCGCCTCAATCACCTGAACCGGCGTGCCGTCGCGCACCTCGATATGAGCGCGTAACACGGCATGCCGCGCATAAACGCGATCCAGCGCCTGGCGGAGCGCCGCCATATCCAGCCTACCCTCGAGCTTAACGCCGCCCGCCAGCACGTAGGCGTCCCCCGCCGCCGCGTCCATCTGGCTTAACACCCAGATTCGCCGTTGCGCCAAAGAGAGCGGAGCGTCTTCGCCTGCTTTCAAGGGGGGTATGTCGGTTAGCGTCTCCGCCGGCGCGGCGTCCAGCGCCGCGGCCAATGCGCCGATCGTCGGATGAGCGAACAACGTCTCCAGCGGCAGCGCCCGGCGCAGCGCTTCCTGCACCCGGGAAACCAGCTGCATCGCCAGCAGAGAGTGTCCGCCCAGCGCGAAGAAGTTGTCGTGGCGACTGACCTTCGGCACGCCGAGCAGAGACTGCCAGATCGCCGCCAGCGCCGTCTCCGTTTCCCCTTGAGGCGCTTCGTAGGGCTGCTGTGCATAGGCCGATTCATCCGGTGCAGGCAATGCCTTGCGGTCTACCTTGCCGTTCGGCGTTAACGGCACATTCTCCAGCACGACCCAGGCGGCGGGCACCATGTAGTCAGGCAGACGCTCGCTCAACGTCGTTCGCAGCGCCTCTGGAGTGAGCGCCGCGTCCGCTTCCGCCACGTAATACGCGACCAGTCGCGGTTCCTCGCTTTCTCCGCTCACCGCCGTCACTACCGCCTCGCGCACGCCTTCGCAGGCCAACAGCGCGGTCTCGATCTCGCCCAGTTCGATACGAAAACCGCGAATTTTGACCTGAAAGTCGTTACGCCCCAGATATTCGAGCGCGCCGTCGGCCCGCCAGCGCCCCAGATCGCCGGTTTGATACATACGGGCATCGGCATCGCGGCAAAAGGGATCGGGCAGGAAGCGCTCCGCCGTCAAATCGGCGCGATGGAAATAGCCCAGACTAACGCCATCGCCGCCGATATAAATCTCCCCCGGTACGCCGGGCGGCACCGGTTCCCCTGCCGCATCCAGCAGATAAACCCGCGTATTCGCGATGGGATGACCTATCGGTATCGATGTATCCTCCGCGCCAATACGCCACGTCGTCGACCAGACCGTGGTCTCCGTCGGACCGTACATATTCCACAGCGCGTCGACGCGCGGGAGCAACGCCGCCGCCAGCGCCGGCGAAAACGCCTCACCGCCGATCAATCCCGTCAAACCGGAGGCGCCAGGCCAACCGGCCGCCAGCAGCAGTTTCCACGTCGCCGGCGTGGCTTGAAACAGAGAGATCGCCTGCGCGTTCAGATATTGCCCCAGCTTCGCACCGTCCCGGCGCAGGTCGTCGCAGGCCAGATGCAGCTGACCGCCCGCGATTAACGGCAGGTAAATTTCCAGAACGTGAATATCAAAGGAGACGGTGGTGACTGCCAGCAGTCGGGTATGCGACGCCGCACGATGCTGACGCCGCTGACAGTGCAGGAAATTCACCACGGCCCGGTGCGGCACCGTCACGCCTTTGGGACGGCCGGTCGAGCCGGAGGTGTAAATAAGGTAGGCCGGATGATTCGCCGTCAGCCCACAATCCAGCGGGGGCAGATTGGCATCGGAGTACCGCGTCCACGGGCCTGTGTCCTCATCATACGCCAGCAGCGTGGCCGATCCTGGCAGTTCGCCCAGCGCGGCGCGCGTTGTTTGCGAGGCGATCACCGCAATAGGATCGCAGTCATGCAGCACCACGCTGAGTCGCGCCTGCGGCTGCGCCGGATCCAACGGCACGTAGGCGGCGCCTGTCTTAAGTACCGCCAGCAGCGAGGCGATTAGCGCAGGGCCGCGCGGCAGCGCCACGACCACCCGGGTATCCGGACCGGCCCCGTGCTCGACGAGCCAGTGCGCCAGTCGGTTAGCCCTTTTATTGAGTTCGCCGTAGCTCAGCGTCCGACCGTCGAATACCACCGCAATCGCATCAGGCTGCGCGGCGGCCTGATATTCGACCAGTTCATGTATGCAGGCATCGCGGGGATAGTCCGCCTGCGTCGCATTAACGTCGTCCAGCACCTGCCGCCGCTCATCGGCGGACAGTAACGGCAATGCCTTCACCGCGCAGTCAGGCCGCTCCGCCATGCCGCGTAGCATCCGCAGCCAGTAGCTCAGATAACGCCGTACGGTATCCGCATCGAACAGGGCCGTCGCATAGCACAGCGTCCCCTCGCATCGCCCTTCGGTTTCCGTCAGCGTTAGATTTAGATCGACCTGCGCCATCGTGGCTTCGCCCTCTACCGGCGAGGCGGCAACGCCGGGCAGCGTAAACGGCTGCTGCGGCGTATTTTGCAGCGACAACATCACCTGAAACAGCGGGCTATGGGACAGACTGCGGGTCGGCGCGACCGCTTCCACCACCTGCTCGAAGGGGATATCGGCGTGACGCTGCGCCGCCAGCGCCGTGTCTCGCACCTGCGTCAGCAACGCGGGCGTATTCAACGGCTCCGAGAGGTCGATTCTCAGCGCCTGTGTGTTGACGAACATGCCGATCAGCGACTCGACTTCGCGGCGGTGACGCCCGGCCGTCGGCACGCCGATGACGATATCGTCCTGAGCGGATAAACGGCTCATCAACGCCGCCCACCCGGCCAGCAACGTCATAAACAGCGTACAGCCGTGGCGCCGCGCCAGCGCTTGCATTCCGTTCAGCAGCTTCGCGTCCAGCGTCACCGAGACGCAGGCGCCGTCGTCATCCTGCATTCGCGGACGCGGGCGATCGGTCGGCAGCGCCAGACACGTCGGCGCGCCGCGGAGTTGCGTCCGCCAGTAGTTACGCTGAGCCTCCAGCCGGTCTCCACGCAGCTCCGCATGCTGCCACGCGGCATAGTCGGCATATTGAATAGGCAGCGGCGGCAAAGGATCGGGCAGACCCTGGCTGAAGGCCGTATAGAGGACGTTCAGCTCCCGCAAGAAAATGCCGAGCGACCACCCGTCGGCGATTAAATGATGCAGCGCAATGCGCAACAGATGCTCGTCTTCGCCCAGACACACCAGTTGCCCGCCCAACAGCGGCCCCTGTTCCGGATCGGGCCGTAGCGTAAAATGCGGTAGCGGTGCCGACGCATCCGATAACGTCCGCATTTCCAACACGAAACCAGTGTCGGCAGGAGCGATGTGCTGACGCGGCGTACCCGCCACATTCGTCACCCGCGTCCGTAAAATCTCATGACGGGCGACGATGCGGTTCAACGCCGCCTGCAGAGCGACGGTATTGAGCCGGCCACTGAGCCGATAGGCCATGCCCAGCAGATAGCGATCCGGCGCCGACGACTCCATTTGCGACAGGAACCACAGTCCGCGCTGGACGGGCGCCAACGGCATCCCGCCCTCGACACGCGGCGCGGGGGGGATGGGCTGTATCCTGCCTGCGCCCTTCGACTTCATCCCTTTGGCTTTCGCCAGCGCCAGCAGTTTGGCCTTTTGCTCCCGCGAGAGGGGCTGGACAGAGGATGGGGTTGCTTCCTTGTTCTGCATTACTCTTCTCCTTCCATTGATGCCGCCATATCCAGCAGCTCAGCAATATCGAACTGTTCGATGCTCAGGTCCAGAATCCGCTCGCTGAGCGCGCTCAGACTTGGATGGGTGAACACCTCCGCCAACGGCAGGTCGACATCCAGCTCGAGTCGTAGCCGAGATACCAGTTGCACCGCCAGCAGCGAGTGCCCGCCCAGCTCGAAAAAGTTGTCATGACGACCGATGCGCTCCACGCCCAGCAATGCCCGCCAGATTGCCGCCACGGTTAATTCAGTTTCATCCTGAGGCGCTTCGAACACTGCATGCGCAAACGCCTCATCACCGGGTTCCGGCAACGCATGGCGATTCACTTTGCCATTAGGCGACAGCGGGAATTCGGCCAACGCCACCCAGGCCGCAGGCACCATATACGCGGGCAACTGCGCCACCAGATGAGCGCGCATGGACTCGATGTCCGCACTTCCCTGGTAGTAAGCCACCAGCCGTTTTTCCCCGCCGCACTCACGCGGGATCACCACCGCCGCCTCAACGTCCGGGCATCCGCTCAGACAAGCTTCCACCTCTCCCGGCTCGATGCGGAACCCCCGGATCTTGACCTGATCGTCGTTGCGCCCCAGATAGTCGATGACGCCGTCCTTGCGCCAACGTCCCCGATCGCCGGTTTTGTACATGCGCGCGTCCGCGTCCGTAGAGAAGGGATCCCGTATAAATCGCTCGGCGGTCAGCGCCGGTTGATTCAGATAGCCTCTCGCCACGCCGACGCCGCCGATATAGATTTCGCCCGCCACGCCGACCGGCACGGGCTCGCCTTGTTCATCGAGGATATAGAGCCGGCTATTGGCGATAGGGCGTCCGATCGGCGGCTGGGACACCCCGTTCGAGGCTGTCGCCGGACAGACATACTCGCTCGACACATGCGTTTCCGCCGGACCGTACTGATTGTGAAGCCGGACATTCGCCGCGCGTTGGAACAGCGCGCGCACATCAGGACCGAGACGCAGCGCCTCGCCGCTGGCGATAATGTCCATCGCCGGCGGCACTCGCCCCGAAGCACAATACATCTGCGCCAGCGCAGGCAGGACCGAAGGGGGAATAAAAGCCCGCTCGACGTGGTGCTGCTCCAGCAGATCCGCCAGCCGCGGCATATCGAGCCGCACGTCGTCCGGAACGATAATTAACCGCCCTCCGCCCGTCAACGCGCTGAGGATCTCCTGGCTCGCCACATCGAAACCGAAAGAAGCGAACTGTAGCGTGACGCCGGCCGTATGCCGGTTCTGCCAATGGACCAAATTGACCAGCGGCGCGTGTGGCATAGCCACCCCTTTGGGGCGACCGGTCGAGCCGGAGGTGTAGACGATATAAGCCAGATGACGCGGGGACAGTCCGATCGTCCGCGGGTCCGGATTACTGCTCTCTGCCTCGACCCACGCCGGTTCATCCGCACTCAGAGCGACGATCGGCGGCAGCGTGGAACAGGACGCCAGCGAAGCGCGCCCTTCGTTGTCGCACAGGACCGCCCGCGGCGCGCAATCGGCGATCATATGAGCCAGTCGCTCGGCGGGGTAGAGCGGATCAAGCGGCACATAAGCGCCACCGGCTTTCAGTATCCCCAGTAGCGCCACGACCATCCCCGGCCCCCGCGTGACGCAGATCGCCACGCGATCGTCCGGACGCACGCCCTGATCCATCAGCCAGTGCGCCAGCCGGTTGGCCCGCACGTTCAGCTCGCCGTAGCTTAATCGCCGATCGCCGCAGACCAGCGCCGTCGCCGTCGGCTGCCGACGCGCCTGCATCTCGAACAATTCATGCAAACAATTGTCGGCCGGATAGGCGGACTCCGTGGCGTTGAACGCCGTGAGCACCCGCTGCCGCTCGGCGGCGGAAACCAGCGGCAGCGTCGTGACAGGCTGCATCGGTGTGGCGACCATCCCCCGCAGCAGCCGCTGCCAGTAGTCCAGATAACGCTGAGCGGTATCCTCATCAAACAGGGCGGTGGCGTAATACATCGTTCCTTCCAGCAGCCCGTCGGTCTCGCGTAATTCCAGATTCAGATCGAACTGGCAAGTCGCCGTCTCGTTGGGCAACGGCGACAGCCGCAGCCCCGGCAACTCAGGCGCCATCTCCGGCAGATTATGCAGCGCCAGCATCACCTGGAAAATCGGACTATGGGACAAAGTACGCACCGGCGCGACCGCTTCGACTACGTGTTCGAACGGAATATCGGCATGGCTTTGCGCCGCCAGCGTCGTACTCCTGACCTGCGCCAGCAGCGCCGCCGTGTCCATCTCCGGCGTCAGGGCGACCCGCAGCGCGAGCGTGTTGACGAACATCCCAATCAGCGGTTCGATTTCCTGCCGATCGCGCCCGGCGATGGGAGAACCGATCACGATGTCGTCTTGACCGGAAAGACGGCTCATCAGAGCCGACCAACCGGCTAACAACGTCATATACAGCGTGCAGCCATGTCGCTGGCTTAACGTCTTCAGCGCCTGAGTCAGGTTGGCGTCCAGCGTCAGAGTTTTATACGCCCCGGCAAAGCACTGCGTCGGCGGACGAGGTCTGTCCGTCGGCAGCACCAGATTATCCGGCGCGCCGTCCAGCTGTTCGACCCAGTAGCGTTGCTGCGCCTGCATGCTGGCGCCTTGCAGGTGTCGCCGCTGCCAAACGGCATAGTCGCCATATTGGATAGGCAGCGGCGGCAGCGGATCGGGCAGCCCCTGACTCAATGCGCTGTACAAGGTACACAGTTCGCGGATCAAAATGCCGACCGACCAGCCGTCGGCGATAATGTGGTGCAGCGCCAACCTCAGCCAGTGCTCCCGCTCGGAAATGCGGAGCAGTTGCCCCTGAGCCAACGGGCCGGCGGTGATAGACATGGACGGCATGAACGGTTCCGGTCGCTCCTGGCTACCGCTCATATCAAGCCGCTGCAGGGGAAAACCGCTCTCTACAGGAGCGATCGCCTGCACGTCGGCGCCGTCTCGGTGAACGATGTGCGTGCGCAGCGCCGCATGACGGGCCACGATACGATCCAACGCCTGTTGCAACGCGGCGGAGTCGAGCTCTCCCTGTAGTCGTATCCCACCCGTGATCATATAGGCCGCGCTGGCCGCCGGATCCATCTGCACCAACAACCAAAGGCGTTGCTGCGCCAGCGACAGGGGTGGCTCTGTCGCCGTCTGGGGCGAAATCACCGGCAAAGGCGGCACCTTCCTATCGCCCAGCGCCTCCGCCATCTCACTTAGCGTGGGATGCATGAACAGCGTTTTCAGGTCCAGTTCCCGCTCCATATCGCTACGTATGCGCGAGATCAACTGCACCGCCAGCAGCGAGTGTCCGCCCAGCAGGAAGAAGTTATCCCGGCGTCCAACCTTTTCCACCCCCAGCAACGTTTGCCAGAGGGCGGCTAATACGGGTTCCACCTTGCCCTGCGGCGCTTCATAGTGCTGTCTTATAAATGCGGAGTCATCCGGCTCAGGTAGCGCACGCCGGTCAACCTTGCCATTGGCCGTTAGGGGCAGGCTTTCCAGCGGCACCCAAGCCATCGGCACCATGTATTCAGGCAATCGCGCCAGCAGCTGTTCTCGCAGCGCATCGATAGAAGGTGCATTCGTACCTTTCTCCGCCAGATAGTAGGCGATCAGACGTTTTTCCTGAGCGGCGCCCCCCTGCGCGACCACCACGGCCTGCTGGATCCCCTCGCAGTGCAACAACGCATCTTCAATCTCGCCTAACTCGATGCGAAAGCCGCGGATCTTCACCTGGAAGTCGCTGCGTCCCAGAAACTCGATCGTGCCGTTCGCGCGCCAGCGCCCCAAATCGCCGGTACGGTACAGTCGTGCATGCGGCTCGGAGGAGAACGGGTCGGGAATAAAGCGCTCAGTAGTGAGATCCTGACGGTTGAGATACCCTCGCGCCACCTGCGCGCCGCCGATATACAGTTCCCCGCATACCCCCACCGGCACCGGCTGCATCCGCGCATCCAGAATATAGGTCTGGGTGTTAGCGATAGGACGACCAATATGCAACAGCGCTTCGTCGGCGCTGATTTCTCCGGAGGTCGCCACCACGGTGTTTTCGGTCGGGCCGTAGTTGTTTATCAGGGCGAAGCGCGCCCCGGCATACGGCTGGCGGTTCAGACGATCGCCGCCGACCAGCAGCGTGCGTAGCGTGGCCGGCGCGACCTCCCGCGCCATCGCCAGTTCGGCGACGGGCGTCGGCAGAAAACTCACGTCGAGCGGCTGCGCGCTCCACCACCCCAGCAGTCGATCCGGATCGCGGGAGATCGCCGGCGACGGCAACAGCAGCCGCGCCCCTGCCGACAACGCGGGCCAGATTTCCCACGCCGCCGCGTCGAACCCCAGCCCCGCCAGGCTGGATACGCCGTCCAAAGGACGAAGCGCAAACGCCGCGCAGTGCCAATGCACCAGATTAAGAATGTTGCGGTGCTCGACCATGACGCCTTTCGGGTGGCCCGTCGAACCGGAAGTATAAATGAGGTACGCCAGATGAAACGGCGTCAGCCCCAACGTCGCCAGAGGGATATTTTCCTGCGCGCAGCGCGTCCACGGACGGGCATCGCCGTCAATGACGAGCGTGCGAGGATCGTGCGACCGTTCGCCGAGTCGGCCGCACAGCGCGCGACCGGTGATGATCGCCTGCGGCCCGCTGTCTTCCAGCAGATAGGCCAGGCGCTCAGCGGGCGTCGCCGGGTCGAGCGGCACATAGGCGCCCCCGGCTTTCAGCGTCGCCAGCATGGCGACGATCAGATCGCAGCCTCGTTCCAGCAAAATCGCCACCCGTCCGTCCGGCCGAATGCCCTGTTCTATCAGCCAGCGTCCCAGTTGGTTAGCGCGCCGGTTCAGCTCGCCGTAGCTCAGGCGCTCTCCATCGCACTCCACCGCCGTCGCGTCCGGCTGTCTCTCCGCCTGCCCCTCGAACAGCGTATGCAGGGCATCGCCGACCGGATAGTCGGCACGCGTGGCGTTGAAGCCGAACAGCAACTGACGGCGTTCGACGTCGGGCATCAGCGGCAACGTCTGTACCGGCTGATGCGGATCCGCCGTCATCCCCCGTAACAGCGCATGCCAGTAGCCCACGTAGCGCTCGGCCGTGGCGGCGTCAAACAGTGCGGTGGCGTAGTAGAGCCGTCCGGTGATCCGACCGCCGGTCTCACGAAGATCCAGACTGAGATCGAACTGAGCCGTCTCCACGGCATCGGTCAGTATGGACGTCTTCAGCCCCGGCAGCGCTAACGCCACGTCCGGCGTATTCTGCAACGCCAGCATCACCTGGAATACCGGGCTGTGAGACAGACTGCGGGCGGGCGCCAGCATCTCCACCACCTGCTCGAAGGGAATATCCGGATGTCCCTGCGCCGCCAACGTCGTCGCTTTCACCTGCGCGAGCAGCGCGACGGTATCCGGCTGCTCCGATAAATCGACGCGCAGCGCCAGCGTGTTGACGAACATGCCGATCAGCGGCTCCAGCTCTTGACGGTCGCGACCCGCCACCGGGCTGCCGATCACGACATCTTCCTGACCGGACAAACGGCTCATCAGCGCCGACCAGCCCGCCAACAGCAGCATGAACAGCGTCGCGCCATGATGGTGACTGAGCGACTTCAGATCCTGCGTCAGCGAGTTATCCAGTTCGAATTCCACGCTGGCGCCGCGATAGTCCTGCACCGGCTGGCGCGGCCGGTCGCTGGGCAGCGTCAGGCAGTCCGGGATCCCGCGCAGCTGTTTCGCCCAATAAGCTTGCTGGGCTCTCAGCACATCGCCTTGCATATGTTGCTGCTGCCAGGCCGCGTAGTCGCCGAATTGGATCGCCAGCGGCGGCAACGGATCGCCGTCTCCCTGACTGAACGCGGCGTACAGACTTTGCAGCTCCTGAAGAAAAATACCGACCGACCAACCGTCGGCGACCAGGTGATGAAACCACAAACGCAGGTGGTGCTCCTGTGCGCCGACCGCCATCAGCTCGCCATAAGCCAGCGCATCCGTGGCGAGTTCAGAGGCAGCATCCGATGAAGCCCCCGGCGCATCCGACGTCATGCATCGCAACGGGAAGCCTGCGCTCTCAGCGTCGATAATCTGCATCGGCGTGCCGTCACGCTCGGCAATACGGGTACGCAGCGCGGCGTGACGCGCCACGATGCGATCGAGCGCCAGCGCCAGCGCCGCGACGTCCAGCTCGCCCTCCATCCGGATCGTGAATGAGATGACGTATGCCGCCCGCGCGGTGTCATCCATTCGCGATAGAAACCACAGTCGTTGCTGCGCCAGGGATAGTGGAGGATGAACGCCCTCCGCCACCGGTAGGATATCGGGCAAATGCCCGGTCGGCGCGATGTCTAACGCGGCCGCCAGTTCATGCAACACCGGACATTCAAACAAGGTTGCCACCGGCAGTTCCCGCTGTAGTTCGCTGCGCACGCGGGAAATCAGCTGCACCGCCAGCAGCGAGTGACCGCCCAGCGCAAAGAAGCTGTCGTGTCGCCCGACCTGCTCTACGCCCAAGACTGAGCGCCAGATTGCCGCCAGCGTCGTTTCCGTGTCGCCCTGCGGCGCCTCATAAACCTGATGTTCGAAGGCATCAAGATCCGGGGCGGGCAGCGCGGAGCGATCCACTTTACCGTTTAGCGTCAGCGGCACGGAGTCCAACACCACGTAAGCCGCCGGCACCATAAATGCCGGTAAGCGTTGACCGAGCTGAGCCTTAAGCGCATCCGTCGCCAGAACCTGTCCGCGCTGCTCCGCCACGTAGTAGGCGACCAACTGCTTGTCCTGCGTCTTCGTGCTCATGGCCGTCACCACGGCTTGTTTTACGCCGTCGCAGGCTTGCAGCGCAGATTCGATCTCCCCAAGCTCGATACGGAAACCGCGGATCTTGACCTGAAAATCATTACGACCGAGATACTCCACCGTGCCGTCTTCACGCCAGCGCCCCAGATCGCCGGTGCGGTACATCCGCGCCCCCGCCTCACCGCTGAACGGGTCGAGCGGGAATCGCGCTTCCGTCAGCTCGGGCTGATTCAGGTAGCCGCGCGTCACCCCGGCGCCGCCGACGTACAGTTCGCCCGCCACGCCCAGCGGCACCGGCTCGCCACGGCCATCCAGGATGTACATCCGCAGGTCCGGCAGCGGCCTGCCTATCGGGCTTTCCCCCGCCGGCATCCCCGCCGACAGCGGACAGTGCGTCACATGCACCGTCGTTTCGGTGATGCCGTACATATTCACCAGCTGCGTATCTACGTCCGGGTTCTGCCGATACCACGGCGCCAGCGCCGCCACATCCAGCGCCTCTCCGCCGAAAATCACGTAGCGCAGCGCGTGACGCTCATCGCTGTCGGCCTGCGCCGCCGTCAGTTGGCGGAATACCCCCGGCGTCTGGTTCAGCACCGTCACGCCTTCCCGGCACACCAACTGATACAACGCCTGCGGCGAACGCGTCACCGTCTGCGGCACCACCACCAGACGTCCGCCGTGCAGCAGTGCGCCCCAGATTTCCCACACCGAGAAGTCAAATGCATAAGAGTGGAACAGCGTCCAGATGTCCCGATGGTCGAAGTCGAAAAGTGTTTGCGTCGAGCTCAGCAGCCGGGTGACGTTGCGGTGCTCCACCATCACGCCCTTGGGCTGGCCGGTGGAGCCGGAGGTGTAGATGATGTAGGCCAGATGATGCGGCGTCAGGCCCAGCGAGGCGACGGGGATGTTCTCCTCCGAATGGCGCGTCCAGGAATGCGCGTCGTCGTCCAGCACCCTCAGCGGCAGCGCCGGCGGCAGATCGCCCAGCGACGGCAGGCTGCTGCTGCAGGTCAGCAACACCTCGGGCGCGCTGTCCTTCAGCATGTACTGCAAGCGCGCCTGCGGATAGCCTGGGTCCAGCGGCACATAGCCCGCACCGGCCTTGAGCACGGCCAGAATCGCCACGATAAGCTCGCTGCCGCGCGGCAGTGCTATCGCTACCCGGCTGTCGGGCTGTACGCCCTGCGCCATCAGTTCGCGGGCCAGTTGGTTGGCGCGGCGGTTCAGCGCGTCGTAGCTCAGCGTGCGGCCTTCAAAACTCACCGCCACGGCCTGGGGCCGGGCCTTGGCCTGCTGTTCGAACAGCTCATGGAGACAGTGGGGAGACGGGGTTGAACTGACCGATTCACCGCCTTCCGCGCTAAGCTTCGTCCGTTCCGCTGCCGGTAAGATACCGACCGCGCACAGGGGACGCGTTGCATCGTCTCGCAGTGCCTGGGTCAGATTTTCCAGCGCCGTTTGCATATAGTCGGCCACCCGTGCAGCATCGACCGTCGAACAAGACTGCACCGTCAGAGTCAGACCGGACGCCTGATCGTCGACATTCAGCAACAAAGGATAGTTGGTGCGCTCGTCCGCACTCAGCACCTCGATTCCTTCCGCCATCGTCATCACCTTGTCCTGAGGATTAAGGTCGGTATGACGATAGTTCAGCAGCGCGCTGAACAAGGGTGCCGGCGCGGGTATGCCGCTGCACCGTTGCGCCAGAGAAAGGGAAGCGTGTTCGTGCCTCAACAGCCCGGCCAATCGCGTTTGCGTTTGACTGAGCGCCTCTGTCACCGAACAGTCCGCCAGCGTCAACCGCAGCGGCAGCGTATTGATGAACATCCCCAGCGCCTGTTCCGCTCCGCCCTGCAGACGCCCGATGAGTACCGTGCCGAAGACCACGTCTTCACGCCCGGAGAGTACGCTGACCACGCGTCCCCAGGCCAGATGCACCAGACTGGCGACGCCGACGCCGTGGACTTTGCCCTGCTCACGCAACGCGGCGACAAGCGCGGCGGGCAACGGTACGATCGCTTCTCGGGTTTCTCGACCGTCCTGCTGATTGTCCGCTAAACCGTAAGGCAGCGTCGGTTCCGTCACCGTGCCCAATAGTTGATGGAAAAAGGCTTCCTCCATCGCGGCGTTACCCCCCTGCCGCACCTGCGCGACGTGGCCGCGGAACTGGTATGGCGTCGGCAGCTCGGCGGCGGCGTCCCGCAACAAGACCAGCGCTTCGTTGACCAGCAGTTGCAACGACGTCGCGTCATCGACTAAATGATGGTACAGCAAGGTCATCAGCCAACGGTCATTGGGCCTATCTTCGGCGATCTGCGCCGCCAGCAGCGGCGCACGATCAATATCGATTCGTGCGGGCCGTGCGTTCAGCAGTTGATCGACTGGACATCCCGCTTGGGGGCTAATTTTAACGTGGCTCACCGGCAGCGTCGCCGTGCGATACACGACCTGCATCGGCTCACGGAGGCCTTCCCAACACATCGCGGTGCGCAGTACGTCATGACGAGCCATCACGAGATTCAGCGCCTGAATGAAGTTATCCAGCCGCGCCCGGCTATCAAACGCCATCAGGATATGCAGCAGATAAGGATCCTGACGCGCAGACGTCAGAGAGTGGTACAGAAGCCCTTCCTGCAGGGGCGTCAGGGGATAGATATCCTGCACCGCCGCCGCGCCGCCGGGCACCGTCGACACGATCCGGTCGATCTCGCTTTGTGAGAGCGTCGCCAGCGGCAACATGGCCGGCGTGATCTGCGTACATCCTATCGGGATCGCGCTATCAGGCGCGGTGACTTCATGCGTTCCGCCAACCGCCGTCGCCAACGATGCCAGCGTCGGCTGTTCAAAGAGCACCCGGACGTCCGCATTCAGACCGACAGCGCGCATCTGGCGCATGAGCCCAACCGCCAGCATAGAGTGGCCGCCCAGCTCAAAAAAGTTGTCATGCCGGCCGACCTGCGGCACATCCAGCAAGTCTTCCCAAATTTGCGCCAACGCGCCCTCTACCGGACCTTGCGGCGCGGCGTAAGTACGCATGGCGCGCGCATCCGCATCAGGCGACGGCAGCGCCCGGCGGTCCAACTTACCGTTAAGGGTCAACGGCAAGCTCGCCAGACGCACATAGGCGGCTGGCAGCATATACTCCGGCAGCGTCTGGAACAGAAAGTCGCGAAGCGTCTGTGCGCTGGGTTCATCCACGCCAGCCTGTGCGGCAGGGACGAAATAAGCGACCAGTTGCGCGCCTCGGTCGCCCTCTTCTCTGGCCACCACCACGGCGTTGTCCACCTGCGGATGGGCCGCCAGGCGACTTTCTATCTCCCCAAGCTCGATACGGAAACCGCGGATCTTGACCTGAAAATCATTACGACCGAGATACTCCACCGTGCCGTCTTCACGCCAGCGCCCCAGATCGCCGGTGCGGTACATCCGCGCCCCCGCCTCACCGCTGAACGGGTCGAGCGGGAATCGCGCTTCCGTCAGCTCGGGCTGATTCAGGTAGCCGCGCGTCACCCCGGCGCCGCCGACGTACAGTTCGCCCGCCACGCCCAGCGGCACCGGCTCGCCACGGCCATCCAGGATGTACATCCGCAGGTCCGGCAGCGGCCTGCCTATCGGGCTTTCCCCCGCCGGCATCCCCGCCGACAGCGGACAGTGCGTCACATGCACCGTCGTTTCGGTGATGCCGTACATATTCACCAGCTGCGTATCTACGTCCGGGTTCTGCCGATACCACGGCGTCAGCGCCGCCACGTCCAGCGCCTCTCCGCCGAAAATCACGTAGCGCAGCGCGTGACGCTCATCGCTGTCGGCCTGCGCCGCCGTCAGTTGGCGGAATACCCCCGGCGTCTGGTTCAGCACCGTCACGCCTTCCCGGCACACCAGCTGATACAACGCCTGCGGCGAACGCGTCACCGTCTGCGGCACCACCACCAGACGTCCGCCGTGCAGCAGTGCGCCCCAGATTTCCCACACCGAGAAGTCGAATGCGTAAGAGTGGAACAGCGTCCAACTGTCGTGGTGGTCAAAATCGAAAAGTGTTTGCGTCGAGCTCAGCAGCCGGGTGACGTTGCGGTGCTCTACCATCACGCCCTTGGGCTGGCCGGTGGAGCCGGAGGTGTAGATGATGTAGGCCAGATGATGCGGCGTCAGGCCCAGCGAGGCGACGGGGATGTTCTCCTCCGAATGGCGCGTCCAGGAATGCGCGTCGTCGTCCAGCACCCTCAGCGGCAGCGCCGGCGGCAGGTCGCCCAGCGACGGCAGGCTGCTGCTGCAGGTCAGCAACACCTCGGGCGCGCTGTCCTTCAGCATGTACTGCAAGCGCGCCTGCGGATAGCCTGGGTCCAGCGGCACATAGCCCGCACCGGCCTTGAGTACGGCCAGAATCGCCACGATAAGCTCGCTGCCGCGCGGCAGTGCTATCGCTACCCGGCTGTCGGGCTGTACGCCCTGCGCCATCAGTTCGCGGGCCAGTTGGTTGGCGCGGCGGTTCAGCGCGTCGTAGCTCAGCGTGCGGCCTTCAAAACTCACCGCCACGGCCTGGGGCCGGGCCTTGGCCTGCTGTTCGAACAGCTCATGGAGACAGTGGGGAGAGGAGAATACTGACGCGGATGTGGTATGCCACCGTCGCATCAAGGCCAGTTCTTCAGGCAACAGTAGCGCAAACTCTCCGACGGGCCGGCCAGGTTCAGCGGCAGCTGAAGTGAAAAAGTGGCTCAGACGACGCAGATGCCATGTTAGCGTTCCTTCTTGATAGAGCGCGGCATTGGCGTTCAAACACAGCTCGATTCCCCCGTTTTCCCCTCGGTCAAACAGCGTGATGGAGAGGTCGTCTACCGGCCCCAGCAGAAGATTATGAATTTTGGCCTCGGTTCCTTCAAAACACAGCGACTCGTTGTGGCAAGGGAGAATATTAATCAGTGTGGAAAACAGCGTTTCCCGCCCAGCCGCCATCCCCAGATCGGCCTTCAACGCTTCATACCGGTAGCGTTGATGCCGCGAGACTTCAAACACGGCGCGTTTTGTCTGTTCGATCCCAGCGGACAATGTGGTTGCCGGACTTACGCTCAACCGCAACGGAAGTACGTTGCTGACCATGCCGGGGTAACGGCGTAACGCCCTGCTTACGCGAGTCGTCATTGGCATCCCCAGCAGCAATTCTTCTCGACCCGTGACCCTGTGTAGATAGAAGGCAACCAGCGTAATCAACAATTCCGGCAACGAGATTTTACACTGTTCCGCCACACGTCGAAGCCGCTGCTGAGTCTGCTCGGGGAGATAGTGCTGCCGACGCAGTATATCTGCGCATCGGGCCTGCCGACCGGATACGCTCACCGGGTCCGGCCTATTCGCAAGCCGTTCCAGCCAGTATTCCCGATCGTGACGTGCGCGGGGAGAGGTCTCGTAGTCCTGCTCGATCTTCTGCGCCTGCGCAAGCCCGACAAAGTCACTGTCCGGAGCCCTTTCTCCGGTCGAGAACGCGGCGTAGCGTTCCGCTACCCGCTGAATAAATAGCGACACGCTATAACCATCCATGACGATATGGTGGTAACACTGGTAAAAGAGAAAATGTTCCGCCGCGATCTGAATCAGCGCGAACGAAAAGAGCGGCCCTTGTTCCAGGTCGAAAGGCTGGTCGCACGCCGCGGCCATCCACTGGTTCGCCTTCTCCATCGGGTCGCTTTCCTGACAGAAGTCGAGCACGGGAAAACGCCAGGGCGACACCATGTCCGTTGACTGGGTGACGTCAAGGGACGAAATCTGTAAACGCACCCGCAGAGATTCCGTTTCCTGAACAGTGGTTCTTACCGCCATTTCAAAACGTTGTGGGTTAAGCGCAGTCGGTATGTCCAAATATTCGGCAACGTTAAAAACTTTAGCCTTGGCGTCAGGATTGAGGTGCTGAGCAAACCAGATGCCTTGTTGAGCACGACTCAGGGGGTGAATGAATTGCGCTTCCCGTGTCAGACGGGGCTGCATATCGAAAATTGACATAGGATTCCTTTCTTACATCGTTAAATTAGGTCAATAACCAAAAATCAACATCAACTTACTCACGACTCATTATTCCAGCCATATTAATTTCCAAAGTAATCATTGCTTCGTCATTAATTAACATCAGCAGGTAAACCGGTTAGAAATAGCAAAACCCATCTCAATAATGAGACCGAGAAAAAGCCATCGTTGCGGAAAATACAAAACTGCTGACTGAAGCGAGAAAACAAGGCCAGAGAAACAGATAATGACAAATATCGTAGGGCGCATTGTCGCCAGGCTGGCATCGGATTAAACACATGAAGACCACAGCTAACAGAAAAAAGTAGAGACAAGAGTAGCGTGACAACATTGAATCAAGACTTTCCCGCCACTTTTGTTGATTCACATCATGGATGAAGGTCAGACAAAAGCATTCAACAACTGCTACCGCAATATAAAAAACCAATAAAATCAAAATAAAAACACAAAAAAATATAAAAATCGTATATCTTTGTGTTTATTAAATAGTAAAATCACCCCACTCCTTTACAAAGCATGCAAGAGTAAAAAATCTCTTTTCAGAAGCATCCATTGGGTGGCGACTACAATAAACTAACCCCATAAAATCACAAATTTACCTTATGCTAAATGGCACGTTTATCAAACGTGTAATTATGAATTTTATCAAACACAAACACGCCTTGTACATATTTTTAATTTCATTTAATTATGGAATCTCATTAAGAAACAAGGATTTTAAATACTCTCAAATTAATATATGAGCTCAGCCCGCGGTTACGTTCTAATCTTCGTTTACGGTGTTCTTAATTGCCATCAAGGTTTTTAAAAGGTGTTGAAATTTTCTGAAAAAGTTATCGAATATGAGAAATAAAAAAGCGTCGTAGAGGGATTAAAACGTACTTTTTTCGCGTGTTGAGAAATACGATGACTCTATTTCTTGACTCATTCATGCAACACATGCCAAACATTTGCGTCGGTTTTACTCTGTGTAGTGAAAAACAGAGAACAGTCGCGTCATTCTTCGCCGCGAGGAAGTCGATAAAAGGCACGCTTCAAACGCATCATGGGGGTATCACGACCCGGCGGCATCTCGCAATAGTTCGAAAACTGGGTATCCACAAGGGGGTAACGCCAGGGAAAAACGAAAATATTATCTGGCTGGAGCGTTGTACAGCCGCACAGGAAAAGCCAGTTACGTCGGCAGCTGTAGTAAAACTCGGGGTTGTTATCAGCTTATTAAAACATCTAAAATGTACCTATAGACCACAAAGTAATGAGTGCTGAAAATACAACGCCTATTATTTGTTAAACAAATTTTGGCTCGAAAATTGACGGGTTGGAACGCACGGCATCAATGACGAAATCAACAAAATCTCGGACTTTGGGAGACAGATACCGATTAGATGGCCAGATAAGTGATAACGAGCCGAGTGGTACCATGAACTCGGTGAGTATGGGTTGCAGTGACTTATTTTTAATTGCGGGTTCTGATACATACACAGGCAGATGAGCAAGACCAAGACCATCAATCGCAGCACGCAACCCGGCATCCGTATTGTTGAAGATAAGATTACGGGGGAGATTTAGGTGGGTATTCGGCGATGAAAACGACCATTGGGCAAGAAGACCATTTGAGGGGTATTTAAAGTGGATACAACTATGTTTGAGAAGGTCGCTGGGAGTTTGGGGGCAACCATGTTTTTCTAAATAATAGTGGGAACCACAAACGACGAAATGCTGTTCTCCGAGCCGATGACCAATCAATCTTGTATCTCTGAGCTCGCCACTTCTGACAGCAACATCTATTCCTTCGCCAATGATATCAATCACACGGTCCTCGAAATCGATATCAAGTTCGATTTCTGGATACTCTTTTAGGAAGCGAGGCAACAATGGCATCAGCAGATTGTGGCCGAAAATCTGTGGCACGCTAACGCGGAGTCTGCCCTTAGAGCGCAACCTAGTGGACGAAATCATGGCTTGTGCGTCGCATATATCATCAAGAATATGCTTGCAACGGTCATAAAAAACCATCCCTTCTTCTGTCAGCCCAATACTGCGGGTTGTTCTATGAAATAGTCTAACCCCCAGTTCATTCTCAAGCCTAGCTATACTTTTGGCGATGGCGGAGGAAGACACCCCCAAGACCCGCCCCGCACCAGCATAACTGAGAAGTTCGGCGGCAGAAACAAACGCAGTCATCCCTTTAAGGCTTTCCATAAACGACCTTACGCGTATTAAAGAAATTTTTTCTTTAGTATAAGGACCAATAGAGGGATTTACAAACCAATATGCTGAATTTATTCTTCAACTTAAATTAATCACCGGGAAGAGTATTGATTTAAAATTTGACCGAATGGTAATTCGGTTAGCTTGAGGTAATATTTAATAAGACAACGAATGGTTCTCATCTTGTCGTAATTAATATGAGGGGAAACATGCAATAAGCATTTTCATTATATCTATTTATCTCGTACACGTGAGTAATGCTGACATCTTAAAAAAATTTTAGTGTGATTATTTATAAAAATATATCTGTTGCAGATAGGGGGAGTTATGATTAATTTTCCTTCTTTGTGAGTAAAAGCCTATCTCAACAAATAAAAAATATTACGTACAGAGAAGTCTACGTATAGCAATAACCAACAATTGAAAAGGAAGAAACAGCCATTTAACTAGAATTTAAATCCGTCTTTAGATATATAGTGTAGATAATTAGCGTAACTATTTTAAGATTTTTGCACATCGTTAGAAGTAACACACCATACTTATTCACTAATGTTTAAATTTTTATTTAAGAGGGAAGTATGATTTCTTTCATTGAAGAAGATAGAATGAAATGGGTAGATGAATTTTCAACAATTTTTGGAAATTCGGTTGATGAGTTAGTTAAAAATGGTGTGTACCATATTCTTACATCAGGTGAGAAAATATCTTCCAGAGCTGGGAGCGCGCTTCAGGCATATGGCGTCAACTATGTTCTGAGGAATCCAAGAAATCGCTTGCATAATCTTAGGAGTGGGGCGGTAAAATATCTCACCAGAGAGTTTTTAGCCTATTTTAGCGGAAAATTGAAAGCCGAGGAAGGATTGGCTAAAGCATCTAAATTCTGGATGACGCTGATAGATGAAGATGGAAATGTCAATTCTAATTATGGATATTATGTTTTTTATGAACCCGTCAAAAAATATGTCAATCAATATAACTGGGCTAAAAGTGTTTTATTGAATAACAATGACTCAAGACGTGCGATAATAAATATAAACCAGAATTACCATAAGTCTGAAACCAAGGATTTTCCTTGTACTATAGGAATTCAATTTTACATCAGAGAAAATCATCTATTTTGCGAGGTTATGTCAAGAAGCACTGATGTGATTACAGGGCTTCCTTATGATATGGGTTTCTTTTCCTTCCTGCATGAATTAATGTGGAAGGATCTGACTGAAAGTGGTATCCCAAATCTTATGTTAGGGAACACGGTAATGAAAACGACGTTTACGCAAATTTATGACAAATCATTATCTAAAGCTAACAGCGTAGCTGAAAGTATTCTTTCAAACGAGCATAGCGAGATGCCCATTATTGAGTCAGCACGTGAAACGTTAGTTGACATTCTAACGGGAAGTAAAAACACCTATCTTCTACAATGGATCGATCAACATGCGCAATAAATGTGTGACGATATTACTCAGTTCTGAAAATGAAGCCAAGATTTCATCTGTAAGAAAAGTATGCACTGAACTCTTCCCGAATTTCAGCCTTTATCATTACAACGTCACCTCAGGAATAAGTGAAACACCTGAAGATGATGATGAAGCGATAAAAGGATGTCATAACCGTGTTGAAAATGTAGAAAAAGAAACATCTTCAATACATGCGGATTATATCATAGCCCTCGAAGGGCTTATTAATAAATGTGAATTTGGAACTTTTATCTATGGATGGGCTGTTATAAAGGAGACGAGGATAAATAAATATTATTATGGTTGCAGTGGAAAGGTGATGCTTCCATCTGACATTACCTCCAAGCTCTCGAAAAATGTAAAACTATCAGACCTGGTTCTGGATTTATATCCACAATTTAGCGATGACGATTTGAAAAAACTAGGGACGAATGGGGTTCTCACTTATGGTCTTTATACACGAGTTCAAGAATTTGAGACTGCATTGAAATGCGCATTTGGTTCTCTGGTAGTACAAAGAGGGGGGCCAATATGGTCAAGCTAGTTATTTTTGATATTGATGACACACTTCTGGATCACCGCGCTGGGGCAATGAAAGCGATATCTGCTTTAAAGCAACAATTAGCTGAACTTGATTATATCAATGAGAAGTATGATTTTATAATATTTCTTCATGCCTACGAGAAGCGCAATCATACGCTATGGTCTCAATTTGAAATCGGCAAGATAACGATAAGCGATGTATTGAAAAAAAGATTTGATTATATATTTGATTGGTTTGATATCAGGACGCAGCATAAGCTGATATTTGAAGAGGTTTTCTGGGAAAATTATATATCAAATTGTCATTTAACAAATAACTGGATTTCTCTTTTACAAAAAATACAGTCTGAGTTCCATTTAATAATTTGCAGCAATGGGATGAAAGAAATTCAGCTTAAAAAGCTCGAGAAGCATAAAATAATAACCTTTTTTGATAGATTTTATTTTGGTGATGCACATCCAAACTGTAAGCCTAACATTGATTTTTTCATGAGAATTCTTGAAGACTTTCGTCTTAGGCCGGAGCAAGCCATCATGGTGGGAGATAGCGTAGAGAATGATATTCTTCCGTGTCAGAAATTAGGAATAAAAACCTTAAAGTATGACGGGAAAACCTCATTTAAAAAAATTTATAAAGAATTATCGGAGTTGAAAAATGGATCAAAATCTTTTATTTAAAAATATAACGTATCTTGATTCCACGGCTATGCGTCTATTCAACGGTGACATGAGAGTATCTGCGGGTTATATTATCGAAATCGGTAATAACATTGCAGAAAGAAGCGATGAAACAGTTATCCCTTCATATGATTTCATTATATTACCTGGAATGGTTAATGCTCATCTCCACCCAAGCAAAGAAATATATGGTGGAATGCTAGACTTTTCGCCGATTGATGTTGTGCTTGACTCCGTGCACACAAACAACAGTCTCGAAGATTCTGAGGGACAATATGTCGCATCGCTAAAGTCTATGATGTCAGCGTTGAAAAAAGGGGTAACAACGTTCGGCTTATTCACCAGCAGAATTGAGAGTGATATCCGAGCTGCTCAAAAAATTGGGGCACGTGCGGTAATTAGCTATTGTCAAAATAACCAATGGATTGGTAGTGGCAAAAGTCCTGAGAGTAAAAGTATTGAGGAGATCACTTGTCAGTTCTTTGACGCTGAAGAAAAATACAAATCAAGTCTTATTGTTGTTTCTCCAGCGACAGCTTCTGAATTATCTGCAGATGATGATTTAATCAAGAAATTGCATCATATTGCTAAAAAAATTAGCACTAAATTTTTCGTTCACATGCACGAAGGTGCGCATCAAGTCATTTTACATCATAACGTATATGGCATGAGTGGTATTGAACGTTTAGCGAAACTGAATGTATTAGATAGCCACACGACGCTTATTCATAGCTGCCATTTGTCAGAAAAGGATAAAAACTTACTCCTCCTTGGTGGTTGTAATATCATCCATTGCCCCGTCAGCAACAGTTTCGTTGGCGCAGGAACGTTACCATTGAAAGATCTCTCATCAATGACGATTGGATTAGGGACTGATGCCGCAATGGTGAATCCTGTCAACGATATAACTTTTGATGCGCTTATGTCTGTTTATCATCACGGCGACAAAGATTTCGCAAAAAAGGTCAGTGCTACTTATATTTTAAAAGTACTTACCGAAGGCGGTGCAAATTCATTAGGACTCTCTCAAACAGGTAGGATAGAAGCGGGTTTTAAGGCTGACTTGATATTCTACGATAGAAAATTAATAAATTCTGGATATATAAACACCCCCATTTCAATATTGAAAATGTTAAACCACGAATCACCCTGTAAGGTGATGATTAATGGAAAAACCATTATCGATAATACAACCTTCATAGATTCAACATTATTTGATAATGAGAGTCAGTATTCTGCCATTAGAGAGATGATTAAATTATGAAAAAAATAGCCTTCTTATTCTCAGGCCGTGGCACGTTATTAACAGCGGTGAAAGATGCTGTTGCCGATGCTTGCTTACCTGCGACATTAAGCCTTGTTCTGACTAATAATCGTGATTTTGAAGCCGCCAACAACCCTGCTTTTATAGGGGTTTCAGTCATAAAAGTCAATCATCAGGATTATGAAAGCAGAGACTGTTTTGAGAAAAAAATAGCCGACTATTTAAATGAGATTGACGTAGATCTGATCATTTTAGGCGGATTTAGGCGGATTTTTTCATCCAAATTTGTTTACCAATTCGGTCATAAAACAATGAATACACATCCCTCGATACTACCTGCATTTCCAGGAGATAAAGCCCAATTAAGGGCAATTAACCAAGGTGTTAGAATTTCAGGGGCGACATTGCACTTCATTAATGATGAGGTTGACGCAGGGCCTATTATAGATCAGGAACCAGTAAGGATAGCGAATAGCATGACTGAAAATGAGCTGAAAGAAGCTATTTTACTGGCAGAGAAAAAAATGATTTACCGTGCAGTTCGTGCATTCATAGAGGGCCGAATAACTCTTGACGGTGACAAAGTTATTTATGAGGAAAAATAGCCATGTATAAGATAAAAAATAGTATTTTTGCCGCAAGCTGTGTCGCGAGCATCCTTTTTATGGCCATAACTACACTTGGGTTATCTTTAGCTACATTGCCTTTGTATGTCAGTGAATCGCTCGGCTATTCTGCTTTTTATGTTGGGCTCGTTGTCGCCGCTGAATCATTGTCCACGTTATTTTCGCGAGCCGCCGCAGGTAGATATTCTGACAATCATGGACCACGAAAAGGAATGATATTGGGACTGTCCCTCACTTTGCTCGCGGGACTGTTTTGTTTATTTTCTTTCAGTTTTATCGATTCAGCCAAATTGGCATTTTTTATCATCATCTTTTCGCGAATATTGATGGGTATTGGCGAGAGCTTAATTTTTACTTGCAGCGGTACATGGCCTATTGGACTCGTTGGCCGAGAGCATGCCGGGAAAATAATGTCCTGGGTTGGGATTGCTATGTTCCTGGGTTTAGCACTGGGTAATTACGCCGG
Organism: Lonsdalea populi; assembly: GCF_015999465.1. Taxonomy (NCBI): domain Bacteria; kingdom Pseudomonadati; phylum Pseudomonadota; class Gammaproteobacteria; order Enterobacterales; family Pectobacteriaceae; genus Lonsdalea; species Lonsdalea populi. Next base: position 3,128,140 of record NZ_CP065534.1, read on the forward strand.
CACATGGTCGTATTATCATACTGGCATTATCATTTCTGCTATTTCTATGGTGATTCTGCCCGCGCTAGGTTTTTTGTTGGTCGCCATCGTAAAACCTGTTGCCATTCATCCTGAAAGAAATAAAACTAAGCTTTCCTATGCCGTCCATAGAATATGGAAGGCAGGGTCGGGTTTTTCTCTGGCTAATATAGGTTATGCCTCTATTACAACTTTCCTCGTGCTTTATTTTATTCAGAATGGTTGGGGACAGCAGGCAGCCTTTGCGTTGTCTTTATTTGGCGTGGGGTATGTTGTTTCAAGACTAACATTAGGATGGAAAGCGGATAGTTCAGGTTTAAAATTGACACTAATTTCAATTACCATAGAAGCTGTAGGATTATTATTTATTGCTCTTTCATCTCATCCCTATGAGGCAATGCTGGGGTCTTTCCTGACAGGGTTCGGTCTTTCAATGATTTATCCTTTGCTTGCCCTTCCGGCATTGAAAAGTATGCCTAGTGAAAGTATTGGCCTGGCGCTGAGTACCTATGAGTCTTGTTTTGATATAGGAATATTAATTGTAGGACTAGTTGGTGGTGTAGTTGTTTCGTTGTTTGGGTATCCGGCGGTTTTTATCTTTGCATTTTTCTGCTGCTTGTTAGCCTCTGTTTCATCAATATTAGCTTACAAGCAAATATCCAGCGAAGTTTCAAGCTAGCGCCTGGAAAGACCGCTCTTAACTGATAAAGATGGGTATTCCTGAATAGCTGTTCCAAATAGTAGATCACCATAAGGTGAACTCAGTCCGATTTAAGCGATCTGATCAATCACTGATTATTCCAAATCACCAACCGGACTGAGCCATGCCGATCATAGCACCTATACCCGACGCCGAAAGGCGTCTAATCCAAAGAACCATCCATAAAACATGCGATAAAAACCATGCTCGCAGACTTACCGCGAGCTGATGCTTCGTCGTGGGGACAAGATAAGTGACGTTGCCAAAACGCTTTACTGCGCTCGTTTCCGGAAGAGAAATACATCGCTCAAGCGCAATAACCACAGTTCCTTCACACCTATGCATTCATTCTGTAATAGCCTTAGAGGAGCTTCTGAACTGAAATGATTACGCCCTAGTGTACATGGAGTTGGCCCTCGCTTCTAAGCCTGTTCTCGATAGCTTGAACGAAAGTCTCCTGTTCACTGTTTCCCACACTCCCGACACTAAGAAATACATTTAATTGGCTCATTTTTCGTACTCACATTGGGCCATATTTGTTTTAAATATACTGACCTGATGATTATTGGGTTTGATAGACTTGAATGGATGTTACTGGAAGTGATGTTGGAGCGGGCGAAGGGAATCGAAGCATCGAAGACAGCCACGCACTAACACATTGTTTCTTAAAGGACGGTGAATCCCTTTGGTTACAGTCATGGTTACACATTGAGTGGTCTATGGTCAAGCCTTGAGGTAGCCTAGCGCAGTGAGTAGTCCTTAGGCTTGACAGGGTCAACCCCTTGGGATACCATAAGCCTACACTAGGCCTTAGGTGCGCATGTAGTTGACCTTGCGAGGCCGGAGGCCAAGCCTTGGGTTACCCTTAGGGTGGGCCTCTTTGGGCTGGCTGAGAGGGCCTATGGGGGTACTTTGGGCGCTCTACCCTTGAGATACTCGCAGAGATTTTTGTGGTATTTTTCTAAGAACCTTAGGGACCCTCTTAAGGATGAAACCAGAGAGGGACCTTATCGACCAGCCATAAGACCAGCGACAGCGACATAAGGATGTCTCGCAGGTCAACGTAATGAAAGACCATGAGAGCCTCCTTGTGCGTGTGCGGTGAGTGTTCGTAAAGTGACCCACTGGGATACAGCTAACGACAAGGCATCTGTAGGTGTCCTTAGAGGGCTTAGGGTATTGGGATTGATATATGATAATCATCCCTTCTTAAGGTTAACTTAAATCACACTCTAAGGGCCTAAAGTGTCTTTAAGTTAACTCTAAGGTAATAATCTTTAATTTGGTCTCAAATTAATACTTAGAGTCTCTTTAAGTTATTAAAGGTCTTTAAGTTAAACCCATCCAGTCAGTATTAAGGTCTCACTCCAAATAAGAGTACCATAATAATTGCTGTAGCTTTTCTTCAGGCCCATCACCCCCTGAAGCGCTTAGTCGGTCTCTTTGAGAAGAGATTCGCTTTTAGTTGAAAGAGTATAGATACGGACGTCTCAACGCCTTGGTGTCATATCTACGGTTAATTGTTTGTAATGATTCACCGAGCCATCAGGCATAACCACAGAACCGTCAGTCCTTAGAGGTAGACGAATAGTCTTGCCCATATAGCGGACAGTGACCAGCTTAGTGCTACGCTTTGGTGTCTTACGGTTTGGTTTATAAGCACTGCGTGAGGCAGCGGCCTTAGAGTCTCGTTTATGCTGATTGTCAGCGATGGATTGTCTCAGCTGCTCATAGAATTTACTCAAGGTATCCTCCAAAGTAGTGACTTAAAGATTACGTAAGGTGGAGACAAAAGATTTCTTAGAGTCTCCTCCCCCTATAGTGGGCCTTATTAGGAAAACCAGACGTGGTGCGGTCTGCGAGCTAAAAGCCCTCTCTATTGAACCCACTATAAGGCACACATTACCAGCCTAAGGGGTTCTTTCCGTTGCGGCCACCATAGGCTAACTTGCGGTACTCCTCCCACGGCAGAACCTCAATAGACCCTGAGGCGTCCAGACGGAAACGGTAGGGCCACCCTGTGACCACATCATGAGAGAGTATAGGCTTACCTGTGCGTAGCATCTTGATAGCCCTCAGGCGCTCTATGTTCACGCCCTTAACGTTTACCCTACGGTCTCGCGTATGACCCGCTACAGAGCCGGCAGCCTTAAAGGATTTCAACCACGGCTTACTATGACTATCTGCTATCCAGACCAGACCAGTAGGTGACTCAGGGTCTGCCCTCAGGTGTTCCCGGACTAACTCAAAGTCTCGCTTAGCGTCTGCTATCAGTTGCTCCTCGGTCCGGTCAGTGCGTAAGGTGCGCTTCTTTCGGGCTGGTCTGGTGGTTACTGTGTGGTTCATATCGGGACCTCCTTAGGTGATTGGTTGACAGTTAGGCGCTCCTCCTTGAATTCTGTTAGGTTGCGCGTAGGGCTACCCGTTAGTTTTTAACGTAGCGTTGCCCTTAAGGTTTGAATGGTGGTTGATTTCGATTAATCCATATCATAAAGGCCCCTCGTTAGAGAGACCTTGAGTTATAGACTAAGGGGTTACTTAATTGCGCGTGCGTTGTTGGTCCTGATAGATGCCTACATTGCTCTCAAAGTGCTGGAGTAACAGCCACTGCGTCACAGGGTCATTAGGGACCACACGGGACAGTGAACGGTAAGCCGCATCGTTAGCCGCCATAGCGTCAGCTTTATGAGGAGACAGAGCGCCCTTTGCGGAGTTCTCTATGGTAGCCGAGAGGTCCCGCGCAAGCTGTAGGCCCGGTACTTGCTCAATAGAGCGGTCAATCACGCCTGAGACGTAATCAGTAGTGCCAGCCTTAACGGTCCGTGCGTTCTTCTCCATTGGCGCTTTAGGGTTCATCGTTGTACGGTAAGACTGCACAAGGTCAGCACCCGGCAGACCCAGAGGCCCCGCTAGGAAGCCATAGACACCCAGAGGAGCGCCTAAGGTTGCACTACGGGTAACGGCACCGATTGCTAACACGTTAGGGTCAAGGGCCTTATCGAGGTAACGCTTACGGTCTCCCGCCTGCATAGACATAGCGACACTTTGAGCGCGGAGCGCAGCGAAGCCGCCCGCCAGCATCAGCTCTACGGCAATAGTCATAGACTGGTCCAGAGCGCGACCGTTCTTGGTTGACTCATAGAACCGCTTCACTAAGCGACCATTGACTGAGCGCAACACGAAAGTCTTAAACTGCATCGCCATACCACCGACGCCACCTAGTTGTTTGCCAGCTTGGAGAGACACCTTATCGGTTCTCAGCATGGTTTCACTTGCAACGTGGTCAGCGAGTCGCCACAGGTCCATAGTGCGCGGGTCTAGCTTCATGGCGTCAGCATCCTTAAAACGATACTCCCCGGTCTTAGCGTCCCTGTAGGTATGCTCTTGCATCAGCGACTTAATGCCCTTGTACTGCTCAGGACTGATAGCCGCAGACTTAAGCAACCGCGAATCAATAGCCGCCTTGCCACCTAAATGCACCTCATGCGCCAGATTGCCTAAGGTCTCAATACGTGCAGCCCTTACGATATGGTTAACCGTAGAGGTCATTACGCGAGACATCGGCAGACGTTGAGCCATATAACCAGTGGCCCACTTAACGGACCCTACAATGTTAGCCATAGGATTGGAGGCAACACCGCGCAGACGCTCTACGATGTCATTACGGCTCGGCCTAATAGAGTCATCAAGTTCCTTACCGAATAGCAAGCCGTGAACCTCGTTAGCCTCCTTAGCGTTCAGTTTACCTCGTTTCTTCATGAAGCGACCTAGCGCCGGGACAGAGCGGCCTAAGGCGTCAATCCCCCCCACGAGTCACCATAGAGGCAATCTCTGTGTAGTTCTGAGGACCCATGAAGGCATTCTTAGAGGCGTATGCTAAATCGGATAACGAACGCGCCAGCGTCCCTAAAGCTCCCTCAGGGTCTTTACGTGCTCTACCAGTCAGTACCTTGACAACCTCCAGCAGCTCAGCCTTACCCTTAGCGTCAGGCGGGATAGCGTCAATGACCTTAACCAGCTCGTCTGTAGTCCGCCCGGTCCCACCTAAGATAGCGATATCACCATTAATGCGGCGGTTGTAGCTCGGAAGGACTTCCTCCATAGTGAAAGACCGCAGGTCATTAGGGGAGAACTTAGAGCCGTCTGGCAGGGTCACCTCAAAGTCATTAGCAAACAAATGACGCTCTTTAAGGTAATCATTCCCGGCTAACTTAGAGCTATCCGCCACGACATCCTCAAGCGCCCCGGAGTTGTGATAGAGTGCAGCCGCATCGTCAGAGGCATTAGCCACCCCGAAAGCCTTACGCTCAGCGTAGTCTTCTAGGGTCTCACCGGTGCGGTCTAGGTATGCATCAACACGCGCCTTAACCTCAGGTGACGCCCGATAGGAGTTTAGATAAGAAGCCTTGATAGCCTCTTTGAGTTCCTGCACAGAGCCGCCGAAGCGAGACAGCGCAACCGAACGGGCAGACGCAGAGTAGCGCACCGGGTAGTAATGACCGTCAAAGTGAGAGGCACCCAGCATTCCCTTAGCGTTATCCACAGCATTCCCGAAGGACGCAGGGTTACGCAGAGAGTCTGCTTTAAACTGGTGATGCTCCTTAATGAGGTCTACCAGCGCTTTCTCTGAGGGAGACAGAGACTTGACCTTAGACCCTGAGAGGTCCTCGACAGCCTCAGCTACGCGGCGTGACACAGCCTGTACATGGTCCGCACGGTTCAGCCCTTCACGATACCACGAGTAACCATTCTCATTGATAGCCTTCTTGGTCAGGTCATCCATGTTAGAGAAGAATTGATGGTCAAGGTAGCACATACGCTCCCCAATGTCCGAAGCCGTGGCCGCATACTTACCGCTTGCGCCAGACTCAAGGCCCACCGGAGCACGCACAAGGTCCAGACCCAGAGAGCGCACAGCGTCAGACTCAGAGCGTAGGATGGTTTGCCCTACCTCGTCAAACGTAGCGGAGCCTGTAGACAGGCCACGGGCTGCACGTTCAATCTTGGTAACCTCCTCAAGGCTCCCTAAGGTCCGTGGGTTCACAGGGTTAGACCCTGCCAGAATGTCACCGCTCGCTAACCGGACGTTGCCCGTAGAGGACACGTTAGGAGCCTCAGCATAAGGGACACCATTAGGCGCAGAGTGTACCAGTTCGTCAGGACGTAAAGGCATGACGCTAGGGTCCGCAAAGTCCGCAACCTCTGAGGCTGCTTGAGCCTTGAGGCGACTACGCAAACGCACATCGGTAGACTGGATAGGGTCCACACTCGAGGCAGGCTCAGCGTCAACCACACCAGCGGCCTTACGGTTGGCCCGGAGTTTAGACACAGAGTCACCCAACACGGACAGCCCGGAGCCTAACACTAAGCCACCCAGAGCCGCGCCTGCATAGTCAGCATCACCACCCGCTACGCTAGTGCGTACACCCTCAGAGAGAATATTGAGACCAGCAGCTTGAGCGCCACGATAAGCCGCCTTAGCGAGCATACCAGCTTTAGCCGCAGGACCAGCAACCGGGATATAAGTCACAGGGTCAAAGGCAGCACCCGCCAGCATACTGGTAATCATACCAGCGGTCCCGGTCTGACTAACGCGAGCGTCAGCCTCAGCATTCTGGTTAGCACGAACTATCAGAGCGTCTAAGGTCTCAGCATCACCACCCAGCACAGAGTTAATATAACGAGGGTCTTTTACCTCAGAGCGAATACGGGCCAACTCCTCAGGTGTCCATTCGTGGGAGTTCCAGAGGTTAGGCGTGAAGTGTGCTTGCAGCATAGACATTGCATTATCACTGCTCAGGTCTTGCCCTACAGTCCCTAAGGTGGATGTCTTCCATGTATCCTTTGTGGCGCTCCATACGTTTGACAATAAGCCTTTGTCCTCAGGTTTGGCGTAGTGCGCAGCCTTAGCAAATGGCTCCGCAGGTGCGGCCTGAGAGACTCCCTCAACGTTGAATCCGGTAGACTCAGGGAGAGCGTTGGTCACCTTCGAGGTTTTGCTAATACCTGCAAAGGCATCCTCAGCGGGAATGCCCTTTCCCTTAGGAGAGATACCCCCGAAGGACGTCAGAGCGGCCACTTTGTCATTCTGAGCCACTGAGTCACTCATGGTCCGCATGTAGTTGAGACCCTCAGCACCGATAGCAGAGAAGTCACCACGGTCATAAGCGGCTAACTGAGGAGCACCCTTAGGGCCTTCCCCTACGTTATATGCTAAGGCGGCTTTGAGTTCATCGCCTCCGAACTTCTTAGTTAGGTCTGCCATGTGTCTGGCGGCTGCATTGATAGCTAACTGAGGATTGAGTCGGTCATCATCAGACAGACCATAAGCGCTGGCGGTCTGTTCGGTAAACTGAGCAATCCCCTTAGGGCCTGTGGGTGACTGAGCGTCAGGCTTAAAGCGAGACTCTAACCACAGCTGTTTACGGAAAGCACCTGCATTGATACCGTGCTCAGCAGCGGCAGCATTAATCAGGCTATCGAACTCTGAGGGAACGTTAGGGTCATACTGTTTAGTCATTGTGGGTTACCTCCTCTGAGTCCTCATTACGATCAAAGAGTCCAGCTTTAGCGGCCTCCTCATAGGAATAGTCTTTACCATCTGGCCCTATGTAATCGCGAGGATTGCCTTGAGGTCAAACTCATATGAATCAATAATGTTAAATAAGTTAATCATCTGTGTGTTTCCTTCTTGTTTGCACCCTGAGACGCATCCCAGAGACCCGCAAGGCCCCACACGGGCTACCCACACGGGATAGCTTAAGGGAGTCTCAAAGGCACAGGATGCAAACAGGACGGCTTGCGAGTAGATATTGATAGATAGGCATTGCGTTAGCCTTACGAAAGGGGACGCCCTGAGTGAACCTCAGGACGCTTGAAGTGATGCTTAGTCGTTAGACTTAGGGGCTTCTTCCTCAGGGGTAGGCTCTACCGGTGCGGTAGTTTCCCCGAAGGTCAGGCGGTGGACTACAGGAAACTCGGCGGTAGCCTGAACACCAAACTTGCCTTGTTCAACCTTGACGGTCCCGGTAGCCATAACGTCCAGTACAGTAATCATTTCGACGTCGTAGCCGGAACGCTCAGGGGAACGAGTAACGTTAATCTTAACGGTGTCACCTTGGCGGGTAGACCGGAAGGACAACATAGCGAAGTTGCGAGGCAGCAGGTAGACACCAGTATCATCGCCCAAGTAGCCCATGATGGTGCACCCGAACAGCTCAGAGGCATCTTCATGACCCGCACGTTGTGCAGCACGCTCTAAGACGGCCTCCAGTTTCTCAGGGACCAGCAGCGCGAAGCAATCCAAGGTGTTGCCTAAGTGGACCGGTAAGTTAACCGCTAGGGCATCCAGCAGGTCTTCAGCGGCATCTGAGGGTTTAGTGCTCAGCTTGTCACAAGGGATGGTCACGAGGTCCGGGGTCTCTGCCAAGACTTTGGTCACGTTGCCCGCCAGCACACGGCACATCTGGTATTGCATATTGGTAACGGTACGGGTCAGGCTACCAGCAGTCCAGCCCGCCATCATCTCATAGTCAGACACATGGGTCGCTACAGAGCACATGATGCCAGTCTTGGTTTTGTCTTCGCCGTGCAGCACCGGAGCCACCATTACGGCAGACCCAGCGATAGCCTTAGCGGTCGGCAGACCTGTACGGTCCAGCTTACCTTCAGGGTTGAACACAACGGTACGGTCCTCCAACAACTGGACATTCAGCGGGGTCGGTTGGGTGCCGAAGGGGCGGAACTCTGCCGGGAAGACATGTTCACAGACTGCTTCAGCGAAGTCACCATCATTGAAGGTGGCATCTAAGGATTTCTCCAAGGCCTGAACGTAGTCGTGTGAGTCATTGCCGAAGGCCATTTGGTTGCCTGAGCGGTCCGTATAGCCCACATTCAGAATCTGTGAGCCGCTGGACTTGACGATTTCAGTACGTGAGACATCAGTGCCCCACACAGAGTTAGGCAGCTTGCGACCATCAGTACCGGTACGGTGAGACGCTAGGGTGCTCATAGGGGTCTTATTGGTTGGTTTATTCATGGGTATGATACTCCTTTTAAAGTTGTCATTTAGGTAGGGTGCCCGTAGACACCCATTAGCGGGCCATAAAGCCTGAGGGCTTATAGGTCACCGAATGCAGCGGACTTACCGCGAGCACCGAAGCGCGCTTCCAGTTCGGCTTCTCGGGCTTTACGTTGAGCCACAGCCTCAGCGATCTCTTCAGGTGTAGCCATAAGCGCAGCCATGCGTTCACGATGCTGTTTCGCTTCCAGTTCACGGCGGGCCTGTTCCTCACGGTTACGTCGGATGTAGTCTGCCCACAGTTGGTGATGGCGTGAGAACCCAGTGATGCTGAAGCCATTAGCGGACAGCTCACTCAGTAGTGAATTAGCACCACCAGACCCCGGCGCGTAGTAGCCCAGCAGCGACGGTACGGTCACCTTGATGAAATGCTCGGTAGGGATTTCTTGGCCGATGTACAGCACGGTCTTAAGGTCCTTACTCAGGGTTACCTTTTGGTCTACGATACCCATGGTCGGAAGTTTCGGATTGATAGACATAGTGTGTTCTCCTTTGGTCAGTGGGTTGATACAATTGATACTTAAGGTTTCTGGATAGTTATGGATAATTACGGGCAATCAATGGTTACGTATTCTTACTGAATACAAAATCACGTAGGGTCAGCCCTTTCTGTACAGCCATCCGGCATAACTGAGTGCGCGTATAACGGTCGCGCCAAGACAGCGGGCAGAGGCCCAATGCTTTCACAACGTTCCTGATAGGCACGGTCATTAGGCGCAGAGCCTTGCGGTCTTCAGGATTCCTCGGGTCAAGCTGGTCAGGGTTCATAGGGTCGGTTCTCCTTTGTCACTATAGAGTTCAGCCAATGCCTCAATGACCTCGAAGCTAACCGGTGTGTTGTAGCTTGCCAGAAGCATTAGGAAGTCGTGTCCCTCAAGGACCTCAAGGGTGCCTAGGGGCTGACCCCTGCGCTCCCTCATGCGCTTAATGTCGCGTCTGACGTGCTTCAGGTGCTTACCTGTGAGTTCGGCCACTTGGTGGGCTGTAGCGGTGAATGTGAGTGGTCCATCCAGCCACGCCGAAAGGTGACGTTTGAGGACCTCTTTGTTGACCTCTCGGTCTGTCTTACGGGTTGTCATTGGATGGTCTCCTTAGTCCAATATTGGGCAAAAAGGAGGGACCCAGAGCCACCGCGAAGGTAGCAGAAGGTCCCATAACGGGAGAAACACTTTGCCCAATGAATCTAGAGAACCACCCTAGGTTGCCTAACCGGGGTCTCCCGGCACCTACACAATCCCCATTGTTTTACAGGCGGCAACTTAAGGTAGTTCTCTAGGCTCATTAGGAAGGTGGGTCATATACTCAGTAGGCATGAGGCTATCCGGGGGACGCCGCTATGGGACGTCGAAGAACCAGATGATGCCTAATGTCTACGGTGAGAAGTGTCGCGGTGATGAATCCGAGGTGGGATACTGACCAGCTGTGTCGTGGTGGTCTCCCTATAGCGGGCCTGATTAAATGTACAGTAGTTTCCTGCTTGACAGTTTAGAGGCCTAAGGAAAGCATACAGCGTTTCCGCCAGACACCTTTGAAGCCTTGAGCGTCAGCTTGAGACAGCGAGAGGTAGCCTCGAAGAACGGACATGTAGAGCTGCTTATTGGTTGTCTTCGGCTGTAGTGCTTTAAGCTGACGATACGCAAAGTCCCTGTCTGCGTTCTCCTCTGAGTGGGCCTCTAAAGCCTCAGCTTCAGTAAGATGACCATGCTCAACCATCTTATTAGCTACCACGGCGGCAACCTCAGGCATCGCTAGGACGGCCTCAAAAGCCGCATAGACCATGTCTTCAAAGTCCTCGGAGACCCATGCGGCGTACTTAAGGGTAGCCTGTTTGTCTGCGTAGGTGGTGCTCTCAAGGCCAATCTTCACGACCTCCATTTTTTGGCGGTCGGACAATCTCTTTGCAGACGCGGTACGCCACCGGTTGGGCTGCTTACTCTTAGGCAGACCCAAAGTCTTCCAGATGTTCGTCAGGTCCCAGCGACCCTCAGCGTCCGAGGTGAACTTATGGCCCTCAATGATAATCGTATAGAAGGCGTTAGGATTGGTGTTAGTAGAATTATTCATGTTGTGTTTTCCTTTTAAATGGGCACCCTAAGTCACACCCCTCAGGCCACACAAAGGCCCCACAACAAAGGGAAACCTGAAGGCAAAGGGTGCACATTTAGAATGACTTTGTGATTGAATGAAACTGTGTCTGTGTGATGACACGGTGCAGATGGTCATGAGGTATTCGGAAGGATGACTGTGTGAGTGTCCGATGTGATTAGCATCACCGTCTTCCTATAGCGGGCCTTATTGGGAATAAGTAATGCTAATGATGGAGGAGAGCCATTATCATTAGGTTGCCACCTAAGGGTATCCACTTTTCATTTTCGAAAGTGGTTCCGCAGGGTCTGTAGTGACCTAATGTGACCATAAGCCAGTAGCTAGCTAACGCTACGCCTGCTAACAATAGGGTAGGACCAAGAGACCCTCAGATGCGGAACGGCACCCGAAGACTACCTGAGACACCCGAAGACTACCGAGCTTCTCGCTTAGGTGTGGGCAGATAGTGGAGCTTGGAGTTGACCTAAAGGTGGAGAGCTGGCTATCGGTGACCTTAGAGGTGGAGGGTTGACCCAGAGATGGGATGATTATTAATCTATATCAATCCCAATACTCATAGGTCTTAGAGTGGTCTTAAGAATTATGTGTCTCTAAGAATTACTCTAAGGTCTAAAGATTACTTAAAGTATAAAAGACTAATTAAAGATTAATTAATGATTACTAGAGATAACTCTTAGTTCTCTTCAGTTACCTTAAGGTTAACCCATCCAGTACCCGAAGCCTCCCTATATGTGAAATATAGAGATACTTACATGCTGTAGCTTTTCTTCAGGCCCATCACCCCCTGAAGCGCTTAGTCGGCCGTATGTCCCTGTGAGTTCGCTTAAAGCTGTTGCCTTAAGCTATCACTAGGTTTGAGTGCATACGGTTCGCTGTTAGTTGAAAGTTAAGAGTTAAGTCTCGAGGTCTCCACCTTGAGTTAACGTGCATATGTAGGGCGTAGCGTTAGCTAGGCACCGCTAGCGCGGCTCGCTACTGGGCGACTCCCCGTAACCTTGAAGGCGTACCGAGAGTCTGAATGTTGATTGATATGAGATTAGTGAACGGATAGAGGTGGTAGTCCTCCCCCTATAGTGGGCCTTATTGATTGGAATAACCAGAGGTGTCCTTTAGAACTAAAGGATATAGCAAGAGAGACACCAAGAGAGAGACACCAATAAAATATTTATGGGCCCCTCCCTATAGCGGTAGCCAATACACCGCTCAGCTTATCCACCTCGACCTCCTTCGCATAGCGGTCATAAGTAATCGACCCAGAACTATGTCCCAGTATCGCCTGAGCGTAGGCCAATTCGATGCCATGTTGTTTTAACTGAGTGGCTACCGTATGCCTGAACGAATGGAACGCTAAACCGTCCCGCTCAGTAATCACCTTGGGTAACAACGTTCTGTTAAACCATTTACTCACCTGCTCGCCGTAACCGTTCTTCATGAGTCGAAGGCCATCAAACACCATAGCATCATCACCATCAGCGCCTCTACGAGCCTCTACAAGCGCCTTAAAGTCAGCCAATACAAAACCATAGGCTCCATCAACCAAAGGCACACAGCGATCACTGTGAGCGTTCTTGATGCTCTTACCCGACAGGCTGCTATCATCTTCATTGATATGGATATAGACGGTCCCAGCCTCAGTGGTCCTAACGTCTTTGACCTGAAGTTGAGCCACCTCATTAAGCCGCGCTCCAGTGGTAGCAGCTAAAGCGGTAACGTAGTAGTGAAAGGGCTTACCAAAGGGATTCAGAGAATACTCCTTAGCGGCGATCAGTAGTTGCCTCACCTGCTCCGTAGAGAAGGCGTTACGGGCCTCAGAGGCTTTACGCTGGGGAACCTTCAGTTCCAGCCCCTCAGTCATATTCTTTTTAATCAGGTCATTACGGACAGCCCACTTAAAGACTGCTGCCATTTTGATGAGATACTTGTTATTGATGGTGACAACATCCAGACAATCTGTCTTATCATCACGGTTCAGTAGGTCAATCAACGTGGCATCCTTAAAGCGCTGCTTACGGTTCTTAGGTAGCTTCTGGAGCACATCACGAACCCTTAGCATGTCAACACGCGTTATCACATTAGCATCACCATTAAGACCGAGATGGTCGAAGACTTCGAGTAATGCAGTATGAGCCGCTTTGTTTTCCCTTAAGGTGGCAGGCTTCCAGTTCTGTGAATTTTCCGCTTCGTATTGCTCAAAAAGGCTCGCTACGGTGACACAGGGTTTAACTTCCGGGGCACTAACAGATAGGGACACAGATGCCTGACCGTTTAACCTATCAATATCATTAAATTCATCGATGTAATCTATAAGAGGCTTACTGTCTCCCGCTTCGATACGCCGCATGCAGGCCCTGATAACTCCCAAGGCCTCATGAATGTAGCGGTGCTGGTCAATACTAAGCGGTTCACTCGCCAAGGCATCCGTAAGGTTCTCACCGAGTTCTCCGTACTGGTCACGATACAGGTCTCTCATGTCCGACTCAAAGAGGTCTGAACGCCCGGTGGACAATTCCCACTCAGCGATATCCCTAAGGTGCTCACGCATCTCCCCATAGGAGGCATCGGGTCTATCTGCTTGTATTGCCTTAAGTGCTGCCTTGATATGTCGTGAGTTAGCCATAGCGGTACGCCGGTCCTTAGTCCGTAATGATACAGACGTAAGTTTATAACGTTTATGTTGTGGAAGCGAAGCCGGGAAGCGTCCTACGGCCTTCATCCTAAGACGGATATAGAAGACGCCATTACGCTGATAAAGGTAGGTTCTTGAATTGAGCATGTACTGAGGCCTTAGGTCTGCTCACTACTTCAACAAAGTTGGTCACAGTGTTGGTCACAGTGAGTAAAACTATCAGGAGGCTTTAAGCCATATCCCTTAGGATTCAGTAAGTTGGAGTACTTTAAGAAAGGCTATGGAGCGGGCGAAGGGAATCGAACCCTCGTATAGAGCTTGGGAAGCTCTCGTTCTGCCATTGAACTACGCCCGCACGGAGAAGTGCCCGCATTATAGCGCCATCTGTTTGCCGGGCAAGATAAAAACCCGTCAAACTGCCTGCGTTTTAAGCAATTAAATTTGCTGGAGAAGAATCGGCGATATCACGGCTTGCGTCAAATATTTGGCAAGCAGGCCGATATTTCCCTTTATTTCCTCTTCCTCGATAACAGGGGCACACGCATTCCGCCTGAACGCTAGCCCGCTCGCAGTAACACACCACACCAACGCCCCCAAAAGTTTACGCAGAGCCCAGAAAAGAAAAACCCCACGCAAGGCGTGGGGCTAAAACATTCAGAACGGCACGGTATTCCTCTGATGGCGGCCTCATGCAATGAGGACATCACCGTCATTACTTCTGCGGGCGCATGGCCGGGAACAGAATAACGTCGCGGATGGTGTGGCTGTTGGTGAACAGCATCACCATACGGTCGATACCGATGCCCAGACCTGCCGTCGGCGGCATGCCGTGCTCCAGCGCGGTGACATAGTCTTCGTCATAGAACATCGCCTCGTCGTCGCCGGCATCCTTCGCGCTGACCTGCTGAGAGAAACGCTCGGCCTGATCTTCCGCATCGTTCAGCTCGGAGAAGCCGTTGCCGATCTCACGGCCGCCGATAAAGAATTCAAAGCGATCGGTGATCTCCGGATTTTCGTCGTTACGGCGCGCCAGCGGCGACACTTCCGCCGGATATTCGGTGATGAAGGTCGGCTGGATCAGGTTGCTTTCCGCCGTTTCTTCGAAGATCTCGGTCACAATTCGGCCCAGACCCCAGCTTTTCTCGATCTTGATGTCCAGAGACTGCGCAATCGCCGTGGCTTTTTCCAGATCGTCCAAATCCGCCACGTTGGTTTCAGGGCGGTATTTGCAGATAGCTTCGCGCATCGTCAGCTTCTCGAACGGCTTGCCGAAGTCAAATGTCTGGTCGCCGTATTCCACCGTGGTGGTGCCCAACACGTCCTGCGTCAGCCTGCGGAACAGCGTTTCGGTCAGCACAATCAGGTCTTTATAGTCGGCATACGCCATATAAAGCTCCATCATGGTGAATTCGGGATTATGACGCGGTGAGATGCCTTCGTTACGGAAGTTGCGGTTGATTTCGAAGACGCGTTCAAAGCCGCCGACCACCAGACGCTTCAGGTACAGCTCCGGCGCGATACGCAGATACATATCGATATCCAGCGCGTTGTGATGCGTGATAAACGGACGCGCGGAGGCGCCCCCCGGGATCACCTGCATCATCGGCGTTTCCACTTCCATAAACCCGTTTTCGACCATGAAATTGCGGATAGCCAACATCACCCTGGAACGGATGCGGAACGTATTGCGGGATTCGTCATTGGCGATCAGGTCCAGATAGCGCTGACGGTAACGCGTTTCCTGATCGGCCAGACCGTGGAATTTATCCGGCAGCGGGCGCAGCGACTTGGTCAACAAACGCAGTTCAGTACAGTGAATGGACAGCTCGCCGGTCTTGGTTTTAAACAGTTTACCGCGCGCCCCCAGGATATCGCCCAGGTCCCACTTTTTGAACTGCGTGTTGTAAACGCCTTCCGGCAGGTCATCACGGGAAACGTACAGCTGAATGCGGCCGCCCACGTCCTGCAGCGTCACAAAAGAGGCTTTGCCCATGATACGGCGGGTCATCATGCGCCCGGCGACGGTCACTTCCAGACCCAGCGGCTCCAGCTCTTCGTTATCTTTATCATCGTAGCTGGCGTGCAGCCGATCGGAGGTCGTATCGCGACGAAAATCGTTCGGGAAGGCCACGCCGGTTTCACGCAGAGCGGACAGCTTTTCGCGACGCGCCTTGAGTTCGTTATTAAGATCCTGCGCCTGTTCGGCACCCTGAGATTGTGGTTCAGACATGTGGATTCCTTATAGCCCCGCTTTTAAACTTGCTTCAATAAATTTGTCCAGATCGCCGTCGAGCACCGCCTGGGTGTTGCGTGTTTCCACCCCGGTACGCAGGTCTTTGATGCGCGAATCATCCAGCACATAAGAACGGATCTGGCTTCCCCAGCCAATGTCGGACTTGTTGTCTTCCAGCGCCTGTTTTTCAGCATTTTTCTTTTGCATCTCAAACTCGTACAGCTTGGCTTTCAGCTGTTTCATCGCCTGATCTTTGTTTTTATGCTGCGAACGGTCGTTCTGACACTGGGTAACGATGTTGGTTGGTATATGGGTAATACGCACCGCAGACTCGGTTCGGTTAACGTGCTGACCGCCGGCGCCGGAGGCGCGATAAACGTCGATACGCAGGTCGGCCGGATTGATTTCGATATCGATATCGTCATCCACTTCGGGATAGACGAAAGCCGAGCTAAAGGAGGTGTGACGACGGCCGCCGGAGTCGAACGGGCTTTTGCGCACCAGACGATGCACGCCGGTTTCCGTCCGCAGCCAGCCGAAGGCGTAATGGCCGATGATTTTGATAGTGGCGGATTTGATCCCGGCCACTTCTCCGTCGGACTCTTCAATCACTTCGGTTTTAAAGCCCTTGGCTTCCGCCCAGCGCAGGTACATACGCACCAGCATGCTGGCCCAGTCCTGCGCTTCCGTACCGCCGGAACCCGCCTGAATGTCGAGATAGCAGTCCGCGCTGTCGTACTCGCCGGAGAACATACGGCGGAATTCGAGCTGGCCGAGTTTATTTTCCAGTCCGTCGAGTTCAGCGCAGGTTTCGTTAAAGGTGTCTTCGTCGTCTTCTTCCACCGCCAGTTCCAGCAGGCCGGAGACATCTTCCAGCCCCTGCGTCATTTGGTCGATGGTATCGACGATCGCTTCCAGAGAGGAGCGTTCTTTACCCAGCGCCTGAGCGCGTTCAGGCTCGTTCCAAACGTCCGGCTGTTCCAGCTCGGCGTTTACTTCTTCGAGGCGTTCTTTCTTGGCATCGTAGTCAAAGATACCCCCTCAGAACCACTGTCCGTTCAGACAGGTCCTGAATTCGGTTTTTTACCGGATTAATTTCAAACATGATGGTTAAGATCTTTTGTTGGTCAAAGGGACGACGTGTATTCAAACGGCGAATTGTAACGGATCCACGTCGGGGTTTATAGCGATCCGTTCAGTTTTTACCGGCGGACGCGCACGACGAAAAGGCGTCGCCGCGCCCGCCGGATTCAGGCAAAAGCTCACGCTACAGCGGCCACAAATGTTCGATAAGCAGCTGCACCGAACGCTTGCCGCGATACTCGTTCACGTCCAGCTTGTAGGCCAATTCCACCTGCCGGACGCTGCTGTCCGGCCACTGCGTGGTATCCACGTTGAACGCGATGCCGTCCAGCAGAGGGCCGCCGGCCAGCGGCTCCACCATCACCTTAAGATGCCGCTCCCCCACCAGACGCTGTTGCAACAGGCGGAAGCGACCATCAAATATCGGCTCGGGGAACGTCTGCCCCCAAGGACCGGCGTCCCGCAGCAGCTGCGCGGTACTCAGCGTCAGTTCCGGGACGGCCAGCTCGCCGTCGGACCAGATGACGCCCTGTAGCTGAGAGGCATCCAGCCACTCGCCGACCAGCTCGCCGAAGCGCTGGCGAAACTCCTCAAAACGCGCTTCTTCCAGCGACAGCCCGGCGGCCATCGCATGCCCGCCGAACTTCAGCATCAGGCCGGGACAGGTGGTGTCCAACCGCTCCAGCGCGTCGCGCAGGTGCAGGCCGGCAACCGAGCGGCCCGAGCCTTTCAGAATGCCGTCGCCCGCGGGGGCGAACGCAATAACCGGGCGATGGAAACGCTCCTTGATGCGAGACGCCAGGATACCGACGACGCCCTGATGCCACTGCGGGTGATACATCGCCAGACCGCAGGGCAGCGTCTCGCTGCTGCGTTCGAGCTGTTCGCACAGCTGCAGCGCCTCGACCTGCATCCCCTGCTCGATCTCGCGCCGGGTCTGGTTGAGCGCGTCGAGATCGCTCGCCAGCATCCGCGCCTGAACGATGTCCTCACACAGCAGCAGCGCCACGCCGACGGACATATCATCCAGCCTTCCGGCGGCGTTCAAGCGCGGGCCGAGAGCAAAGCCGAGGTCGCTGGCGACAAGCTGCGCCGCCTCGCGGTTGGAGACCTCCAGCAGCGCGCGAATCCCGGGCCGGCATTTCCCCGCGCGGATGCGGTTCAGGCCCTGAGCCACGAGGATCCGGTTGTTGGCATCCAGCGGCACCACGTCCGCCACCGTACCCAGCGCCACCAGATCCAGCAGCTCTGCCAGATTGGGCTCGGGCAAGCCGTGCTGTTCAAACCAGCCGCCGTCGCGCAGCCGCGCCCGCAGCGCCATCATCAGGTAGAACGCCACCCCAACGCCCGCAAGGGATTTGGAGGGGAAATCGCAGTCCGCCAGGTTAGGGTTGATAATGGCATCCGCCGCGGGCAAGGTTTCGCCCGGCAGATGGTGGTCCGTCACCAGCACGTCGATGCCACGCCGGTGCGCATCGTCTACGCCCGCATGGGAAGAGATCCCGTTGTCGACGGTGACGATCAGCTGCGCGCCTTTGGCCGCCGCCTGCGCCACCACCTCGGGGCTGAGGCCGTAGCCGTCTTCAAAACGGTTAGGCACCAGGAAGTCGATATGCTGACCGCCCATCCGACGCAGCGCCAGCACGGTCAGGGCCGTACTGGTCGCGCCGTCCGCGTCGAAATCGCCGACGATCACAATACGGCGCTTATCCGCCAGCGCCGCTTGCAGATAGCCCACCGCCTTGTCGATCCCCGAAAGCTGCCGGTAGTTCAGCAAGCCGCGCAGACTGCGATCCAGCTCCTGCGCGGCCTGAACGCCACGTTGGGCGTAAAGCCGACGCAGCAGCGGCGGCAACGTGTCGGGAAGATGATGACTCTCTACCGCCGGACGGCGGCGGAGCTGGGTTACGAAAGTCACGGAGCGCTTAACCACCCGACTTCTGAGAGGCTTTGTGCGCCTGCAGCATGGCGGCCATCTCTTTCGGATCCTGATAACCCGGGATCACCGAGCCATCGTCCAGCACAATGGCGGGCGTTCCCTGAACGCCGAACATCACGCCGAGCTGGTAGTGCGCGGAGATATCGGTTTTGCAGGTCGCGGGAGAGATGTCGTCGCCTTTCATCGCGGCATCAAACGCTTTTTTGCGATCGGCCACACACCAGATGGATTGCATATCCTTTTCCGCCTGAGAGCCTGCTCCCTGACGCGGGAACGCCAGATAGCGGACGGTGATGCCCAGCGCATTGTAGTCGTTCATCTGCTCGTGCAGTTTGCGGCAATAGCCGCAGGTGATATCGGTAAACACCGTGATCACGTGCTTTTCCTGCGCCGCCTTGTAAACAATCATCTGATCCTTCAGCGCTTCCAGCCTCCCCATCAGAATAGCGTTGGTGACGTTGACCGGATTTTTTCCGCTCACGTCATACAACGGTCCTTGCAGCAGGTGCTTGCCGTCATCGGCGATGTACAGCACGCCGTTGTCGGTGAGCAAGGTTTTCATTCCCGGGATGGGCGCAGCCTGGATTTCCGCATTTTGTATACCCAGACGGGTGAGCGACTGTTTGATGGCGGCGTCGTCCGCGCTGGCGCTCATGGCGACGACAAGCAGAGAAAGCAGTAATGCACTCTTTTTCATAAATGGGTCCTGTTAGTGGATAAGGCGTCATCGTCAGCCGATCTGGTTGACGCGCCCCACCCCATAATTCATCTGTCAATCACGCCCGGGGATGATGCTGCTGGTGCAGCTGCTTCAGGCGTGCTGTGGCGACGTGCGTGTAAATCTGCGTAGTGGACAGGTCGCTGTGGCCCAGCAACATCTGTACTACACGCAAATCCGCACCGTGGTTCAGTAAATGCGTAGCAAAAGCATGACGCAAAACATGCGGAGAAAGTTTGGCGCTGTCAATAGCAGCAATGACCGCATAGTGTTTAACGCGGTGCCAGAAAGTCTGGCGGGTCATCTGCTGCCCCCGGCTGCTGGGGAACATCACGTCGATCGGCTTATCGTTGATAAGCCAAGGGCGACCGTATTCCAGATACTGCTCTATCCAGTGCACCGCTTCTTCTCCCAGCGGCACCAAGCGTTCCTTGTTGCCTTTGCCGATCACGCGAACCACTCCCTGACGCAGGCTGACGTCGCTGATAGTTAATCCCACCAGTTCCGAGACGCGCAGGCCGGTGGCATACAAAACCTCCAACATCGCTTTGTCGCGCAGTTCAAGGGGCGTGTCGACAACGGGGGCATTGAGCAGCGCATCGACCTGCGCCTCCGTTAAATCCTTCGGCAATCGCTGCGGCAGTTTGGGAGAAGAGAGCGCCGCGCTGGGATCGTCCGGGCGCTGCTTTTCGCGGTAAAGATACTGAAAAAGTCGCCGGGTAGCGCTCAGCAGACGCGCGGAGCTGGTCGCCTTGTAACCCCCTTCCAGCCGTTCGGCCAGAAAAGCCTGCAGGTCAGCGGCTTCCGCCTGCAACAGACTGCTATCGTGGTGCGCCAGCCAGTCCGCCAAGGCGCACAGATCCTGTCGATAGGAAGCCAGCGTGTTTTCCGCCAGATTTCTCTCCAGCCACAGCGCGTCAAGAAACTGTTCGATCACGGCCTGATCCGGTGTCTGCATAGCGGGCTCCTCTGTTTCATGCGGGACCATTATGCCTGACAGCACATGAACGGGGTACAATTCGGAAATTGCTTTTATTTTTATCATATCCTGCGGAAAAAAATGCGGCTTAAGAGATTATATCTTATTAATCGGGCGAAAAGCGGGACACTTCCTAACGCAGCCCGCGCCAGACGCGGCCTGACGGTTTGAAAATAAGCATTTTGTATGCATAAAATACGCATCCGTGTTGTTAAAAAACAGAAAAAAACTATGCAATCCTCCGTCGCACCCACCGTTGATGATAATCAAGTACCAGACGCCCCCATAAACTCCCGTAATAAGGTTGTGGTTGCTTCTCTGGTCGGCACTGCCATCGAATTCTTTGATTTCTATATCTATGCTACCGCCGCGGTGCTGATTTTTCCGCACATCTTTTTCCCTCAGGGTGATAACACGGCGGCAACACTCCAGTCACTGGCGACGTTCGCGATTGCCTTTATCGCACGCCCCATTGGTTCTGCCCTGTTTGGGCATTTCGGTGACCGAGTAGGACGAAAAGTCACGCTGGTGGCTTCGCTGCTGACGATGGGGATTTCCACCGTCGCGATCGGCCTGCTGCCAAGCTACGAAACGATCGGCATTCTGGCACCGATGCTGCTGGCGCTGGCCCGCTTTGGCCAGGGTCTCGGTCTGGGCGGCGAATGGGGCGGCGCGGCGCTGCTCGCGACGGAGAACGCGCCGGCGCACAAACGCGCCCTGTACGGCTCGTTCCCCCAGTTGGGCGCACCGATCGGCTTCTTCTTTGCCAACGGTACCTTCCTGCTGTTGTCCTGGCTGCTGACGGATGAACAGTTTATGCAGTGGGGCTGGCGCGTCCCGTTCATTTTCTCTGCGGTTTTGGTGCTGATCGGGCTGTATGTCCGCGTTTCGCTGCACGAATCCCCGGTCTTTGCCAAAGCCGAACAGGCGGGTAAAAAAGTACGGATACCGATGGGGACACTGCTGAGCAAACATCTGAAAGCGACGATCCTCGGCACGTTCATCATGCTGGCGACCTACACGCTGTTTTACATCATGACCGTCTACTCCATGACCTACGGCACCGCGCCGGTTCCGGCCGGGCTGGGTATTCCGCGCAACAACTTCCTGTGGATGCTGATGATCGCGGTCATCGGCTTCGGTCTGATGACCCCGGTCGCCGGCTATCTGGCCGATATCTACGGCCGCCGCCGCACCATGATCGTCGTGACCTGCAGCATGCTGGTGTTCGCCTTCGTGTTCCCCTACCTGCTGGGATCCGGCGAACAGTGGCTGGTAATGGCGTTCCTGGTCCTGGGGCTGAGCATGATGGGCTTTACGTTCGGTCCAATGGGCGCGCTGCTGCCGGAACTCTTCCCGACGGAAGTCCGTTACACCGGCGCCTCCTTCTCCTATAACGTGTCCTCGATTCTGGGCGCCTCGGTCGCCCCCTATATCGCCGCCTGGCTGACCAGCAACTATGGGCTGTTCTACGTCGGCGTCTATCTGGCGGCTATGGCGACGTTGACGCTAATTGCGCTGCTGCTGGTCAAAGAAACCCGTTACCAATCCCTCGATTGAACACCGTGGGCGAAGGCATCTGTCTTCGCCCCGATGCTTTTCCCACCGTCATTTGTGCTTTACGGACGTCGTATACTTCGCCAGACTAACGCACTGACTGTGCGGTGCCGCGCTGCGCCATCGCCTTACTATTCACTTTCCCAACACACTGACGGCTTATGAAGATAGGACTTTTTTACGGCTCCAGCACCTGCTACACCGAAATGGCGGCAGAGAAAATCCGCGACATCCTGGGTGCGGACATGATCGAACTGAACAACGTCAAAGATGTCGATCCCCAACGTATGGAAGACTATGAAGCGCTGATCCTCGGAATTCCCACCTGGGACTTCGGCGAAATTCAGGAGGATTGGGAAGCCGTCTGGCAGCATCTGCCGACGCTCAAACTGCAGGGAAAGATCGTCGCACTTTATGGTATGGGCGATCAGTTGGGATACAGCGAGTGGTTTCTGGATGCGCTGGGTATGCTGCACGAGCAGCTACAGCCGCTGGGCGTGAGGTTTATCGGCTACTGGCCGACCAAGGAGTACGATTTCATCAGCACCAAACCGCTGACGCCCGACGGCAAACACTTCGTCGGACTGGCACTGGACGAGGTGAATCAGTACGACATGAGTGAAGACCGCATCCAGCAGTGGTGTGAGCAGATCCTGCAGGAAATCAAAGCGCTACGCCGATCTGAACAGGCTTAGCGTGCGCCGCCGGGGCGGCGGTTGTCCCGACAGACCGTGTCCCGGCGCGCTTTTAAGGCCGTTAACGACGCTTCTGCGCCCACCACTTGGCGCGAGCGGCCGGCGTAAAGAAGCTCCAGGCGATAAAGCGGCTCTGCTTCTGCCCCTGTGCCATATTGACCGTTTTGACGCTCTCCACGCCAGTCTCATCCAACGCGCGATACAAATCCGGCAGATTCTCCTTGCGCGAGACCAGCGACGTAAACCACAGGCATTGGCGTGAAAAGACCGCGCTTTCGCGGATCATCTGTGCGATAAATGCTTTCTCCCCGCCGTCACACCACAGTTCATCCTCCTGCCCGCCGAAATTGAGCGGCGAACGTTTGTCCAGACCGAGGTTATGCAGCTTCCGGCGTGAGCCTTGCCTTGACTCGCTGGCCGAGGCATGGAACGGCGGGTTGCACAGCGTCGCATCGAAAATCTCATTTTTGTGAATGATGCCGTCGAGGATGGCCTGACTGTCTTTCTGACGACGCAGACGAATGGCGCGGCTCAGGCCGGGATTAGCGGCGATGGTCGCGTTGGCCGCCTGCATGGCCTGCGGGTTGATTTCACTGCCGGTGAAGCGCCAGCCGTACTCCCGGTGGCCAATCAGCGGATAAATACAGTTGGCGCCGCAGCCGATATTCAGTACGGAAGCATCGCGCGGCACCTGAGACTGATTATCCTCGGCCAGCAGATCGGCAAGATGATGAACATAGTCCGCCCGTCCGGGGATCGGCGGGCAGAGAAACCCCTCCGGTAAAAACCAGTGTTCAATCTGATAAAACTCGTGCAACAGCGCCTGATTCAACATTTTGACCGCATCCGGATTGGCGAAATCGACCGACTCGTCGCCGTAGTCGTTTACATGAACGAACGGAATGAGCGCAGGGTGCGTGAGTTTCAGAGCGGTAAAATCGTAGCGGCCGCGATGGCGGTTGCGCGGATGCAGCATATTTTTCTGCGCGGCGCGTTTTTCTGCAGGCGTGGTCATCAGCTTCTCTCTTGTTGAACGACGCGTAAGATACCCGCTGCGGTAAATCGCGTAAATCGCTGCGGGCATTTTTCTCACGCATCGGCCTGATCGACAGCGCCAGTTTTCTTCGCCTGTCGGCGAAGGGCGAGAGATTCAATAGTACACGGCAGGCCGTCATGTCACAGAGCAAGTCATTACCCTGCGCAGCTGTCCTTTTGCAGCAAAAGCTGCCGCAGGTGCCGCCACTCATCCCGCCCCATGCTGTCTGAAGAGAGCCACAGACGCTGTTCCTGGGCCGCGCCGTCCGCTGCGCGCAGCGACAGCAGAATACCGCTTTTAAGCATCCACGGACGTTTGACGATACGCCACTCTCGCTGCTGCCAGCGCAGACGGCGTTCGCCGTGCAGCGAGATCGCGCCGTGGCGGGATTTGATGTTGCGCTGGCTGCGGATGAATCCGAACATCACCAGAGACACCAGCCCCAGCCATAGCGGCGCATAACCGCTCGGCCACGGGGCCAGCAGAATCAAGAGCACCATAATCCCGTGCACCAGCAGAGAGAACAGCTGCATGCGCCAGGAAACTTTGAGATCACATTGCCACTGGGCCACGGTGTTTATTTCGCGTCTGAATAAGGGAAACCATGCGTTTGAGCTCCTGATCTGATGGTTCGCCGTGGTTCATCAACCAGTTGAACAGATCGGGATCGTCGCACTGCAACAGGCGGACAAAAGCATTTTTGTCGCTATCGTTTAACGTATCGTAGTCATGCTCGAAAAACGGCATGATGGAAATATCCAGCTCACGCATGCCGCGCCGGCAGGCCCAGTGAATGCGTGATTTATCATTGATATCCATATGATCGCTCGCTTTGTTCAATCAGAGGCTTCAGTGTAACCCTATTTTGTTCGATGATATTAAACCAATAGTAATACTTTGACATATTTTAGCGCAGGATCGACCTCGGCATCATTCACTCTGCGTAGCGCTTCGCGCATTCGACATCCTTCGCCAATCAACGCTTGCAAACCATTGCCGCTCTTTTACCATTAGGCGATTGCTGAATCCCCTCATCGCAGGACTGTAACCATGGCTAATACAATTCCATCACGCCCTTTATTTCCGTCATCCGTCCTTTCCGCCACGCTCATGACGCTGGACGACTGGGGACTGGTCACCCTGACCGGCCCCGACACGATCGGCTATGTTCAGGGACAGGTCACCACCGACGTGACGGCGCTGCAGCCTAACCAGCACGTGATGTGCGCGCACTGCGACGCCAAAGGCAAAATGTGGAGCGACCTGCGCCTGTTCCATCACAACGAGGGGCTGGCCTATATCGAACGCCGCAGCGTGCGCGACACGCAGTTGACCGAGCTGAAAAAATACGCCGTCTTCTCCAAAACCACGATAGCGGCGGACGACGAAACCGTACTGCTGGGTGCCGCCGGTCAAGGTATCCGGGAACAACTTGCGCCGCTGTTTGAGGCGCTACCGGATGCGGATAACGCCGTGGTGCAGGAGTCGGGTGCGACGCTGCTGCATTTCACTCATCCGAGCGAGCGTTTTCTACTGGTGCTGTCAGCCGAACGCGCAGCGACATTGCTGAACACGCTGGAAGGAAAAACGCAGCGAAATGACAGCAAACAGTGGCTGGCGCTCGATATCGAAGCGGGCTACCCCGTGATTGACACGGCAAACAGCGCACAGTTCATTCCGCAGGCAACAAATTTGCAGGCTTTACAGGGAATTAGTTTTCAAAAAGGGTGCTATGCGGGGCAGGAAATGGTGGCGCGTGCCAAGTATCGCGGCGCGAATAAGCGCGCGCTATATTGGCTCGCGGGCACGTCGATCAATGAACCAGCGGCGGGGGACGATCTCGAGCTCAAGCTGGGAGAAAACTGGCGCCGTACCGGAACCGTGCTGGCGTCCGCGCGTTTGCACGACGGCCAGCTGTGGGTGCAGGCGGTGTTGAATAACGATTTGGACGCTGGCAGCGAGCTGCGCGTGAGGGACGAAAGCGCCAGCGCACTGTCGATTCAGCCGCTGCCCTACTCGCTGGAGGAGTAAGCGGACACGCGTGCGGGGGGGGGGTTAAACATAAAGATAGACCGCCAAAAAATGGCACAAGCAGCCCCCCAGCACGAATCCATGCCAGATAGAATGGTTGAAGGGGATCCACTTGCTGGAATAAAAAACCACTCCCAGCGTATAAATCGCCCCGCCGACCGCCAGCAGCACCACACCGCCGAGGGAGAGCGTCATCGCCAGCTCATAAATCACGATCAGCGATAGCCAGCCCATAACCAGATAGGTCACCAGTGAGAGGATCTCAAACCGGTGCGCAAACGCCATTTTGAAGATGACGCCCAGTAGCGCCAGAATCCATATGGCAATCATCAGTCCATACGCCAAGGGCGATTTTAGCCCCACCAGCAGGAACGGAGTGTAAGTGCCCGCAATCAGCAGATAAATCGCACAGTGATCGAACTTTTTCAGCCAGCGTTTAGCGTCCAGATTGGGAATGGCGTGGTAGAGCGTGGAAGCCAGAAACAGCAAAATGATCGTGGCGCCGTAGAGGCTATAACTGGCGATGGCCGTGGCATCGGCACCGTTGTTTTCCGCCTGCGTCAGCAGTAAAACCAGACCGATAATTCCCAGCACTAAGCCGACGCCGTGACTGATGCTGTTGGCGATTTCCTCCGCCGGCGAATAACCCGAATCCAATCCCTGCTTCTTCATGACCTACCTCTTGAAAAATCTTTTTCGCCGCTCAGCGAGGACTTTTATCATGTAAAAGCCCAAGTGGATGACGTAACCGCCACCAGAGTAACGGAGAATTATTTCAGTGTACACGCGTAAGCTGAAATAATTCCAGCCCCCAGGAGAGGGCCGATCGTTCCTCCGCATCTGCATTTCAATGCCGCCAGCGTTGCCTTACAATTGGGCACTTTCTTTTCTGGAGATTATTGAGATGTCCCTTGCCGTACTGGACTTCGGTCCTCTAACCGACGTCGTCGCATTCTTGATGGAGGTTGATAAGCTCAAAAGTGTGAAACGCCGTTCCAAAGTGATTGGCACTGACCGTCAGGAAGATTCTGCCGAGCATAGCTGGCACTTCGCTCTGGCGGCGATGAGCCTTGCGCCATACGCGGGAGAAGACGTCGATATTCAACGCGTCATCCAGATGGCGCTGATCCACGATATTGTCGAGGTCGATGCCGGCGACGTCCTGGTTTACGATCTTCAGGGGCGAGCCGAGGTACACGATCGCGAAGTCGCGGCAGCTGCACGGTTGTTCGGTCTGCTGCCGGAACCGCAGCGCAGCCGCTTCCACCAGCTGTGGCTGGAATATGAGGCCAGCGAAACGCCGGACGCGCGCTTCGCGCTGTTGATTGACCGCCTGATGCCGGTGTTGATGAATCTTCACAACAGCGGTCAAAGTTGGGTGGAGCACGGTATCCGTCTGGAACAGGTGCTGTCGAGGAATGCCTTCATCAGCGAGGTTTATCCTGAACTGTGGAACTATCTCAGTCATCACCTGGAAGTCGCACAGAGCAAAGGCTGGCTGAAGTAGTTATTCCGCTTCCCGGTCTGTTGCCTGTCACCTCGACCGGGCAACAGGCCGGCGTTCATTTCAGTCTTTCAGCGGCTTATGGGCCGTTTCTTTCGCCGACCACAAGGCCCATAGCGTCAGACACAGCGCCAGCGTCACATACAGCGAAACCGCCAGCGACGTACCGTAAGATGCAAACAGATACGTGATAATCAACGGCGCGAAACCACCGCCAACAATCCCCGCCAGCGTATAAGCCAACGACGAGCCCGCATAGCGCACCTGCGTAGGAAATTGTTCGGTGATGAACGCCGCCTGTGGCCCATACATCGCCGCATGGATCAGCAGCCCGACCACGACCGCCAGACATATCTGCACCGGCTGCGTACTGTCCAACAAGGCGAAAAAGACGAATGACCAGATGACCGCCGCCAGCGCGCCGCCCATATAAACCGGCCGTCTTCCGAAGCGATCGGACAGTATGCCGAACAGCGGGACGGCAATGGCATTGCCGAACGCCCCCAGCATGGTGGCGGTTAACGCTAGCGGCCGCGGCAGATTCAGTACCGTCGTCACATACGTCAGAGTGAAGACCACCACCAGCGCATACAACACATCGGAACCAATGCGCGATCCGCCGGCGACCAACAACGAACGCAGATGCTGACTAAAGACGATACGGATTGGCGCCTGCGTGATGTGTTTGCTTTTCTCCAGCTTGAGAAAGGCGGGCGTTTCACCGACGCCGCTACGCAGCCACAGGCCGAACATGACCAGCACCAGACTCAGCAGGAAAGGAATACGCCATCCCCACTCCTGAAAGCTTTCCGGAGACATGCAGAGCGTCACCAGCGTGATAAGACCGGTGCCGATGAGCGTGCCGCAGGAAGGCCCCACCTGAGCAAACGAGGCGTTGCGCCCCCGCTGATGCGGCCGGCCATGCTCCATCGACAGCAACACCGCTCCGGCCCATTCGCCGCCCAGCGCAATCCCCTGAATAAAACGCAGTGTGACCAGCAGCAGCGGACTCCAGATTCCCCAACTGGCGTAGCCGGGCAGCACCCCCATTAACGCCGTCGTTACCCCCATGATCACCAGCGTGGCAACGAGTACGAAACGCCTCCCCAGCACATCGCCCAAATGACCAAAGATAATTCCGCCGATAGGCCGCGAGACGTAGCCGACGGCATAGGTGGAAAAGGCCAGAATCGTCCCCACCAGCGGATCGAACGATGGAAAGAATATATGGTTAAAAATCAGCGCCGCCATAATGTTGTAGACGGTAAAGTCATACCATTCCAGCGCCGTGCCGATAGAGCTGGCCGCCGCCAGCTTGCCGGTATTCGGCGTTTCAGTGGCGAGCGGCGTCGCCTGTCCCGCCGTTTCGGTCGTTCCGGTATTCATTATTTCAGCTCCTGTGCGGTAAGTTGCCAACTTAAGGCGTAGTGCAAGACATCATGAGAAGACACACTCAAGGCCTGTGCCGCCAGCGCCGCCATCCGCTCACCGGCGGCGGCGGAGCTGCTTTCCAGGACCAGTAACGGCACCAGCGCCGAGGGTTCTGGGGACGCATTAGGCAGCGGCGTGCTCAACGCCGCATCCGGCAACAGCAGGCTGCTGCTGACGAATCCCGCCACCTCGGACAGCGATTCCCCCAAATGAGCGATACGTTCGATGAGCGCGCCCTCCTCTGCCGGGGCGAGGGAAAGCAGGCTCAGATAACTCCCCGTCCCGCATCCGGTAACCGCCACGATAGCGCACACCCGCCGCAGCGGATCGCGCATACGCAGCAGGTTGGTTTGCGACCACGCGGTCTGGTGGGAAAAGGCCGCCTGATAGGACGGAGAAGTAAAGCAGTCCAGCGACGTCGTCTTGTACAGCCCCAGATATTTGCGTCCGCCCTGCAACGCCTGATAGCGCGTGCCGGCCAGAAAACCGGGGATCCGCACCCGCTCTTCCACATGTTCACGGTCGTACCATTGATTGAAATCCGCCTCGTCCTGCGCGGCGACGTCGGTGGCGACAAGCAGCATCCCGTTGGGAGTCACAGTCATGAGTTTTCTCCTGTTCATTCAAATGAGGCGGCGAGGCCGCCGTTGAAACATTGTTCAATCGACAAGGCCCATCCCAATAGTGCGTTGTCTTGCAGCGGCAATCCGGCCGCCATCAGGCCGACCGGCGCATCGCCCGGTTGTTGGCACGGCAGGGAGACCGCGCAGCCGTCCAGAAAGTTGATGATGGAAGGGTTTCGCAATGCCGCGCCGTTAACGCGAAAATAGGTCTCCTCATCAGCCTCCAGCTCGGCGATGGTTGGCGCGATAAAAGGGACGGTCGGCATCAGTAACGCGTCGTAACCTTGGATTTCGACGGTCACTCGCTGCTGCCACTCGGCGCGCTGGCGCACCAGCAAAGCCCTATCACGCTCGTTCAGGGCCGAGCCACGGCGAATACGCGACAGCACTCGCGGGTCATACTCGACAGCATGCCGCGCGATCAACGACTGATGCCAACGCCATGATTCCAGCGCGGTGAACCCGCCTGCGGCGTTGATAGCAGCCAATTCAGCAAAGGCCGTACAGGGAACGGTTTCAATACGCGCTCCTGCCCGCGCCAAACACCATAGGCTGTGTTCGAAAGCCGCCCCCACCGCATCATCCAATCCGTCCAGCACCTGCGTCTGCGGCACCCCGAACCGGGCCTTCGACAAAGGCTGAGCCTGCGGCGACAGAGGCTGCCGGGAGAGGATGCGGTCCAGCGCAATGCAATCGGCGGTACCGTGGGCGATGACGCCAACGGAGTCCAGCGATGGCGACAGCGGCAGCATCCCCGAGTCATCCATCCGCCTGGCCGTAGGCTTGTAGCCTGTCAGGCCGCAAAAAGCCGCCGGAATCCGCACGGAACCGCCGGTATCGCTGCCAACCGAACCCAGACACATGCCGTCCGCGACCGCGACCGCAGCACCGGAAGAGGAGCCACCTGGAATGCGTCGATTTTCCCGGTTCCACGGGTTGGCCGGCGTACCGTAGTGGGGATTGATTCCCAAGCCGGAATAGGCGAACTCGGTCATATTGGTCTTACCCACCACGACCGCGCCGGCGTGAAAAAGACGGCTGACCACGCCAGAATGCGTATTGGCGGCGGGGGCTGCCGCCAATACGCGTGAACCGGCCTGCGTCGGCTCGCCGGCGACGTCGAACAGATCTTTAATGGAGATCGGCACGCCATCCAGCGCTGACCGCGCGCCGCCTGCCGCGCGCCGCTGATCGGATTCCAGGGCCTGCTGGCGGGCCTCGTCGGCGTAGATCCGGGTAAAGGCATACGCCCCCTCGCCCTGGACATCGGCAATCTGCGTCAGCGCGGCCTCGGTTAAATCAGCCGATGTCCACTCGCCCTTCGCCAGCCCGACGGCGGCCTGCTGTAATGTCAGCACGCTCATCACGCCACCACCGGCAATAAGACGCTGGAATAGCTGTGGCTGATGGTGCGTCCGAGATGCTCATCGACCAGCGCCATACGAAATTCCGTCGCCGGGCGAATGCCGCCAATCGCCGTCATCGTGCCGCAACTCATGGCGAGTCCGTCGGCCAGCCTCGGCACGTCGGGCGTCAGATAGCGTTCCAACAGCACCATCGGCGGTTGCAGGCTAGCCAACGTGCCTTCCTGATACAGACGATACTCTCCGTCTTCGACTATCCATGAGCGCAGGATCAGCGAATCCCAATGTGCGATCACCTCACGCAGCGGCCAGGCTTCCCGCGCCACCGGCTTGGCGCACAGTTGCTTTGACAACGCCACGCTCTGCGCTTCCAACTGACGATCGGTATGATCCGACGCCAGCGAAACATAAAGTTCGCCGCGATAAGAAAAGATGAGAGGTTCGGCTTCGCCGGAACTGGCGTTGCCGACCACTTCCACAAGGGAGGACTGCGTTAGCTGGTTCGTCGCCACGCGATAGAAAAGCGGAATTGCACTAGGTTGAGGCACGCCCAGCGCCTCCAGTTCCCGGATATGGTGCATAACAGCGTCGCGATCGCGTCCGGTCCAGCCCGCGATCACCAGACGATCGATCTCGACCTCAATCAACTTTTCTGCTGATTTTTCCGGCACATTGAAGATCAATTTCATGACGTAGCCACTCCTTCATTAAAAAAGCACTGTGAAATTTCACACAATTTTCAGTTGAGGAATAAGCGATTTTCGTGCCATGTTTTGTGTACTATGGTGAAAGACTTTTCTTTGCAGGAGCGATACGTGAAGCACGTCGATGAACAACGTCAGGTCTTGCCGATAGCGGAAAAGACCGGACTCTCGCAGAACGAGCTGGCCTATCGGCGATTCAAACAGTTGCTGGTCACGCTGAGCTACAAACCTGGCGAATACGTGAATACGGCGCAGGTCATGAATGCGCTTGATATGGGCAGAACGCCCGTCAACCAGGCCATTCACCGCCTGGCAAACGAGGGATTGCTGCAGGTGATCCCGCGTAAGGGCGTGATGGTGTCTCCCCTTTCGATCAACGATGCGCTGGAGCTGATCGACGTTCGTCTCGCGAATGAGAGCCTGTGCATACGGCTCGCCTGCCAGCGCGCCACAGGGGCGCAACTGAGCGAACTGAGCGAGCTGAATCACCAGATCGAGGCCGCCTGTCAGGCCCGCGACCTAATACAAATGATGACGTTGGACCACCAATTCCATCAGATGCTGGCGCAGATCGCCGGCAATAGCACCCTTACTGATATTCTCAGCGTCCTGCACGCCAGAGCGCAGCGTTTTTGGGCCAGCACCTTGTCCCGAGAAAGGCACATGCAGGAAGTGGTTGAAGAACATCGCGCCGTCATCGAGGCGCTAATGCGACAAGACGCCGCCGCCGCGGAAGCCGCGATGGAAGCGCACATCCTGTCGTTCCGCCACGCATTGCTGCGCACCTTTTAATCGTGCTGAGCCGCTCAAAACATCGCGGGGGGCTTGCCTCACAGCAAGCCCCCCGCGCTTCTCGTTGAAACCGTCCTTAATGAAAGAGAGACGCCGTCAAACGTAGTCGCTGACGGGAACGCAGGAGCAAAACAGGTTGCGATCGCCGTACACGTCGTCCAGACGCTTCACGGTCGGCCAGAACTTGTTCGCGGCCCCCGCCGGGAACACCGCCAGATCGCGCTCGTAAGGGTGAGTCCACTCGGCCACCAGCTCAGTCTGAACGTGCGGCGCGTTGACCAGCGGGTTATCGTCCAGCGGCCACTCCCCGCGCGCCACGCGGTCAATCTCTTCCCGTATCGCCAGCATCGCGTTGATAAAGCGGTCCAGCTCAACCTGACTTTCCGACTCCGTGGGTTCAATCATCAACGTGCCCACAACCGGGAACGACATGGTTGGCGCATGGAATCCGTAGTCGATCAGCCGTTTGGCGATATCCAGCTCGCCGATCCCACAGGCCTCCTTCAGGGGACGGATGTCCAGAATGCATTCATGCGCCACCCGTCCGTCGCGGCCGCTGTAGAGCACCGGGAACGCCGACTGTAGCCGCGTCGCCACGTAATTGGCATTGAGAATGGCGACCTGGCTGGCCTGTTTCAGCCCTTCGGCGCCCATCATGCGGATGTACATCCAGCTGATCGGCAGAATCGAGGCGCTGCCGAACGGCGCGGCGGAGACGGCGCCCTGCTCGGTCAGCACGTCGTCGATCTTGACGACCTTGTGCCCCGGCACAAACGGCGCCAGATGCGCTTTCACGCCTATCGGCCCCATCCCCGGCCCACCGCCGCCGTGAGGGATACAGAAGGTTTTATGCAGGTTGAGATGCGAAACGTCCGCGCCGATAAAACCGGGCGAGGTAATACCCACCTGTGCGTTCATATTGGCCCCGTCGAGATACACCTGACCGCCATACTGATGCACAATCTGGCACACTTCGCGGATCGTCTCTTCGTAGACGCCGTGAGTCGATGGATAGGTCACCATGATGCAGGCCAGCAGATCCCCTGCCTGCGCCGCTTTCTCCCGCAAATCATGCAGGTCGATGTTGCCCTGCTTGTCGCAGGCCACCACGGCCACGTCCATCCCCGCCATGTGCGCGGAAGCCGGGTTAGTGCCGTGCGCGGAGCTCGGGATCAGGCAGATCCGGCGCTGCGGCTCATGGCGGCTTTCATGATACCGACGGATGGTCAGCAGCCCGGCATATTCACCCTGCGCGCCGGAGTTCGGCTGCATGCACACGGTGTCGTAGCCGGTCAGCAGCACCAGCCATTCGCTGAGCATCGAGATCATCTGGCGATAGCCCTGAGCCTGCACCGGCGGACAGAACGGGTGCAACTCAGCGAACTCGGGCCAGGTGATCGGCAGCATTTCCGCCGCCGCGTTGAGTTTCATGGTACATGATCCCAGCGGGATCATGGCCTGATTAAGCGCCAGATCCTTGTTCTCCAGACGGTGCAGATAACGCATCATCTCAGTTTCGCTGTGATAGCGATTAAATACCGGGTGCGTCAGGATATCGTCCGTCCGCAGCAGCGCGGCGGGCAATGAATCCGATCGGGCGCTAACGTCACGATCCAGCGCGTCGATATCCAGCCCGTGATCGTCCCCCAGCAGGATGGAAAACAACGCCAGCACATCGTCGCGCGTCGTGGTTTCATCCAGCGAGATCCCGACCGCGCCGTCCAGATCGCGGCGCAGGTTGACGCCGAAACTGAGCGCCCGACTTAGCGTCGTCGCCTTGTCGGCGACCGAGACGGTCAGCGTGTCGAACCAGCGGGTATGCCATAACGTCACGCCGCGCTGTTGCAGCCCGGCGGCCAGAATATCGGTCAGGCGGTGGATGCGGCGGGCGATGCGTTTCAGCCCCTCCGGTCCGTGGTACACCGCATACATGCCCGCCAAATTCGCTAACAGTACCTGGGAGGTACAGATGTTGGAGTTGGCCTTTTCACGGCGAATGTGCTGTTCGCGAGTCTGCATCGCCATACGCAGCGCAGTGCTGCCCGCGGCGTCGCGGGAAACGCCGATGATGCGGCCCGGCGTCGCGCGTTTGTACTCTTCCCGACTGGCGAAAAACGCCGCATGCGGGCCGCCGTATCCCATTGGCACGCCGAAGCGCTGCGCGGAGCCAAAGACAATGTCCGCTCCCTGAGCGCCGGGGGCATCGAGCAATACCAACGCCAGCAGATCCGCTGCGACGCAGGTAATGACCTTGCGTTTGCGCAGGTCGCCCAGCAGCGTCCGGTAGTCGTGCAGTTCGCCGGTCGTGCCCAACGGCTGCACAAGCACGCCAAAGATGCCGTCATCCTTCAGCGCTGCGTGCGGATCTCCGGTTACGATGTCGAAGCCGAAGGCCGCTGCGCGCGTCCGCATCACATCCAACGTTTGCGGATGCACGTCATCCGCGACGAAGAAACGGCTGGCCTGCTTCAGTTTGCTGACGCGTTTGGCCATCGCCATCGCTTCCGCCGCCGCAGTCGCCTCGTCCAGCAGGGAAGCGGACGCCACCGGCAGACCGGTCAGGTCCTGCGTTACCTGTTGGAAATTCAGCAGCGCTTCGAGCCTTCCCTGGGAAACCTCGGGCTGATAAGGCGTGTAGGCGGTATACCACCCCGGATTTTCCAGCACATTACGCAGGATCACCGGCGGCATCCGGACGCCGTAGTAACCCATGCCGATATAGCTTTTGTAGATCTGAT
The DNA here is from genome assembly GCF_015999465.1 of Lonsdalea populi. Classification (NCBI taxonomy): domain Bacteria; kingdom Pseudomonadati; phylum Pseudomonadota; class Gammaproteobacteria; order Enterobacterales; family Pectobacteriaceae; genus Lonsdalea; species Lonsdalea populi. The sequence goes on from NZ_CP065534.1 coordinate 3,163,097, forward strand.
TACGGCTGGCGATCGCCTTCAGCTCCGCCAGCGCCTGATGTTCCGTGACGGCTTCCCCGACGGCGGGAGGGCTGGGCAGTTGGATATCCGGCGGGACGATCTGCTGAATCAGTCGATCCAGCGATTCTGCGCCGACCGCCGCCAGCATCTCTCGTTGCTGTTCGGCGGAGGGTCCGATATGGCGTTCAACGAAAGCGCTATGGTATTCAAGTTGACTGAGAGTCTGGGTCATTACGACATTCCTACATCAAACCACATCAAACAAGCGCCGCCGACGGCGCCCCGAAAGAGCGCCCTGCCGGGCGCATACGACGATTAGTGCGCGTCGTCCTCTTCATCCAGCAGCGTCTGATAAGCGGCGGCATCCAACAGCTCGTCCAATTCCGCGCCGTCGGCCGGCTTAATACGAAATAGCCAGCCGCTGCCGTAAGGATCGCTGTTAACCTGTTCCGGCGCGCCTTCCAGCTCGCCGTTGACCTCAACCACTTCACCGCTCAACGGGGTGTAGACATCCGACGCGGCTTTGACCGACTCCGCCACGGCGCAGTCATCCCCGGCGTTAAACTGGCCGCCCACCTCGGGCAAGTCGATAAACACCATGTCGCCCAGCAGCGCCTGCGCATGCTCGGTGATCCCGACACGATAGGTGCCGTCTTCGTCCGCCGCGACCCATTCATGGGACGAGGTATATTTCAATTCCGCAGGGACATTGCTCATTGCCATCTTCTCCTTTTAGACAAACGGTTAAATCTCAATCAGGGCTTTTCCGGCACGGACAAAATTAGGTTTCGTCACGCGTACCGGGATTTCACGCTGGCGTATACGCACCACCGCCTGTTCGCCGATACCTTGCGGGACGCGAGCCAGCGCGATGCTGACGCCCAGGGTGGGCGAGAACGATCCGCTGGTGATCACGCCTTCGCGAACCGCGCCGCTGGCATCGGTAAAGTGCACCGGCAGGCCGTTGCGCAATACCCCCTTTTCCGTCATCACCAGCCCGACCAACCGATCGGTGCCGTGGGCACGCTGGCGCTCCAGCGCTTCACGACCGATAAACTGACGATCTTCCGGTTCCCAGACAATCGTCCAGCCCATGTTTGCCGCCAGGGGCGAAACGCTTTCATCCATATCCTGTCCGTACAGATTCATGCCGGATTCGAGACGCAGCGTATCGCGCGCGCCCAGCCCCGCGGGCTGGACGCCCTCCGCCAGCAGCCGCTGCCACAGACCGATCGCCTGCGCTTTCGGCAGCGCGATTTCATAGCCGGACTCGCCGGTATATCCGGTGGTGGCGATAAACCAGTCGCCGCTCTGCACGCCGAAAAACGGCTTCATACCCGCCGTATCCTCGCGCTGCTGCGACGTCAGCAATCGCTGCACCTTTTCCTGAGCCAAGGGCCCCTGAATCGCGATCAGCGCCAGGTCGTCGCGCTCCTGAATCTGCACCATGAACGGTTTGGCCTGCTCCTCTATCCAGGCCAGATCTTTTTCGCGAGTGGCCGAATTCACCACCATCCGGAAAAAATTTTCCTTCAGAAAGTAGACGATCAAGTCGTCGATCACGCCGGCAGAGGGAGTCAGCATGGCGGTATAGAGCGCTTTACCAGGCTGCGTCAGCCGGGCGACGTCGTTCGCCAACAGGTGACGTAAAAACTCGCGTAAGCGTGCGCCGTGCAAATCGACGATAGTCATGTGCGAGACATCAAACATGCCGGCTCTCTTACGCACCGCGTGATGTTCCTCCAACTGGGAGCCGTAGTGCAGCGGCATCATCCAGCCATGAAAATCCACCATTTTGGCGCCGTCGGCCAAATGTTGTTCATACAGCGGGGTTTGCTTTGCCATCTTTTCCCTCTACGTTAACCGTGTTTGGTTGCAGCGGATGCGTCCAACGCAAACGTTATCTCTTCCTTTGAACTTACCACCGATGTGGGTTCTTAACCACACGCCATGCCATAAGCAAATCTATATAATAACGTCTGATAAAACTGTGATTTTCTTAGCGTCACACCCATCTTTTACGCTATAAAACAGGAGTTAATCAGCACATTTAAATTAATTTTTTCAGTTTATTGCTTAAAAATGATGAAAATCTTCGATTATCCCCTATTTATCAAAATTCATCAAAAACAAAACACATTAGATAAAGTAATGCGAAAAAGGATGTGAAATTAGATTATTTCAGGCAAGAAGTAGACGGTTAAAAGCCGTGAGCCGGCGGACGTGATGGACGCAATCGGCCGCGCAGCGATCCCCATCACGCTTTGCTGCGATGTTGAAAGAGACAGCCCGACCGCGATCGTGAATCAGGGGAGGAAGTGAGTGTAGGCAGGCAAATAAAAAGGCGGCACACCGCCGGTCTGTCATGACCGTGATGTGCCGCCCGCATCGAACGCGTCTGACTTAGATCAGATGTGCGATGTTGACGTTTTCCATCAGATAGTGGTTGTCGGAGTAATCCACCGGAATCGCGATCACCGCCGGTCCGTCGACATCCATCGCCTGATGCAGTTTTGGAATCAGCTCTTCAGCCGACTCGACCGCAAATCCTTTCGCGCCGAAGGCTTCCGCGTAGGCTTTGAAATCGATCGGTCCGAACTTGACGCAAGAGCCGCGGTTGTATTTCTTCTGTTCCTGAATCTCAACCATGTTGTAGGCGTTATCCACCCAGATGATATGCAGGACATTACAGTTCAGACGAACCGCCGTTTCCAGTTCCATACTGGACTGCATGAAGCCACCGTCGCCGGAGACCGACAGCACTTTCTGGTTCGGATTCACCAGCGCGGCCGCAATCGCCCACGGCAGCGCCACACCCATGGTCTGCTGACCGTTGGTCATCAGCACCTGGCGCGCGCGGAAGCTGTAGAGGTAGCGCGCCAGCCAGATATGGAAGCTGCCCATATCGACACATAGCGTGACGTCTTTGTTCACCAGCTCCTGCATCGCACGAACCAAACGCAACGGATGGATGGCAAAGCCGTTCATGTTGATGGCGTGAGTCGCCAGCTGATGACGCAGTTCTCGGCGCTCTTCCAGAATATTGATGGCGCCGGAAGACAGGCTAATCGGCGAATTCAGCTGCTCGTTCAGCATATCGATGGTGATGCAGATATCCCCAACCAGCTCCAGTTCCGGACGGTAGTCGCATTCCAGTTCGGACGGCAGCACGTCGATGTGCACCAGCGTCGCATTACCGGTGTTCCACAGCGCCGGCGCGTATTCGACCGGGCTGTAACCGACGGTGATGATCAGGTCGGCCTGCTGCAACAGTTTGTCGCCCGCCTGGTTGTTGAACAGGCCGACGCGACCGGCAAAATGGTCGAAGTGCTGCTGATCGATGACGCCGGCGGCCTGATAGGTGCTGGTGACCGGCAGCTGGCTGCGGTGCAACAGGCGGCGCAGCGCTTCCGCATTCTTCGGCTGGCTGGCCATCAGGCCCAGCAGCAGAATCGGGTTTTTCGCTTTTTCGATCATCTGCGCAACGCGTTTGACGTCCGCCAAAGGCGCGCTGTTCAGCGTCGGCAAATGGGTCGCGGCAAGCACAGGACTCGTGACCGGATCGTTGACGATGTCTTCCGGCAGGCTGATAAATGAAGCGCCCGGACGACCGAACTCGGCGGCGCGGAACGCATTGGCCAGCACTTCGGAAATTGCGGAGGAAACGGGGATTTCCGCGCTGAACTTGGTGACCGGTTTGAACAGGCTAACGGTATCCAGACTCTGGTGCGTCAGCTTCAGCCGGTCGGCGCGCTTCACCGCACCGCCCAGCGCAACAATCGGGTCGCCTTCCGAGGTCGCCGTCGCCAGCCCCGTCACCAGGTTGGAGCAGCCCGGACCGGAAGTCACCATCGTAACGCCCGCTTTCCCCGTCAGACGGCCGATCGCCGATGCCATAAAAGCCCCATTGGCTTCATGGCGTACGGGGATGGTCTGGATCGATGAGTCAACAAGAGAATCAAAAACGCGGTCAACTTTTGCTCCAGGAATACCGAAAACATATTTGACCCCTTCCTGCTCCAGATGTTTTACGATCAGATCCGCACCGCAAGCCCAGTGTTGTTGACCATCCTTATTTTCCATAACATTTTTCCTATGCATTTTGTGCTTTCTTTTCAGTACCTTGATGAACTTTAGCTTTCCACCGAGTGGATGACACTATCGAGATCGTCCGGGGACAAGTTGGCGCGCAGAAAATCCTTATCCAGAGGCAGGTCAATGATTAATTTGGCGATAGTGCCAAATTGCAGTACGCCGTTCTCCAGGCGGTAATCAAGGATATGCCCGCCGCCTTGTCGGCTATCAGTGATAAAATGCTCGTGATAGCCGGCGACATTGATCCCCTGAACATACGTCGGGCTACGAAAACCGATAACGTTGCCCTGGCAGTTGTCGAAACGGAAAGTCGGTTGCTGGGCGATAGCTTCCAGCATCGGTTTGTAAGGTCGTTCCTGGCGAGGTACCGTACGAGTTTCGACGTAGCTGAAGCAGCCATCGATTCGTAAAGCACAAAAAAGATTGTCTGTTGCAACAAAATCATCAATACGCTGATGAAGATCCTCACGACTGAGCGCATGGTCAAACTGCATCTTTTCAGTCGGACGGAAGAAGGTCATTACGGCAAAAGGCGTTTTCTGATCGGGCTTGGCGGCGCGTGCGCTGCCATCGGAGCGCAGCTGGAAAATACGGCTTTCCATGGCCACCAGCTCTCCGTCGAGATCGTTAAACGTGCCTAATCCGAAATCACCATGCTCCAGCAGATCCTCCATGGTTGTACTGCCTTCGTATACGCCATTTATCAATCCGCTCATCAGTGAGGTTTGATAGATCTGACACTCTGGGTGATGTTTCTGGTGCTGATGGACGAAGTTGGCAAGCTCTGCCATACAGGGGTCAACGCAGTTGGAGTCTTTCATATCCCTTCTCTTCCGACGAGGTGCGACATAAATTTAATTAATGTTTCCCTTAAATATTGCTCTCGTGAGATTCTAAGTTCCAATATAAAAACGTGGCTATTTGGAGATCTAAAATATATGGAGTTACGTTATCTGCGCTATTTCGTCGCCGTCGCCTCCACTCGACACTTTACCCGCGCAGCTGAATCATTAGGGATATCGCAACCTCCGCTTAGTCAGCAAATTCAAAAACTTGAACGTGAAATCGGGACTCCTCTGCTAAAGCGAATGACGCGAGGCGTAGAGATGACCGAGGCGGGAGAAGCGTTTTACCAGGATGCCAAGCAGATACTCGAACTGACCGACGCCGCCATGGATCGGGTGCGATGTATCGCTCGCGGAGAGAGCGGCGCCATTAATGTGGGGTTTTCTTGCGCAGTCACCTTCCATCCGCTGGTGCTGAAAATGCTGCGGCTTTACCGTCAGCGCTTCCCGAACGTGCAGATGCAGCCGCAGGAAGAGCATATCAACGAGATTCTGGAGAGCCTGCGCAATCGCAGCACGGATATCGCCTTCGTGCGACTGCCCTGTGACATCGGCGACGAGTTCGACGGCGAAATTCTGGTAGAAGAGGATATGCGGCTGGTGTTGCCGGACAACCATCCGCTCAGCGATCAGCAGGAAGTGCACCTCGGCCAGATGGCGTCGGAGCCGCTGATCATTTTCCCGCGCGAGCTCTGCCCCAGCCTGCACGACATGATCATTCGCGCCTGCTATCTGGCGGGTTACCAGCCAAAAATCAACCCGCTGGCGCCGCATATCACGGCGACAATCAGCATGGTCGCTTCCGGCTTCGGCATCACGTTCATTCCGGAGTCCCTGTCCTGCATTCACGCCGGAAATGTGACGTATCACAACATCGACACGCCCCATCTGAACACGCAGATTGCCGTTATCTGGCGCAAGCATGATACGTCAGCCACCCTGCATAATATGGTGCAATTGCTGCACGGCCACGAACAGGAAAGTTAATAGATATCATAATGTTAATAACTTAAAATGAGATCGCGGCGAGCCTGAAATACAGGTTCGCCCATTTTACGCGTCGATGCGTCAGAAATCGTAGCCGACGGTCGCGACGACGGAACGCTCGGCGCCCCAGTAGCAGGTTCTCAGTTCGTAGCAGGACGCGATGTAAGTCCTGTCCGTCAAATTATTGACGTTGACCTGTGCGTAAGCGCCTTTGAGCGAGGGATTCCAGCGTCCCAGATCGACCCGGACAGAGGCATCCAACAGCGTCACAGAGGGCAGTTGCAGCGTGTTGGCATCGTCGGCCCACTGTTTGCCGATGTGGCGTACGCCAACGCCGAGATTAATGCCTGCGCCCGCCTCATACTGCGTCCACAACGAAGCCATCTGCTTCGGCGCCAATACCGGCGTATTGCCGTCATTGCCCTCCACGGTCTCTTTATATTTCACCTTGCTGTAGGTGTAACCCGCAATAACGCTCAGGCGTTCGGTGATCGGCGTTCTGGCTTCCAGCTCCAGTCCCTGGGACTGCACCTTACCGATCGGCTCATAGTAGTTGCCCACGATGTTGCGGGTGGCGACGTCGGTTTGCGTCAAATCGTACACCGCCGCGGTATATAACGCCTTGGTGCCCGGCGGCTGGTATTTGATCCCGCCCTCAACCTGTTCGCTGCTCATCGGCTTGAGCGGATTCCCCTGCGAGTCCGCATACAGCGCAGGCGTAACCGCCTGACTGTAGCTGACATAAGGCGAAGTACCGTTGTCAAAGGCATACAGCAGCGCGGCCCGCCCGCTAAAGCGGTTATCATCGCGCTGGCTGCGGCTATCCGTGGTCAGGTTTTTATTGTCGAATTTGATGACGTCGTAACGGCCGGAGAGCGTCAGATACCAGCGCTGCCACTGCATGTCGTCCTGCACATAAACGCCGGTCTGCTTGTAGCGCCGCTGTGAGTCGAAGCGATAAAAATCGGTGACCGCATCCCCGCCCGACTGGCCGGTGAACGGGTCCAGCAACGTAGCCGTGCCCGACGCGTCCCATAGGTTGTTGGTAAAGTACTGGAAATCGACGCCGAAGAGGGTTTTGTGTTTGACGTCGCCGGTATCGAAATCTGCCGCCAGCTGATTATCGACGGCATAGGCGTCCAACGAGGAGGACTCTGCGGTGTAATAACGCGACAGCTTGTCCGTCTCTAGGCTGCTCCAGCCGTACTGATAAATTTGCTGAATATTGACGTTGGAGTGCACGTAGCTGGCGTTTTGCCTGAACGCCCAGGTGTCGTTGAACCGGTGAGAGAATTCATAGCCATACATCTGCTGGTTACGCTGGTAATCATCCAGGCTTTTCTCTCCGTCAAAAAGGCCGCGCGCGAACTTTGATCCCTGATAGGCATAGACGCTGCCTGCCGCGGGCACAGAGCCGTGATAGCCCCCCGCCGGGTCCTTCTGCAGATACGTTTTCAGCAGCAGCGTCGTGTCTTCATCCGGCTGCCACAGGAAAGAAGGCGCAATCGCATAGCGCTCCTCGCGTGGGCCGTCATACATCGTATCGCTGCTATGAGTCAGCCCCGTCACGCGAAAAGCCCAATTGTCGTTGATGCCCTGCGTATAGTCGAACGCCGCGCCCCGATCGTTATGAGTGCCGGCGCTGAGGCGAAAATGTCCTTCCGGCATAAACTGCGGGCGTTTGGATGTCATCATCACCAGACCGCCGGGCACGCTCTGTCCGTACAGCGAAGACGAAGGACCTTTAATGACGTCGACACGCTCGAGGAACCAAGGGTCGATCTGCAAGTTGTTGTGACTGCCGCTGTCGCTGAGTACGCGCAAACCGTCGAGGAAGGTGTTGTTCACATCCGCGCCGTGAAATCCACGCAACGAGACCGTATCAAACCGCGTCGCCCCGCCGGAGAAATTGGTGAAAACGCCCGGCGTGTAGTTCAGCGCCTCATTCAGCGTCATCACGTTCTGATCGCGCATTTGCTGGCGAGTCACCACGGAGACGGACTGCGACGTCACCACCAACGGCTTATCGGTTTTGGTCGCGCCCTGCGAGGTCGTGGCGGTATAGCCCTCGGTCGGGGATAGCGCGGACTCCTGGGGCTGAGCTGAAACTTTAATGACATCTTCAGCGGCCAGAACGAAAGCAGGCGTGGTCAGCGCAACAAGCACGCCGTAATAACGGAATAAAGGAAGGGATGACATGCGATAGGTTCCTGAATAAGCGCCTGAGTGGGCTTCCCTTTTCAGTCACTGTGCGCGTATCGCGAAAAGTGCATCATACCAAACGGAAACCTATCGATCGGAAAGCGCAAAAACAGTTAAAGGTAATAATAATTATTACTATTAATATCTACGCATTCAACCTGTAAAGTTTACGGTTTTGTCATGATTCCATCTCTTTTTGAGGGCGATTACGCTCCCATATCCTCTGGAGCCAACGCGGGGATGAGGGGTGAACAACCGGTTGATGACCCTATCCGGCATAAGTTGTATTCAGAAAGGTTTTCTATATGATAGTAATTATCATTATCGTCATGGTGAGGGACTATGTTGACCGCGATGATTGCCGCCTGCGGGCTGTGGGGGATCACCTGGTACTTCGGTAAACCGCTTTCCAGCGTCTGGGGGATTCTGCTTCCCGTGACGTTGATGCCTTTGCTGATACTGCCCGGCATCGACCTGCACTCTCTGAAATACATTGTCACGCTGGCCATGCTGGCAACCCTGGGAATGCTGTTTCATCAGCGGTTGCGCCACTATCTGCTGCTGCCGTCCTGCATCGCGCTGGTAGGCGGACTGACGGCGCTGTCCGTGACGCTGCGCAGCATCTAGAGCGTTAAAACAATCGTATAGTTGAAATTAAGAAGATTAAACTTAGTGGGATAATTGCGAGGATAAAGCCGAGAGAATAATACGTGGTGCGAAGAGAGGGACTTGAACCCTCACGTCCGTTAAGACACTAACACCTGAAGCTAGCGCGTCTACCAATTCCGCCACCTTCGCACATGAGATTTTTTACGTATTACCTACTGCACGATCTGCATTACCAGCTTGGTGCGAAGAGAGGGACTTGAACCCTCACGTCCGTTAAGACACTAACACCTGAAGCTAGCGCGTCTACCAATTCCGCCACCTTCGCAGGTACTGTGCAATACACATCATTGTGGTGAGGTGGTGCGAAGAGAGGGACTTGAACCCTCACGCCCGTTAAGGCACTAACACCTGAAGCTAGCGCGTCTACCAATTCCGCCACCTTCGCAAACCTGTGACATAACGTCACGCAATGTCACCACGGAGGCGAATTCTAGAGATTTTACGGCCGAGGTCAATGATTATTTCCCCTCCGTGCGAGGGTTTGCTGTAAAAAACGGCGGTCAATCAACCGGGGCTGGCGTAATACACGCCTGCAACCAGTCAACGACCACCTGAATACGCGGGGCCAGAAAGCGTCCGGCGGGAAACATGATGTAAAGCGGCATGGGCGGCGGCGGCAGGTCCGGCAGAATCTCCACCAGATCGCCCCGTTCTATAAGCGGTCTGAGGCTCCTGCGCGGCCCCTGAATAATCCCCAAACCGGCCTGTGCGGCGGCGATATACGCGTCTACGCCGCTGACGTCCACCCATGTAGGCAGACTCTGCGTGAGCCATTGCCCTTTCTGGACAAACTCAAGGGGATAGCGATGTAGATTGCGCAAAGAAAAATAGCCAACCATCCGATGACTAGCCAGCTCGGCCAGCGAGGACGGGATACCGTGCGCCGCGCAATAATCCACGGAGGCGCAGGAGAGCTGCGGCAATGACGGCAGTTGGCGGACGGAGAGTGAATCATCTTCCAACTGCCACGCTCGCACCACGCAATCCACCCCCTCGCGCTGGACATTAATCGCCGCGTCGTTGGCGCTCAGCACCAGCCGGATGCCCGGATGCTGGCGATAAAACGCCGGAAGCGCAGGAATAACGAGTTCACGGGCCATCGAATGCGGCATATCGATGCGCACCTGCCCGCTGGGCTGCCTCCGCTGCTGGGTGAACATGGCGTCGCTTTCATCAAACGCGGATAACAGCTGCGTGCAGCGCTGATAGTAAAGCCGCCCTTCATCCGTAATGCGAACCTGACGCGTTGTTCGCTCCGCCAACCGGACGCCCAGCCGCAGCTCCAGTCGTTTAAGCGTCTGACTGACCGTAGCTCGCGGGAGCCCCAGGCTCTCGGCCGTCCGGCTAAAGTTTTCCGTTTCCACGATGCGGATGAACACGCGCATCGCCTGTATGTGATCCATGAACCCGCCCGCAGGATTGTTTGTGATTTACAAACAGTGTTGCATAAAACGGGGGATTTATCTTTGTCGAGCAAACAACCACACTGGCATTCTCATCACCTATCGAGGTCATCAGCATGCAACAGAGAACATTAGGACCCAAGGGGCCGCAGGTTTCCGCACTGGGACTGGGCTGTATGGGCATGAGCGATTTTTATTCCACCCATCAGGATGCCGATGAATCCCTTGCCACCCTGCACCGTTCACTTGAACTGGACATCACCCTGCTGGATACCGCCGATATGTACGGGCCGTATACCAATGAGCAACTGGTGGGAAAAGCGATCAAGGGCAAACGCGACCGTGTCTTTCTGGCGACCAAATTCGGGATCGTCCGCGATACCGTCAATTTGGATGAGCGTGGTATCTGCGGCAGACCGGAGTATGTGCGGCAGTCGGTGGAAGGCAGCCTGAAACGGCTTGGGGTAGAGACTATCGATCTTTACTATCAACACCGGGTCGACCCGACGGTGCCGATTGAAGACACCGTCGGCGCGATGGCCGACCTCGTGAAAGAGGGCAAGATTCGTTTTCTCGGATTAAGCGAGGCTTCCGCCGCCACGCTGGAGCGCGCGCACCGCGTTCATCCCATCACCGCGCTGCAAAGCGAATATTCGCTATGGACGCGGGATGTGGAAACGCAAATCCTGCCGACCTGCCGCAAACTGGGCGTGGGTTTCGTTCCCTACAGTCCGTTGGGCCGCGGTTTTCTGACCGGCGCGATCCGGGATCTCGACACGCTGTCTGACGACGACTTCCGTCTCAAAAACCCGCGTTTTCACGGCGATAATTTCACCAGAAACCTGCGTCTGGCCGACCATGTGGAGGCGTTGGCGAAGGAGAAAGGGGTGACGTCCGCACAGCTGGCGCTGGCCTGGGTGTTGGCGCAAGGGGAACACATTGTGCCAATCCCCGGCACCAAACGACGCCGTTATCTGGAAGAGAACATCGGCGCGTTGGATGTGATATTGACTGCTGCGGAGCTGTCAGCCATCGACAGCCTGTTTCCGCTACAGGCCGCCGCGGGGGAACGCTATGGCGAGGAAGGTATGGACACCATCAATAACGACTGATCCTCAGCACATGATCCCCCGCGGCTGCCCGCCGCAGGGGGATCGTGCAAATTTAAGCGCGCGATGTGGACTTAGCGCCGCGTCCCATAATCGCTTGATACACACGGAAACGACCATTCTGCGCCAACACTTCATGGCTGCCAAACGTCTCATCCAGCAGCGCCGGATAAGGCAGGAAGGCGTTAGCGACAATGCGCAGCTTGCCGCCGATGTTCAGATGCGCCGCCGCGCCGCGGATCAAGGCTTCTGCCGCGTGCAGGCTGGTTTGCATCCCGTCATGGAAGGGCGGGTTGGAAATGATCATGTCGAAACGACCGGCAACATCTGAGAAGACGTTGCTGGCGATGACGGCGCCTTCCAGCGCGTTACGCGCCAGTGTCGCCCGGCTCGCCTCCAGCGCAGCGGCGTTCACATCACTCAGCGTCAGACGAATTTTCGGCGCGCGCTGGGAAAACGCCACGGCCAACACGCCCGCGCCGCAGGCGATATCCAGCACTTTACCTTTCGAATGCGGTTCCAACGTGCCGAGCAGCAGCTGGCTACCGCTATCCAGCCCATCGCGGCTGAACACGCCCGGCAGCGTACATATCGGTACGCCGTCCACATCATATTCGTGCCACCAGTGCGCCAAATCAAAGGCCGGCGTCTGTTCTAGACGGCCGTGATACAGACCACAGCGGCGCGCGCTGTCGATTTTGGTCAGCGCAGTAATGTCCGCCAGCAGCGTTTCCGCGCTGCGTACCCCGCTGCGGTTCTCGCCCACCACGAAAATATCGCAGCCGACGGGCAACAACGACAGCAGGTTGGACAGCTGGAACTGGGCTTCCTGCTTGCTCTTCGGCCAGTAATAAATCAGGGTGTCGCAGCCCGCGACCCTGCCAGCCTCGGCCAGCAGGCCGAAATGGGCCGCGTCGCCCATTGTCCGGTTCAACTGCTGCCAGTGGTGGTACTGCATCGTGTGCACGCGGACGTCTTCCGCCTCAAACTGGGCGGGCAAGGTATCTTGCAAATCACCGGCAAACAACACGCGGCGGGCGGAAAAATCATCGCTGTGACGCAGTATCACTTCACTGGCGGGGGTAAATGCGGACATCAGGCTTCAAACTCCTCAATTAACTGAGCGGCGATTATAGAGGTTTGTTGCCGCATGTTCGATGGGTTTGCTAGCATAGCGGCGCATACTCGCGCTCCGGACAAGGTAAGGCATGACATCACATCGGGACAGGCTGCTACAGCAATTGGGCATTACGCAGTGGACATTGCGCCGCCCCGCCGCGCTGCAGGGCGAAATCGCCATCAGCCTGCCGTCGACGGCGCGTCTGCTGCTCGTCGCCGATCCGCTCCCTGCGATCGATGATCCGCTATTGCAGGATGTGCTCAGAAGTCTGCAACTGACCCCCGAACAGATCTATAGCTTGCTGCCGCAGCAGGTGGAAATGTTGCCGGACACCTGCGATTGCCCGGCCTGGTGGCTGGGCGCAACCCCCATGCAGCCTCCGCAAGGCGTGCAGCTTACCAGCCCGGCGTTGTCCGAGCTTGACCATAACCCGGACGCCAAGCGCGCGCTGTGGCGGCAAATTTGTCAATATGAACACGATCTCTACCCTGACCTCCGCCGATCTGACGACAGCCTTTCAGATTGAGCGCCTAAGCCACGCCTTTCCGTGGACGGAAAAAACCTTTCTCAGCAACCAAGGCGAACGCTACTTCAATCTTAAGCTCAGCAGCGACGAGCAGATGGTCGCCTTCGCGATCACGCAGATCGTGCTGGATGAAGCCACGCTGTTCAATATTGCGGTGCATCCCGAACATCAACGCCGGGGCTACGGCCGTGCACTCATGGAACACCTGATCGCCGAGTTGGAACAGCGCGGCATTCTGACGCTATGGCTCGAAGTTCGCGCGTCAAATCAACAGGCTATCGCGTTGTATCAGTTTTTGGGTTTTAATGAGGTTTCCATCAGGCGGAATTACTATCCCACGGAGGAAGGTCGCGAAGACGCCATTATGATGGCCCTGCCCCTGGGATAATCCCTGTCAGACACCCTCTGGCAGGCGAGTAGCGAATGCTTCCCATCCCGGCATAAAAATTGAAATGGAAATCATTCTCAATTAGAATGCCCGCCTCTTTTTTATATTCAGGGACTGAAGGAACTCGATATTCACTATGTCTGCGGTTGACGTACCGACTTCGTCTGATTTTTGTCAGCTCTATCAGCATCACCACGGCTGGTTGCAGAACCTGCTGCGTAAACGCCTGGGAAACCGGTGCGACGCATCCGATCTGGCACAGGACGTTTTTCTACAGTTACTGATCACCCCCCGCGAGTTCGACAGCCACCACGGCACCCGAGCTTATCTGAGCGTCATGGCGCAGGGACTGTGCGTCGACCTGTGGCGGCGCAAAGCGCTGGAGCAGGCCTGGCTGGCGTCGTTGCAGCATCATGCGGCGGACGCCTCCCTGTCGGCCGAACAAAACGCCATCGTGCTGGAAACATTGTTTCAAGTGGACGGCATGCTGCGTCATCTCCCTGAAAAAGTGCGCTCGGCGTTTGTGATGTCGCAAATTCAGGGGATGACCTATGCGCAGATCGCCGCCGTACTGAAGGTGTCTGAACGCATGGTGAAAAAGTATATGGCGCAGGCCATGCTGCACTGCATTGTTCTCGAAACAGAATCCGACGCCGCGCCGCCGACCCGGCGCAGCTGAGTCAGCCTGGTCGATCGCCCATGCCTTTCCGCCCTTCCCCGCCACCCAAGCCCGGCTTCGAGTCTCTGCAAGAGGCGGCCAACTGGTATGCACAATTGTTGGAGGAAGACGGTGAGCACAGTGAACTGCGCCACCGCTGGCAACTGTGGCTGGATGAGAGCGCCGAACATCGAGAAGCATGGATCTATGTGCAGACGATTAGCCAGCGTTTTCAGCCGCTGCGGGGCGAGTTGCATCAGCCGAGCGTGGAGGCTCTTCTGCGCTCGCCGCGCGTCAGCCGCCGCCGGGCGCTGAAGCTGACGGCGATGCTGACGTCCGGCGCGCTGCTGTCCTGGATGGGCTACCGCTATCCCCCGCTGCGCGGGTCGCTGCTGGCGATGGCCGCCGACAATCGTACCGTGACCGGCGAGATCAGGCAGGTGACGCTGAGCGATGGTTCGCGTATCTGGCTGGATACCGCCAGCGCGATGGATATTCGTTATACGACCACGGAACGGCAGTTGCTTCTGCGTTCCGGCCAGATATTTATCGCCACCGCGCCCGGCCAACAACGGCCGTTTGTGGTGGTCAGCGACCAAGGCAGGATGCAGGCGCTCGGCACACGCTTCAGCGTCAGCCAGCAGGACGAGCGCACGCAGCTCAACGTTTACGACGGCATCGTCGCCGTCACGCCCCGGCAGGACGGCGCAATGCGCCGCGTCAACGCCGGTCAGCAGTGGCGTTTCACCGCCGACGGTCTGGGAACGCTCGATCGTTTGGACACCCTAGACGCCGACTGGCGGCAGGGTAAATTAAGCGCCAACGACACCCCGCTCGGCGAGGTGATCGCCCGACTGTCCCGCTACAGGCGCGGCCATCTGTCCTGCGATCCGGATATCGCCGCGCTCCGGCTGATGGGCACCTTCCCGCTGGATAACACCGACAGGGCGCTGAACATGATGTCCCGGGCGCTGCCGATCCGCATTAATCGACGCTTTTCCTGGTGGGTGACGGTAGAAAAAAAAGTTTAACGATGTCCTCCGTCTCGGTTCCCTTTTTAAGCGTTCGTTCGATTCAGTATAAAAACAGGCTTTATTTCTTTTGACTCTGGGTATTAAAGGCTATTCCTATGTTATTCACCGCACCACCTCACGCTCTCCGACCATTGGCTCTGGCCGCCCGTCTTTTTGTTCTGGGCTCACCGGCTGTCGTTCTGCATGCTGCGCCTGCCAGCGCGGCGGAAAACGCCGCCGTGCAGCACTATTCCATTGCCGCGGGTGCGCTAAACGAACAGCTTAATCAATTCGCGCGCCGGTCCGGCATTGATCTCGCGGCCGATGCGGCGCTGACCCACGGCCTGAACGGCACAGCGCTAAACGGCGATTACGCTGTGGAGAGCGGTCTGACGACGCTGCTGCAACGCCACGGCTTGCAGGCGGTGAAACAGGCGGACGGTAGCTTCCTGCTGCAAAAAACGCCGAAGGAAGACGAAATGGTGGTGGTGGCGCAGTTGAACCGCCAGGGCGTCACGGAAGGCACCGGCTCCTACACCAGCCGCAGCATGAGCACGGCGACGGAGCTGACTCTATCGCCGAGAGAAACCCCCCAGTCGGTCAGCGTGGTCACCCGCCAACGAATGAACCAACAAAACATGACCACGCTCGACGAAGCGATGAGTCAGACCACCGGCGTTAACGTTGTCAATCAAAGCTCTTATCAGGTGAAATTCCAGTCGCGCGGCTTCACGATGGACAACATCAAAGAGGACGGCGCGAACTCCTCCTCTCAGAACAGCGTATCCGGCATGGGATACTCCGAGGCGTCCTCCGAATCACCCGATCTGGCAATCTACGATCACGTCGAGGTCCTGCGCGGCGCTTCCGGCCTGACGCAGGGCAATGGAGAGCCGGGCGGCACCGTTAATCTGGTGCGTAAAAAGCCCACCTATAACTTCCAGGGCTATGTCAGCGCCGGCGCGGGTTCTTGGGATAATTATCGCAACGAAATCGACGTTTCCGGTCCTCTGAACGACGATGCCACTCTGCGCGGCCGTTTCGTCGGCGTTTATCAGGACAAGCAGAGCGCGGTGGACTACGTCGATAGCGACCGCAGCGTGGTGTATGGGACGTTGGCCTGGGATATTACCCCGGATACCACGCTGACGACCGGCGTCAACTGGCAGAAAACCCATACGGTGCCCGATCTGTACGGCATCCCGATGAGCCGCGACGGCAGCAGCCTTGGCCTTGCACACACGACGTTCCTCGGCGCGAGTTGGAACCGTATCGAGTTTGATAAAATCAATCCTTTCATCGAATTTGAGCATAAGTTCGAAAATGACTGGGCGCTGAAAAGCACGCTGAATTACACACACGCCGAAGCGGAAACCAAGGCCATCGGGATCTACGGCAGCGTCACGCCGAAACTCAATAACTTCATTCAGCGAGATAATCAGTCCGATCAATGGAGCTATAACCTCAAACTTTCGGGGCCTTTCGAATTCCTGGGTCGGAGCCACGAACTGGTGATTGGCGGCGACTACCAGAAAGAAAACTTCGACAACCTGTTCGGCCGAATCATCAAAAACGACGTGGTGGATATCTACAGCTGGAACGCCAGCGCGCTGGCCGAGCCTGAATGGGGGGATTACTCCAACCGTTACCGCTACAACCTTTACCAGCGCGCGCTGTTCGCCACCACCCGCCTGGAGCTGGCGGACCACTGGAAGCTCATTCTGGGCAGCCGCTATAGCGCCTACAGCTATGACATGTACTCAACAAATCGCACCACGGACATGACCCGTCACAGCAGCGGTTACAAAGTGCGCGACAAACTGGTCCCCTTCGGCGGGCTACTGTGGGATTTCAGCGATCATTACACCTGGTATGCCAGCTACAGCGATATCTTTAAACCGCAGGAAGATATCGATCGCTCGGGCAACATGCTGCCGGCGGTGACGGGCAAAAACTACGAGACGGGTATCAAAGGCGAGTTTTTCGGCGGTGACCTGAACACCTCCATTGCCCTTTATCGCATCATCCAGGCAAACAAGGCCGTGGAAGACACCGACTGTCTCACCAGCAATTACTGCTATCGTTCACAGGGCAAAGTACGTAGTCAGGGGATTGAACTGGAAGCCTCGGGCAAGCTGGCGGAAGGGTGGCAGCTGTTCGCGGGTTACACGCTGACCAACACCCAATATCTGGAAGGTGAAGAGGGAGAGAAAGGACAGACCTACAGCCGCTATACGCCGCAGCACATGTTTAAACTGTACAGCAGCTACACGTTGCCAGGCCGTCTCAATCAATGGAGCGTCGGCGTCGGGATGACCGCGCAAACCGACACCCGCTCGAACTACGATATCCATCAGGGCGGCTACACGCTGTATAACGCCAACGTCCGCTATCAGTACAACCGGCACCTCAGCTTTAATCTGGTGGGCAGCAACCTGACGAATAAAGAATATTACCGGACGCTAAACAACCGCATCGTCGATGCGAATAACTACTACGGCGATCCGCGTAACTTCATGCTGACGGCGAAGTGGGACTTCTGATGTCGTTGAAAACTCTCTCTTTTGACGTGTTACGCCATGCAGACGCTTAAACGTTTTTATCAACTGGTCGCGCCGCTGTGGCTCACGACGCAGGCTTTGGTGCTGTGGCTGCTGTTGCTTATCGTGGTTGCGCTGACGCTGTCCGTCGTCGGCATCAGCGTGCTCTACAACAACTGGAGCAAGGACTTTTACGATGCGCTGGCGGATTTCTTCCAGCACGCCTCGGTCACCGATCTGTTCTGGCGCTATCTCGGATATACCGCGCTGTTCGTCCTGGTGATTATCAGCGGCAACTGGCTGAAAAAAGCGCTGATCTTGCGCTGGCGCGACATGATGACCCAGCACTATGAAACACAGTGGCTACGGGATCATAGGCATTATCGGCTGCAACAGGACCTCTCCGGCACGCCGGATAACCCGGACCAGCGTATTGCCGAGGATATCCGGCTGCTGTGCGAGCAAAGTCTGGAACTGCTGCTGTCGCTGCTGAAGAACGTGGTCGGTCTGCTGTCCTTTATCGCCATCCTGTGGAGCATCTCCGGGGTACAGACGTTCACGCTCAGCGGGTTCACCTTCACGATCCACGGTTATCTGGTGTGGATCGCGCTGATCTACGCCGTGGTCGGCAGCCTCCTCACCCACGCGCTGGGTTTCCCCCTGCATCGCACCAACCATCAGATGCAGAAAGTCGAGGCGGACTATCGCGCCAGCCTGATCCGGGTCAACAGTCACAGCGAACAGATTGCCTTTTATCAGGGCGATGAAATCGAAAATAGACGGCTGCGCGACCGTTTCCGCGCCGTGCTCGCCACCGGCTACCGTCTGATGGGGCAGGAGTTTCGGCTGGAAATCTTCACGGTCAGCTATTTCCGTTTCAGCCTGATCGTGCCCGTTTTCGCGGTGCTGCCGCTGTATCTCACTCATAAGGTGTCGCTTGGCGCGATTATGCAGGCCAGAACCGCCTTCGGCTACGTGCTGGATGCCTTCGGCTGGTTCGTCGACAGCTATCGTCAGTTGACACGCTGGTCCGCCACGATTGAACGTCTCTGGCAGTTGCAACAGCGGTTAGAGGCGCTGCCGACAACGACCACGCGCACGCCTCAGGGCGAAGCGCTGCAAATTCACCAGTTGACCGTGCTGCGGCCGCAGGGCCGGGCGCTGCTGGCCCCCTGCTCCGCGCGGGTCAAACCGGGCGAGTGGTGCAGCCTGCAAGGCGCCAGCGGGATCGGCAAAACCACCCTGTTGCGGGCGCTGGCGGGACTATGGCCTTACACGACCGGCCGCTGGTATCTGCCGTCTGGGCGCGTGCTGTTTCTGCCGCAAAAACCCTATCTGCCGCAGGGAACGCTGCGTCAGGCGCTCACCTATCCGCAAACGCAAGCGTTCAGTGATGACGTGTTGCAAGAGGCGCTGGCCGAGATGCAGCTGGCGCATCTGAGCGCAGAACTGGATGCCGATGAGCCGTGGGCGCAAAGGCTGTCCGGCGGAGAGCAACAGCGGCTTTCCCTCATCCGGGCAATCCTGATGAAACCGACGCTGCTCTGTCTGGATGAGGCAACCAGCCAGTTGGATGAGGAGACCGCGATAGAGGTGATGAAACGGCTGCGCCGACATTTGCCGGGCACCATCGTGCTCTCCGTCACGCATCAGTCGGTACTGAATCCGCTGTTCGAAACTCAGATCCATCTCCAACCTGCGTCCCAGCAGTGATCTGGCGAGGCCGAATAGCGATTCAGCTGTCCGGCCGCCAGAGTCAGCCCCTCCGCGATTAACCACAACGAACCAGCGTGCAGATGCACGCGACGAACGCAATGAACGCAATGAACGCAATGAACGCAATGAACGCAATGAACGCAATGATAGATTTTCTGCGTGCGGGCTTTCATAATCGGCAGTTAAATCATCCTGCTTCGCCAGGGACAGATCGTACATTTTGTGGTCCGGCCCAGCGCTCTTGCACGCTTGCCGTTAGCGTATGCCCGGCGGCTTTTCTCCAGGAAATGAAGCTATGTCTCAGTCCCAGTCTGCGGGCGCTCAGCCATCGCGGCTGATCGTCTTTTTTATTCTGACCCTACCGCCGCTGCTGTGGGCCGGCAACTTCATCATCGGACGCGCGGTGCGTGACGAGATCCCGCCGGTGACGCTCACCCTGGTGCGCTGGCTGATCGCGCTGGTCTGTATCCTGCCCTTCGCCCTGAAATACATCCGCCGGGATGCCGTGCGCTATCGGGCGTTTCCCCTGCGTATCGTCGCCATTTCTCTCAGCGGGATCGTTTTCTTCAGTCTGCTGACCTATATCGGACTGCATCACACTTCCGGCACCAATGCGCTGCTGCTCAACTCCTGTATTCCGGTGTTAATCATGCTGTTCGCCGGTCTCTTTTACGGCCAGCCGCTGAGGCTCTCTCAGGCGATGGGCCTGCTGATTTCATGCTGCGGCGTGCTGGCCATTATTTTCCACGGCGATCTGACGGGCCTGCTGTCGCTGTCTTTTTCGTCCGGCGACCTGATGCTGCTGGGCGCGATGGCCAGCTTCTCGCTGTATACGCTGTGGCTCAAAAAAATTCCGCCCGAAGTGAGCCGCCTCGGGCTGCTGGGCGTGCAGGTGATAATCTCGCTGCTCACCATATTTCCCCTCTGGCTGTGGGAGATGAATAGCGGCGCGAGCGCGGTTTGGGATCGCACCACGCTGTCGGCGGTCCTCTATCTGGGGATCTTTCCGTCTTTTGTCGCCTACCTGCTGTTTGGCCGCGGCGTAACGTTAGTCGGCGCGGAGCGAGCCGGGCTGACCATCCATCTGATCCCCGTGTTCGGCGTGGCCCTGTCGGTCCTGTTTCTGGGCGAACAAATCCATCTTTATCATCTGGTGGGGATCGCCACCATTTTTGCCGGCATTACGCTGGCGAGCCGCAAATCGATAACGCGCTAGCCGTGTCAGAACACGAAGTGAAATGAAGGATAAGGCGGGAAGATACTGGAGAAACACAGGCGCCCCACCGGAGCGAAGCGCCTGAAGGGAGTGCGGTCCGGCAAAACCGGCCCCACTTTTGCAACGGATAGACTAGTCCTTGTCACCCAGCAGAACGGATTCAAGCGCGATTTCAATCATCTCATTGAAGGTGGTCTGACGCTCTTCCGCCGTGGTGACTTCCTGAGTACGGATATGGTCGGACACGGTGCAGATCGCCAGCGCCCTGGCGCCGAATTCAGCCGCAACGCCGTAGATGCCCGCCGCTTCCATTTCTACGCCCAGCACGCCGTACTTCTCCATGACGTCGAACATCTGCGGATCCGGCGTATAGAACAGGTCGGCGGAAAACAGGTTACCCACGCGCACCTTAACGCCGCGCGACTTGGCCGCGTCTACCGCATGACGCAGCAGATCGTAGTCGGCGATCGCCGCGAAGTCGTGATCCTTGAAACGCATGCGGTTCACTTTGGAGTCGGTGCAGGCGCCCATGCCGATAACGACATCGCGAACCTTCACGTTTTCGCTGACCGCGCCGCAGGAGCCGATACGGATAATTTTTTCCACGCCGAACTCGGTGATCAGTTCTTTCGCGTAGATAGAACAGGACGGGATGCCCATACCGTGTCCCATCACCGAAATGCGGCGGCCTTTATAGGTCCCGGTGAAGCCCAACATGCCGCGCACGTTATTCACTTCTACCGCGTCTTCCAGAAAGGTCTCGGCGATATATTTTGCGCGCAGCGGGTCGCCCGGCATCAGTACCACGTCCGCAAAATCACCCATTTCAGCATTAATGTGAGGCGTAGCCATCCTTATTGTTCCTTTTCATCAGCGTAAATATTCGTTGTTCCGTCAGCCTACCGGCTCACAGCATTGAGGTTCCATAGTCCATCGGCGAAACGCCGAAATAGCTCGCCACGGTCTGCCCGATATCCGCAAAGGTGGGGCGATGACCGCGCGATCCCGGCTGCACCTGCGGACCGTAAATCAGTACCGGTACGTGCTCACGCGTGTGATCCGTACCCGGCCAGGTGGGATCGCAACCGTGGTCCGCGGTCAGGATCAGGATGTCCCCTTCACCGACCTTCTCCATCAGCTCAGGCAACCGGCGGTCGAACTGCTCCAGCGCGGCGGCATAGCCAGATACGTCGCGGCGGTGGCCGTAGGAAGAGTCGAAGTCGACAAAATTAGTAAACACGATCGTATCGTCGCCAGCGGCGTCCATTTCCTTCAGCGTGGCATTAAACAGCGCGTCCAGACCGGTCGCTTTGACCTTTTTGGTGATGCCGACGTTGGCGTAGATATCGGCGATCTTACCGACCGACACCACGTGGCCGTTTTTCTCATCCACCAGCTTTTTCAGCACGGTAGGCGCCGGCGGCTCTACCGCCAGGTCGTGACGGTTACCGGTGCGTTGGAAGTTGCCCGCTTTATCCCCTACGAACGGACGCGCAATCACGCGGCCAATGTTGTAGCCGCCCTCGGTCAACGCTTCCCGCGCGATTTCACACAGCGCGTACAGGTTATCCAGCCCGTAGGTTTCTTCGTGGCAGGCGATTTGGAATACCGAATCCGCCGAGGTGTAGAAGATCGGCTTGCCGGTCTTCATGTGTTCTTCACCCAGCTCATCCAAAATCACCGTGCCGGATGAATGGCAGTTGCCGAGATAGCCGGGCAGGTCGGCGCGCTCGACCAGCAGGTCCAGCAGCGGCTGAGGGAAACTGTTTTTCGTGTCGTGGAAATAGCCCCAGTCAAACAGGACCGGGACCCCGGCGATTTCCCAATGACCCGACGGCGTATCTTTCCCCGAGGAGATTTCACTGGCGTGGGCATAAGCCCCGATAATGTCAGCCTGCGCATCCAGACCTGCCGGGAAGCAGCCGGTTGATGCTTCCGCCGCCTTGCCCAGACCCAGGCGGCTCAGATTCGGTAAAGACAGTGGTCCCTGACGTCCTTGATCGGCGCGGCCTTCAGCACAGGCCTGCGCGATGTGGCCCAACGTATCCGAACCGACGTCGCCAAACCGCTCGGCGTCGGCGGCGCTGCCGATGCCAAATGAATCCAGCACCATAATAAATGCACGCTTCATGTCACTCTCTCCTGCGTTCTTTTCTGGGGCCCTGCTCCACACACTCTTCGACAGCGTCGACATCTGAGATGTTCAACCGGCGATAAATCATCGGGTGCGCCTCCGATGCCCGGTCGCTCACCGTCACCGCTGCCTGAATTTGCTGTGCGGCCTGCTGCCATTGCACTTCGGTATTGGCATGAATAATGGCCAGTGGACGCTGAGAATCCACGTGTTCTCCCAAGCTAACCATGTCGCTCAATCCCACGCTATGGTCAATAGTATCATCTGGCCGCAGGCGTCCACCACCCAGTGATACCACTGCCATACCCAAGGCGCGGGTATCCATAGAGGCAATGACGCCGTCGCGTTCGGCGAAAACGGGTTTACTCAGCGTGGCGGGCAACAGATAGCGCTCATAGCGTTCGACGAAATCGGCCGGACCGCCCTGCGCGGCCACCATACGGCCAAAGACCTCCGCCGCCCGGCCGTTTTCCAGCACCGCAGTGAGCTGTCGCCGGGCATCTTGCGCCGAGTCGGCCAGATTCCCCGCCACCAGCATCTCTTCGCACAGCGCCATCGTAACCTCGAACAGCCGCGGATTTCGCTGCGCGCCGGTCAGGAAGCGCACGGCTTCCCGCACTTCGAGCGCATTGCCGGCGCTCGATGCCAGCACCTGATTCATATCGGTCAACAGCGCGCTGGTTCGGCACCCGGCGTGATTGGCGACGCCAACGATAGCTCGCGCCAGCTGCTCTGACTCCGCGTAGGTCGGCATGAACGCCCCAGAGCCGACCTTGACGTCCATCACCAGCGCATCCAGTCCTTCCGCCAGCTTTTTCGCCAGAATAGAGGCGGTGATAAGTGGGATCGTATCAACGGTGGCGGTGGTATCGCGCGTGGCATAGAAGCGACGATCCGCCGGTGCCAGCGAATGGGTCTGCCCAATGATCGCGACCCCAACCTGCTGAATCATCTCCCGAAAGCGATTATCGTCCGGGTAAATATCCAGGCCGGGAATGGACTCCAGTTTGTCAAGCGTACCGCCGGTATGCCCCAAACCTCTGCCGGAGATCATCGGTACATAGCCGCCGCAGGCGGCCACCATCGGTCCCAGCATCAGCGAGGTCACATCACCCACGCCGCCGGTGGAATGTTTGTCCACCAGCGGTCCGTTCAGATTGAGGGATCGCCAGTCCAGCACCGTGCCGGAGTCGCGCATCGCCAATGTCAGCGCCACGCGTTCATCCATGGTCATATCATGGAAATAGATGGTCATCGCCAGCGCCGCAATCTGCCCCTCCGACACGGTATTGTCGCGAATACCGTTGACGAAATGGCGGATCTCCTCCTCGCTGAGCGAGTGTCCGTCACGTTTCTTACGAATAATTTCTGGGATTAACATCAAGGTAGCGCCTCCTACCCGTTCTTCCGTACTCTCTCGCTGTACTGAGCGGGGTGCCGCCGGCAGAGTCAGCCGGCGTTAATCACTAATAATCCCTGCGTGCGGTTTCGGTATCGCGCCCCAGCGTATTCAGCAAGCTGCTTAACAGTCCGGAAGCCCCGAAACGGAAGTGCCGCGCATCCGCCCAGCCCGCGCCCATAATGCTCTCTGCCAGCTGCAAATACCGTGCCGCCTCTTCAGCGGTGCGCACACCGCCAGCCGCTTTGAATCCCACCCGATCGCCGACGCGCATGTCTTTGATCACGTTCAGCATGACCTCCGCACTATGCAAGGTGGCGTTAACAGGCACTTTGCCGGTCGACGTTTTGATAAAGTCGGCACCCGCGTTAATCGCGATTTCACTGGCCTGTCGAATGAACGCGTCCTCTTTAAGCTCACCGCTTTCGATAATGACCTTCAGCAATACCTGGTGTTCTACGCACGCCTGCTTACAGGCTTGCACCAAATCAAAACCGAGCCGCATTTCCCCCGCCAGCATCGCCCGGAACGGAAAGACCACGTCAACTTCATCCGCGCCGTAGGCAATCGCGGCGCGGGTTTCCGCCAGCGCTATCGCCACATCATCGTTGCCATGGGGAAAATTGGTCACCGTCGCGATACGGATCTCCGGCGTACCCTGATCGCGCAGCGCCTTGCGCGCCAGCGGAATAAAGCGGGGATAAATACAGATCGCGGCCGTATGCCCGGCAGGAGTGTTTGCCTGCCGACACAAAGCGACCACCTTTTCGTACGTATCGTCATCGTTCAGGGTCGTCAGATCCATCAGCCCCAGTGCGCGCTGCGCGGCAGCGGTTAAATCAGTCATATCGCCACTCCCATTGTCAGTCGGCGGTGCTCCATCGTCCGCTTGTCACGTTTATCGACAGAAAAGAGATCGAACGTCGTATCACCGATAAAAAAGAAGCCTTGCTACTGCCGCTATTGGACCACAGTAACGTGAATAACGTGTGAAGACGCTTCCCAGAAATAACAATAAGTCACAAAACGAAGACTCGCTATCCCCGTTTTCGCAACAAAAGGCCTCGCGTTCAACCGCTGTTGAGCGTTTATCTCGCGTTTCCCTACCGGATGGTTCCCTGCGCCGGGAATATAACCTGTATTGACGGCGTTTATATTCACGGGAGCTACGGGAGAAATAAAAAAACCAGGGGTTTATGGCCCCCCAAATCGCCGATTATAAATCTTGAAACCGATTCAGATTAACAGTAATTAATAGCCGTTCCATTCCTGGGATATTTCAATAAGGATGTTATTCGTGAAAAAAATTACTCTCTCTATTTGTGGTTTATTGCTGCTCTCCACCATCGCTGGTCCCGTTATGGCGACAAAAAGCGGGCTTGTGATTAATACACCGAAGGATGATTTGGCGACGTGCTGTATCGCTGATGAGTGCCTCTCCTGCTATTGAGTTCATTATAGAATGAAGGGGCGCAAGCGGCCTCTTCATCCATACCAAGCCAAAGAACGATGAATACCGTCTCGCTCGACCTCCATATAAACTTCGATGCTGCGCCTCTTCTTATCCACACGGCTAAAAGCTTATATTGTCGATCGCACTGTTAAGGATAATGACAAAATCAGGATGACGCGGTAAAAAAAGTATTAACTGGAAACCCTCAACAACATTTACGCTTTGACTGATAAAGACAGAAAATATTGATTTAACCTATATATTCAACATATTTATGCCTCTGTTTATGTTTTATTGAAGATCCCTAAAATGATCATGAAATAATGGAAAAGACGCCAATGTCGCGGCAATAAATAAACGATGACGTTCCTGCCATCATGAACTTTATTGGCGATTCATCATTATCCGTAACCCACATAGCGAAGGCATTCACCTTTAGACGCAGAACACCGTAAAATACACGTTTAGTTTATCTTTGAACGAGAAAGCCACGACGATGCAGGATGCTCCATCACCAGGCTGGTTTGTCTATATGCTGCGTACAGCCGGCGGCATGCTGTATACCGGCATCACCACCGATACCGCGCGCCGTTTGGCTCAGCATCAGGCGGGCAAAGGCGCCCGCTCGCTGCGCGGAAAGGGCGAACTCTCTTTGGTATATCAGTGTGAGGTAGACAGTCGCTCCATTGCGCTGCAGTGGGAATATCGCATCAAACAGCTGAGCAAGACGCAGAAAGAGCGGCTGGTTCGCGACCAGCCAGAGTCTATCGCCCGCTTTTTAGCCGAATTTAAATGCGATTGAACGGATCGGCGAATGCCACTTTTCCGCTGACGCCCTGAAAGTGATTGTCCGCCAGCGGGTAGATCTGGAAGGTCGATGAGGGACCTTGCCGGCAGCAGCAGAGCTGATGTTCCGACGCCGCGACAAAGCCAAAACGGGAAAAATAAGCCGGGTCGCCGAAAACGACCACCGCGGCGTAGCCGAATTCATTAAGCGAATCCAGACCTGCATACACCAGATGCTCACCCAAGCCTTGCTTTCTCAGGCTTTCATCGACCGCCAGCGGCGCCAGTCCGACCCACTGAAGCTCTTCCCCTTCAATGCTGACCGGACTGAAGGCGGCATAGCCGACCACACCGCCCTCATCATCCGTCGCCACCATGCCTAAGGTCAACTGACCGTTTTCACGCAGCGCTTGCACCAGTTCGGCCTCAGCCGAAGTAGGAAATGAGTATCGAAGCAGACGATCGATCCCCGGCGCATCGACAGGAATTTCAACACGGATTAGCATGACGCCGGCGCATGTGCCGTCGCCTGCTCCGCGCCCTCCCGCAGTCCCGACTCAACGAAGTCCGCCAGCTGCAGCAGCGCAACACGCAGCGGAGTCGGCATGCTTTCCAGCTCGACGGCATCCATCAGATTCTTCACGTACAGTCCCAGTTCCGTATCCCCTTCGATACGCAGACGACGCTGGAAGAACAACGTATCGGGATCTTCTTTACGCGCCGCGATCAGAATCAGATCGTTGGCATCGGCGCTGAACGTGACTTCTGCGACTTCATTGCGGCTGACCTGCAGACGACCGTCGCGCTGGGTCATAAACCAACACAGCCCCATATCCCGGACTTCAATTTGCAACCAGCGATCTGCCAAAAACGTCAGATCGCCATCTTCCAGCGCCTGACGGAACTGCCACTGCAGCAGTTGCTCCAATATCCGGCGCTGCAGGGAAAAGGGCGTGAACGCTAACGGTTTGCCCAAAAATCTCGGCCCCTGACGCACTATTTGCGCCCGTAGTTGTTCCAGCACTGGCGTACTCCTCTAAAGCTAAAGCGATATAGACGACACGATACTCTGACATCATTTTGCCACATTGCCGACTCGCGACGGCGGCTTACATCAACAATGTAGCCGGTTATCGTCAAATCACGATATACGCGCGTCTGCTATATTATTTTCATCACACTATATACTGGTTCAAATCAAAGTGTTGCCACAACGGGTTAACTAAGATGCCTTTTCGTCAGCATTTTTAATTGACTGATAACCTGCTTCATCAATCAGACGACATCATTGATCGCCTCCGTTTAAATATGACGAAGGCCTTGATGAGTGAAGGAATAGGTATGGAATTACTTTGCCCCGCCGGTAATTTGCCGGCTCTAAAAGCCGCTATTGATAATGGTGCAGACGCGGTGTACATCGGGCTTAAAGATGATACCAACGCACGACATTTCGCCGGACTTAACTTTAACGATAAAAAATTGCAGGAAGCCCGCAGCTACGTGCATCAGCATAAGCGCAAACTGCATATCGCCATCAATACCTTCGCCCATCCAGACGGTTTCCAACGCTGGCAACGCGCCGTGGATAGCGCCGCGCAGGCGGGTGCAGATGTCCTGATCCTGGCGGACCTGGCTACATTGGAATACGCAGCGGAACGCTATCCGCATATCGAACGCCACGTTTCCGTGCAAGCCTCGGCCACCAACGAGGAGGCTATCCGTTTTTATCAAAAACATTTCGACGTGGCGCGCGTCGTACTGCCGCGCGTGCTGTCTATCCATCAGGTCAAACAGCTTGCCCGCACCAGCCCGGTGCCGCTGGAGGTTTTCGCTTTCGGCAGTCTGTGCATCATGGCGGAAGGACGCTGCTACCTCTCTTCCTATCTGACCGGTGAGTCGCCCAATACCGTGGGCGCCTGTTCTCCGGCGCGATTTGTGCGCTGGCAGCAGACCGACAAGGGGATGGAGTCTCGCCTGAATAATGTGCTGATCGACCGCTATCAGGAGAACGAAAACGCCGGCTATCCCACGCTGTGCAAAGGTCGTTATCTGGTGGACGGCAAGCGCTACCATGCGCTGGAAGAGCCGACCAGCCTGAATACGCTCTCGCTATTGCCGGAACTGATGGCGGCGAATATCGCCTCAGTGAAGATCGAAGGACGCCAGCGCAGCCCTGCCTATGTCAGCCAGGTCACGCGGGTGTGGCGTGAGGCGATCGACCGCTGCAAGGCATCCCCAGAACGCTATGCCCCCACCCCCGAATGGATGAACGCCCTGGGTGCCGTCGCCGAAGGCACGCAAACCACGCTGGGCGCATATCACCGTGAATGGCAGTAGTCAGGAGAACACTATGAAGTATGCATTGGGAGCCATCCTTTACTATTGGCCCAAAGCAGATATTGAAGCCTTTTATCGGGCCGCCATGTCCAGCAGCGCGGATATCGTCTATCTCGGGGAAACCGTATGCAGCAAGCGCCGCGGCATGAAAGTCAACGACTGGCTGGAACTCGCTCGTGAAGTGTCCGCCAGCGGCAAACAGGTGGTCATTTCCACGCTGGCGTTGCTGCAGGCGCCCTCAGAGCTGAACGAGCTCAGGCGTTACGTCGAAAACGGCGACTTTCTGTTAGAGGCCAACGACCTCGGTGCCGTCAACATGGCAGAGGAGCATCATCTGCCGTTTGTCGCCGGGCATGCATTGAACTGCTACAACGCCTATACGCTGAGACTGTTGCATAAACAAGGGATGGTCCGCTGGTGTATGCCGGTAGAATTATCGCGCGACTGGCTGCAGCATCTGCTCAACCAGTGCGACGAACTCGGCTTGCGCGATAAGTTCGAAGTTGAAGTGCTGAGCTACGGTCATCTGCCGCTGGCCTACTCCGCCCGCTGTTTTACCGCGCGATCGGAAAATCGACCCAAAGATGAGTGCGAAACTTGCTGCATTCATTATCCGCAGGGCCGCAAGGTGATGTCGCAGGAAAATCAGCAGGTGTTCGTGCTCAACGGCATTCAGACCCAGAGTGGATATTGCTATAACCTCGGCAACGAGCTGGCCTCTATGGAGGGGCTCGTGGATATCATCCGGATCTCGCCGCTCGGTATAGAAACGCTGGACGTGCTCGATCAGTTTCGCGCCAACGAACACGGCGCACAGCCGCTGCCGTTGCATCAGGAGAAAGAATGTAACGGGTACTGGCACCGTCTGCCCGGCCTGGAGCTGGTAGACTGACCTCGCCGGAGGCTCTAAACGCCGGGGCATCCGCACGCCTCATCCGCTACTACCGCTGAATATTGCGTACTATGATTGTTCGATAATATTTTGCGGTTGGCCTGCTCCCGGGTTGGCCCTTAACCCGGTGAATCATGCCTATGTCACAACAACCTGTCACTTTTTCCGTACTGGATCTGGCCCCCATTCCTGCTGGAGCAACACCGCGCGACGCCTTTCACCGCTCTCTGGACTTAGCTAGGCATGCAGAGCAATGGGGATATCACCGCTACTGGCTCGCCGAGCATCACAATATGACCGGTATCGCCAGCGCGGCCACCTCCGTTCTGCTCGGCTATCTGGCGGCAGGCACCGAACACATTCGGCTAGGCTCCGGCGGAGTCATGCTGCCCAACCATGCGCCGCTAGTGATCGCCGAACAGTTCGGAACGCTGGAATCCCTCTATCCAAGGCGCATCGATCTGGGACTGGGGCGCGCGCCGGGCAGCGATCGCCGCACCATGATCGCTTTGCGGCGTCATTTAAAAGGGGAAGAGGATGATTTCCCTGCGGATGTTCAGGAATTGCAGCGTTATCTGGCCCCGGCACAGCCGGATCAGACGGTGCAGGCCGTACCGGGTCAGGGTCTTAACGTACCGATCTGGCTGCTGGGCTCCAGCCTGTATAGCGCGCAGTTAGCCGCTGCGTTGGGGCTGCCGTTTGCTTTCGCCGCCCACTTTGCGCCGGATATGCTGATTCAGGCACTGCAACTCTATCGCGATAGATTCCAGCCTTCCGCGCAACAGTCGCAGCCCTACGCGATGATCTGCATCAACGTCATCGCTGCGGAGAGCATCGCCGATGCTCGTTTCCTGTTTACATCGCAGCAGCAGCAGTTCATCAATTTGCGCCGTGGCGTGCCGGGGCCGCTGCCCGCGCCGGTACAAGAGATGGATGACGTTTGGACGCCGGCCGAACAACTCTCGGTTGAACAGACCCTGCGGCTTTCCATCGTGGGCGATCGCTCACAGGTACGTCATGGGTTACAGATGCTGCTGAGGCAAACTCAGGCGGATGAGTTGATGATCAACGCCTCGATCTTCGACCATCAGGCCAGACTGCGTTCATTTGAAATAGTAGCGGGATTACAGCAGGAAGTGATGCGGGAAGCGCGGATCGACTGACAAAAAAAACCAGCCCGGAGGCTGGCTTGATGCGTGTGACTACGTTAGTCCAGATGATTACGTGTTGGACGGCTGACGTGGCACGCGGCTTCCGCGACGTTCACCACCGCCTTCACGACGTTCGCCGCTAAAAGAGCGACCACGGCCGCCGTTGCCCGGACGAGCACCGTTAGGACGATCGCCGAATGAACGACCACCACGGCCACCTTCACGACGCTCGTGTGGCTGAGCATCGCCCAGAAGCTGCATGTTCATCGGTTTGTTGAGAATACGCGTGCGCGTGAAGTGGGACAGCAGGTCGCCCGGCATCCCTTTCGGCAGCTCAATCGTAGAATGAGTACCGAACAGCTTGATGTTACCGATGTAACGGCTGCTGATGTCGCCTTCATTTGCAATCGCGCCCACGATGTGACGAACTTCAACACCATCATCGCGGCCCACTTCAATGCGATACAGTTCCATATCTCCGACATCACGACGCTCGCGGCGCTGCGGACGGTCACCGTCACCGTCATGCGCATTATCGCGGCCACCTTCACGACGACGGTCGAAACGATCGTCACGATCGCGCATTTCACGACGCGGACGGCGATCGAATACCGGATCCGGCGGAAGGATCAGCGGACGTTCGCCCTGCGCCATCTTCAGCAGTGCGGCAGCCAGCGTTTCCATATCCAGCTCTTCCTGCGGCTGCAGTTTAGCCAGCAGCGCGCGGTACATATCCAGATCGCTGCTTTCCAGTTGAACTTGAACCTTGGCGGCAAACTTGGCCAGGCGGCGTTCGCCCAGCAGTTCTGCGTTCGGCAGTTCCACTTCAGGAATGGTCAGCTTCATGGTGCGTTCAACGTTACGCAGCAGGCGACGTTCGCGGTTATCAACGAACAGAATCGCACGACCGGCACGTCCCGCACGACCGGTACGGCCGATACGATGAACGTAAGATTCCGCATCCATCGGGATATCGTAGTTCACGACCAGGCTGATGCGGTCAACATCCAAACCACGTGCAGCAACGTCAGTCGCAATCAGAATATCCAGACGACCATTTTTCAGACGTTCCAGCGTTTGCTCACGGAGAGCCTGGTTCATGTCGCCGTTAAGCGCGGCACTGTTATAGCCGCTGCGCTCCAGCGCTTCAGCCACTTCCAGCGTCGCGTTTTTGGTACGAACGAAGATAATCGCGGCATCAAAATCTTCCGCTTCAAGGAAACGGATTAGCGCTTCGTTTTTACGAACGCCGTGAACCATCCAGTAGCTCTGGCTGATATCGGGACGCGTCGTCAGACTTGACTGGATACGCACTTCCTGCGGATCCTTCATGAAACGACGGGTAATACGACGAATCGCTTCCGGCATCGTAGCGGAGAATAGTGCGGTCTGATGTTCAGCCGGGATCTGCGCCATGATGTTTTCTACGTCTTCGATGAAGCCCATACGCAGCATTTCATCGGCTTCATCCAGTACCAGACCGCTCAGGTTGGACAGGTCCAGCGTGCCGCGTTTCAGATGGTCGAGCAAACGACCCGGCGTACCGACCACAATCTGCGGTCCCTGACGCAAAGCGCGCAGCTGTACGTCATAACGCTGGCCGCCGTACAGGGCAACCACGTTGACGCCGTGCATATGTTTAGCGAAGTCATTGCATGCTTCAGAGACCTGAACCGCCAGCTCACGGGTCGGCGCAAGCACCAGAATCTGAGGCGCCTTTATCTCAGGCTTCAGGTTATTCAGTAACGGCACCGCAAATGCGGCGGTTTTACCGCTGCCTGTCTGTGCCATACCCAGCACATCGCGACCATTCAGCAGGTGAGGAATACATTCCGCCTGAATCGGCGAAGGCTTTTCGTAGCCCAGATCGATCAGGGCATTAATAATCGGAGCAGACAGCCCCAAATCGGCAAAAGAGGTTTCAAGCTTAGTCATGTACACGTGCCTCGTAGATGGCGGCCAGTCTACATAACTCGTCGAGAAAATTTTCAGTCATTTTCATTGAAAAGTGTGAACCGGCTCAAATTGGATTAAAAAGCGAACAAAAGAGCCCTCACCAGTGAAGGCGATGGAAATCGTTGTGATTCCAGGCTGAATATTGTTCGTCAGCTATTGCTGGTCCGATCCTGATAGGTCGTCTTGCTCTTGGCCTAACTGCGCCAATTCCAACAATGCATAGCGGTGCTCAACAAAGTTATGAACGTTGTTAGCCACCGTCAGCTTAAACAGCGCCGAAGCGGTGTCCTTGTCCCCCAGACTTAGGTAATGCTTACCTAAATAGAAGTCAGTTTCACTGAGATGCTCAGCGAGCGAAGTGTTATCCTTTGCTTCTTCCTGTAAGCGCTGCATCAGTGTCTTTTCACTGATTTCGCCCAGGTAGAATTCGACAATAGCCCATCCCCACACACCTTTCTTTGCTCCCTCGTAGCGCGTTCTTAATGCGCTTACGGCCTTATCCGGGTCGATTTCTTTCTCGACCAGATACAGCCACAGGGAACGGAAAGGATCATTGGGGTCGTCTCGATAAAACGCTAGCAGATCATCCTGCGCCAATTGGTACCGACCGCCGTAGTACAAAGCGATCCCCCGATTGAGACGCACATAATTATAAGTTGGATCAAGCTCTAGTACAGAATCAAACGCTTCATAGGCAGCATCAAAATTGCCTGCCTGCGTTAAGTAAATCCCCAGATAATTAAAGACCTCTGGGATGTCGGGACGGATAGAAAGCGCTTGTGAAAAATCATTTCGCGCTAATGCCCGTAGCCCCAAGCTATCATACAGCACTCCGCGCTCATATAACAGCTGTGCTCGTTCATCAGGAGTGAGCGCTCGGCTGGCCAGGATTTGCTCCATACGAGCCAGAATGACTTCCTGCTGCAGCGTCGGCTGCAACGGGACCGCCAAAACGGCATTTTTGCGCCAATCCATGCTGCTGCATCCTGCCAGCATGAGTGCTGCCGCGACATAACACCAGCGCAAGAAAGGCTTCATTACCCACTCCCGAAGAAGACAAACAAAGGATGAACATCCTGTCCCCCGACGGTTTCTATAAGGATATCCTTCCCCATCATACACGCAGCTCCTTAACTCAGTAAGGAGCTGCCAAACGATTATCCGTTATTCTTCGCCGGAGGCTGCCGCAGGCTCTTGGGATGTAGGAGTCGCTTCCTTCATACTCAGGCGGACGCGCCCCTGACGGTCTACTTCCAGTACCTTGACGGGAACTTCCTGACCCATTTCCAGATAATCAGTCACTTTCTCAACACGCTTGTCGGCGATCTGAGAAATATGAACCAGACCTTCTTTACCGCCGCCGATGGCCACAAACGCGCCGAAGTCAACGATACGGGTCACTTTACCTTGGTAAATACGGCCGACTTCGATTTCTGCGGTGATCTCTTCGATACGACGAATCGCGTGTTTTGCTTTTTCGCCGTCGGTGGAAGCAATTTTCACCGTACCATCATCTTCGATTTCGATTGTCGTACCCGTTTCTTCGGTCAGAGCACGGATGACCGAGCCGCCTTTTCCGATAACGTCTTTAATCTTGTCAGTGCTGATTTTGATGGTATGGATACGCGGTGCGAATTCAGAGATATCGCCACGCGGCGTGCTGATCGCCTCTTCCATCACACCCAGGATGTGCAAACGCGCACCCTTCGCCTGGTTCAGGGCCACCTGCATGATTTCGCGGGTGATGCCTTCAATCTTGATGTCCATCTGCAGCGCGGTAACGCCATCTCGGCTACCAGCGACTTTGAAGTCCATGTCGCCCAGATGGTCTTCATCACCCAGAATGTCAGACAATACGACGAAGTTCTCGCCTTCTTTCACCAGACCCATCGCGATACCGGCAACGGCCGCTTTGATCGGCACCCCCGCATCCATCAGCGCCAAAGACGCGCCACAGACGGAAGCCATGGATGAAGAACCGTTGGACTCAGTGATTTCGGAAACCACACGAACGGTGTACGGAAACTCGCTCGCCTTCGGCATAACGGCCAACACGCCGCGCTTCGCCAGACGGCCGTGACCAATTTCACGACGTTTCGGCGATCCGACCATGCCCGTTTCACCCACGGAGTAAGGAGGGAAGTTATAGTGTAGCAGGAAGCGGTCAGTACGCTCGCCGGTCAGTTCGTCAATCGTCTGCGCATCGCGTTCTGTACCCAGCGTGGCGGTGACCAATGCCTGAGTTTCACCGCGGGTGAACAGTGCAGAACCATGCGTGCGCGGCAGAACACCGGTACGGACGTCCAGCCCACGGATCATGTCTTTTTCACGGCCATCGATGCGCGGCTCGCCGCTCAGAACCCGGCTACGAACGACATTTTTCTCGATGCTGCCTAGGATATCGCTGATTTCACCTTCATCCAGCGTTTCGTCTTCGGCCAGCAGTGCGGCAGCGACGTCAGCTTTGATGATATCGATCTGAGCATAGCGCTCCTGCTTCTCGGTGATGCGGTAAGCGTCACCCAGACGAGATTCGGACAGCGCTTTAACGCGACTGTACAGTGTTTCATTTACTTCTGGCGCATGCCATTCCCATTTCGGCTTGCCCGCTTCAGCAACCAGAGAATTGATATTTTCGATGACAATCTGCTGCTGCTCATGACCAAAAACAACTGCGCCCAGCATTTGATCTTCGCTCAGCAGGTCTGCTTCTGATTCCACCATCAGCACAGCGCCTTCCGTACCGGCGACAACCAGATCCAGACGGCTCTCTTTCAGCTCATCAGTGGTCGGGTTCAACACGTACTGATCGTTGATGTAACCAACGCGAGCACAGCCGATCGGGCCATTGAACGGAATGCCAGACAGGCTCAGCGCGGCGGATGCGCCGATCATAGCGACGATGTCCGGGTTGACCTGTGGGTTCACAGAAACAACGGTAGCGATAACCTGAACTTCATTCAGGAAACCTTCCGGGAACAGTGGGCGAATAGGACGGTCAATCAGGCGAGAAATCAGTGTTTCGCCTTCGCTCGGACGGCCTTCACGACGGAAGAAACCGCCCGGGAAACGACCAGCAGCGTAAGTACGCTCCTGATAGTTGACGGTCAGCGGGAAAAATCCCTGACCCGGTTTCGGCTGTTTAGCGCCAACAACGGTAACGAATACCGCGGTGTCGTCCATGCTGACCATGACGGCAGCAGTAGCCTGACGAGCCATCATACCGGTTTCGATAGTGACGGTATGCTGACCATATTGGAATTTACGAATGATCGGATTTAGCAAAATTATATCCTTGTCACAGAGGGTTGCTGCGCCACTTATCTCGGACGCCACAAATCAGTTTACACCCGATCCAGCCACTACATCCTCGCGACTAATGACAATCTTCAATCTGCTCCCGGCAGAATAAAGTTTCTCATTAGCCGCGCGAATAGCTGTAATAACGGACCATTTTTATTTCAACAATACATTACTCTGTTTCAGCAACGTATCCTAGAAGAAAGGGGCCATAATAGGCCCCTTTCTACTGAAACTCGTCGGATTAACGACGCAGACCCAGACGCTCGATCAGGCTGGTGTAGCGTGCTACTTCTTTACGCTTCAGGTAGTCCAGCAGCTTACGACGCTGAGAGACCATGCGCAGCAGACCACGACGGCTGTGGTGATCTTTTTTGTGCTCAGCAAAGTGACCTTGCAGGTGGTTGATCTGTGCGGTCAGCAGTGCAACCTGAACTTCGGTAGAACCGCTGTCGTTAGCATCACGACCGAAATCTGCAACGATTTTTGCTTTAGCTTCAACGCTTAGAGACATAGTAGAACTCCAATAATTTTATATAAGATAAAAAGGGTGCCGATCTCTAATTCAGCGACCCGGTACTTGAGCCGCGCTATTCTACCCGCAGTATAAGACGATAGCAAGGCGGTCAAACGGCCTCTGGCTCGGGATATTCGACCACCAGACGACGAGGTGCGACCCGACCTTCTTCATCGATGGTGCCCATACCGATAAACTTCCGCGCGTCGCCTTCTGTGATGCGAACCATTCCCGAATCTGGGGCGTTGATGGAACGTACCGCCTGTCCCAATTTCAGGTAACCGGCCACGACTTCCGGCAAATTAACCTCAGGAAATTCCTGAACAGCGCTGTCCATAGGCAAAAGCAAGGGATCAAGCAGCGCGCTGACAGGCTGTTCTTCGGCAGCGGCACGTTCGACCAATGCTCGCAGCTGCCCTAAGGTCACCATCCGTTCTACCGGATACGTCGCCACCTGGAGACGGCGCAAATAAATCACGTGAGCGCCACAGCCAAGTTTCTCACCCAGATCGTCAATGATAGTACGGATATAGGTGCCTTTCGAACAGTGAATCTCCAGCTCCAGTTCATCCCCTTCCCAGCGAATCTGCTGCAGCTCATACACCGTGATTTCACGCGCTTCGCGAGGAACGGTCTGCCCCAAACGGGCATATTCGTACAGCGGGCGTCCCTGATATTTCAGGGCAGAGAACATCGACGGAACCTGCGGGGTTGTACCGCGGAATCCATCTAACGCCTGTGCTAACGCCTCAGGGGTGAACGTGACTGGGCGCTCTTCGACGACGTTACCGTCAGCATCCGACGTATCCGTCCGCTGGCCCAATCGAGCAATTACGCGATAACGCTTGTCGGAGTCCAGCAGATGCTGGGAAAACTTAGTCGCCTCACCTAAACAAATCGGCAGCATGCCCGTCGCAAGCGGATCCAGCGCGCCAGTATGCCCTGCCTTGTTGGCATTGAAGAGACGTTTAACCTTTTGCAGCACATCATTGGACGATGTTCCCTGCTGTTTATCCAGCAGCAGAACGCCATGAACGTCCCGGCCGCGACGACGAGGACGCCCCATCACTCCTCCCGATCTTCGTCCGAAGAAGAGGAAGAGCGACGCTCGGCATCTTTTCTGACGACATTGGTCACCAAATTCGACATACGCATACCTTCAACCAATGAGTTGTCATAGGAGAACGTCAGCTCAGGCACCACGCGCAGGCGCATTGCTTTCCCCAGCAGTACGCGGATAAATCCGGAAGCGTCCTGCAATGCTTTAATGCCGGTTTTTACCTGCTCCGGCTCGTTGTCGTTCAGAAAGGTCACGAAAACTTTGGCGTAAGCCAGATCGCGGGACATTTCAACACCGGAGACCGTCGCCATGCCTACGCGCGGATCTTTAACTTCGCGCTGCAGAATGATGGCGATCTCTTTTTGCATTTCCTGCGCCACACGTTGTGTGCGGCTATATTCTTTTGCCATGATAAACCTCACGGAAAAATGAGGGGGCACTAGGCCCCCTCAACGGAAAAATAGAATGATGTGGTGATGGAAGCATTACGCAATAGAGCGTTTAATCTCAATAATTTCAAATACTTCAATCATATCGCCGGAGCGAACATCGTTGTAGTTCTTCACACCGATACCACATTCCATACCGTTACGAACTTCGTTGACGTCATCTTTGAAACGACGCAGAGATTCCAGCTCGCCTTCGTAGATAACGACGTTATCACGCAGTACTCGGATCGGGTTATGACGTTTAACCACACCCTCGGTCACCATACAGCCTGCGATTGCGCCGAATTTCGGTGATTTGAACACGTCACGAACTTCAGCCAGACCAATGATTTCCTGTTTGTACTCAGGTGCCAACATACCGCTCATCGCCTGCTTCACTTCATCAATCAGGTCATAGATGACAGAGTAGTAACGCAAATCCAGACTTTCTGTTTCAACGACTCGACGAGCGGAAGCGTCTGCACGCACGTTAAAGCCCAGCAGGATAGCGTTGGATGCCGCAGCCAGCGTAGCGTCGGTTTCAGTAATCCCACCCACGCCGGAGCCCACAATTTTGACTTTTACTTCGTCGGTGGACAGCTTCATCAGAGAGTCGGAAATCGCTTCGCAAGAACCCTGAACGTCAGACTTCAACACAATGTTCAGTTCAGAAACTTCGCCTTCACTCATGTTCGCAAACATGTTTTCCAGTTTGGATTTCTGCTGGCGAGCCAGTTTAACTTCGCGGAATTTCCCCTGACGATAGAGTGCCACTTCACGAGCTTTCTTCTCGTCCCGCACCACTGTTGCTTCGTCACCAGCTGCCGGCACGCCGGACAAGCCCAGGATTTCGACAGGAATGGACGGACCCGCGGAGGCAACTTCACGCCCCAATTCGTCACGCATCGCACGAACACGACCATACTCGAAGCCACACAGGACGATATCGCCTTTGTTCAAGGTCCCTTCACGAACCAGGACTGTGGCAACCGGACCACGACCTTTATCCAGGAAGGATTCGATAACCGCGCCGCTTGCCATACCGTTGCGGATAGCCTTCAGCTCCAGCACTTCTGACTGCAGCAGAATGGCATCCAGCAGTTCATCGATACCCGTCCCCGATTTAGCAGAGACGTGTACGAACTGGCTTTCGCCGCCCCAGTCTTCAGGCATGATGCCGTGCTGAGACAGTTCGGTTTTGACGCGGTCCGGATCGGCTTCCGGCTTATCGATTTTGTTCACGGCAACCACCACCGGCACTTTAGCCGCTTTGGCATGCTGAATAGCTTCGATAGTCTGCGGCATCACGCCATCATCTGCGGCAACAACCAGAACGACGATATCTGTCGCCTGCGCACCACGTGCACGCATTGCAGTAAACGCGGCGTGTCCCGGGGTATCCAGGAAGGTAATCATGCCGTTGTCGGTTTCTACGTGATATGCACCAATGTGCTGAGTAATACCACCCGCTTCGCCGGAAGCGACTTTGGTAGAGCGGATATAGTCGAGCAGCGACGTTTTACCGTGGTCGACATGACCCATGATAGTGACGACAGGCGCACGCGGTTCGGCAGCGGCGCCAGTATCACGATCGCTCATCAGCGCTTCTTCCAGCTCATTTTCACGGCGCAGAATCACTTTGTGCCCCATTTCTTCAGCAACAAGCTGAGCCGTTTCCTGATCGATAACCTGGTTGATGGTCGCCATTGCCCCCAGACGCATCATCGTTTTGATGACCTGAGAGCCTTTAACGGCCATCTTGTTCGCCAGTTCAGCCACCGTCACCGTTTCGCCAATCACGACATCGCGGTTCACCGCCTGGGCAGGCTTGTTAAAGCTCTGCTGCAGTGTACTGGGTTTACGTTTGCCTTTACCACCGCGAGTCACGGCGCGAGCTTCCTCGCGATCGGCTTTGGATTCAGACAGGCGGTTGCCTTTCTTCTGCTTGGTCGCTTTACCGCCGCGAGTGCGGGCACGACGTTCGCCTTCAACCTTACGATCGTTTTCATCTTCGGCTTCACGGGCGTGATGAGACGTCGTTACGTGGTAGTCAGAAGTTTCGGTTTCGTCTTTCTGATTTTCCCAACGACCGGCGTTTTCTTCGGCCATGCGGCGAGCTTCTTCTGCAACGCGACGGGCTTCTTCTTCAACCTTCTGGCGTGCTGCTTCTTCCGCTTTGCGCTTAAGCTCTGCTGCTTCGGCTTCGCGACGCGCTTTCTCAGCCTGCGCTGGTTTGGTCATGGTGTTGTTTTGTTGATTGGTCACTTTTTCTTTTTCCGCTCCGTCGCGCTCAGCTTTGTCGGCGGCCTCACGTTTGGCTTGCTCTTCAGCAGCGCGCTTCGCTTTTTCAGCAGCTTCGCGCTGGGCTTTTTCTTCAGCCTCGCGTTTAGTCTGCTCTTCAGCAGCGCGTTGTGCCTGTTCTTCCGCTTCACGCCGCGCCAGCTCTTCTTCGGAGGTCTGCTGACCATCGAGAGAATCACGTTTTACATAAGTGCGTTTCTTGCGGACTTCGATCTGTACCGCTTTACTCTTACCACCGGTACTTGGAACATTCAATGTACTGCGTGTTTTGCGCTGCAGCGTCAGTTTTCCTGGCGCACTACCGCGTTCACGGTTCAGGTGCGCCAGCAAACTCTCTTTCTCATGCTGGGTCACAGAATCTGATGCGGACTTGGTTATACCGGCATCAGCAAACTGCTGTATCAGGCGGTCAACCGGAGTCTGAATCTCTGCGGCCAGCGATTTTACGGTTACATCTGTCATGCTGTTCCTTTCCTGCTACAGTTCGTTATTCGTTGTTGTCGCCAAACCAACAGATATTGCGCGCGGCCATAATCAGCTCACCCGCTTGCTTCTCATCAAGCTCTTCAATATCTGTCAGATCATCGACACCCTGCTCAGCAAGATCTTCCAGCGTACATACGCCGCGTGCAGCCAGAGCAAACGCCAGCTCACGGGACAAACCAGGCAGGTTTAGCAAATCCTCAGCTGGCTGGCCGTTACCGAGACTTTCCTCGCGGGCCAACGCCAATGTGGTCAACGCTGCCTTCGCACGGTCACGCAGCGCTTCAATCGTTTCTTCATCCAGCCCGTCGATTTCAAGGAGTTCTTTTATCGGCACATAGGCCAGCTCTTCTAAGGTAGAGAAACCTTCTTCTACCAGAACGGTTGCGAACTCTTCGTCGATGCTCAGATGCTTGGTGAAGACATCAATCGCAGCATGCGCTTCGGCCTGGTGCTTGGCCTGCAGGTCTTCGATTGTCATCACGTTCAATTCCCAGCCGCTGAGCTGTGATGCCAAGCGAACGTTCTGACCGTTGCGACCGATTGCCTGAGCCAGATTTCCAGACTCTACGGCGATGTCCATGGTGTGATTGTCTTCATCTACCACGATGGAGGCAACATCTGCTGGCGCCATGGCGTTAATGACGAACTGGGCTGGATTGTCATCCCACAGGACGATATCGATACGCTCACCGCCCAGTTCACTGGAAACGGCCTGGACGCGCGCGCCGCGCATCCCCACACAGGCACCGACTGGATCGATACGTTTGTCGTTGGTCTTAACGGCAATTTTAGCGCGTGAGCCCGGATCGCGAGCGGCAGCTTTAATTTCGATAACTTCTTCACCAATTTCGGGTACTTCGATACGGAACAGTTCGATCAGCATTTCCGAGCGTGAGCGGCTGACGAACAGCTGAGCGCCTCGCGCTTCGGGACGAACCGCATACAGTACGCCGCGAATGCGGTCGCCAGGGCGAAAGTTTTCGCGCGGCAGCATATCTTCACGGCCGATAACCGCTTCGGCGTTGCTGCCAAGATCCAGAGCGATGTTATCGCGGGTGACTTTCTTGACCACGCCGGTGACGATCTCGCCTTCTTGCTCACGGAACTGCTCGACTACCATGGCTCGCTCGGCTTCACGCACTTTCTGTACGATAACCTGCTTGGCGGTTTGGGTTGTGATACGGTCAAAGGTGACAGATTCAATCTGATCTTCAACGTAGCCGCCCAGCTCAATGCTCGGGTCTTCAAATTGCGCTGCTTCCAGCGTAATCTCGCGGGTGGGTTGAGTCACTTCATTTACGGCGACCCAACGGCGGAACGTATCAAAATCGCCGGTTTTACGGTCGATGCAGACACGCACGTCAATTTCCTGCTCGTATTTTTTCTTGGTTGCCGTTGCCAGTGCGATTTCCAATGCTTCGAAAATCTTTTCACGCGGAACAGCTTTCTCATTGGAAACTGCTTCAACAACAGCCAGAATCTCTTTGTTCATCCTAGTTGCCTCATCCAAACTTTAAAAGTGGGGTACCAGATTCGCTTTCTGGATGTTGCTCAGCGCGAACACTTCATCTTTGCCTTCCACCGTTACCATGATCATCTCACCTTCAACGGCTTTGATTATTCCCTGCCATTTACGGCGGTTCTGGACAGCCATACGCAATACCAGACTCACTTCTTCACCGAGGAAACGTATGTAGTGTTCGGCCGTGAATAAAGGACGATCCAGACCTGGCGAAGATACTTCCAGGTTATAGGCCACGATGATCGGATCTTCAACATCCAGCACCGCACTGACCTGATGGCTGACATCAGCACAATCATCAACAGTGATCCCATCGTCACTATCAATATAGATACGCAGCGTCGAATGGCGACCCCGGACGAACTCAATGCCCACCAGCTCAAAGCCTAATGCTGCAACGGGTGCTGAAATCATCTCTGTTAACTTTTGCTCTAATGTGGACAAGCCCACCCCCAAGACATAAAAAAAGGGCTTAATAGCCCAGTAATTCTGTTGTCAGATAACAAAAAACCCCGATATACGGGGCTTTATGCAACTGGACCCTATTACCACGGATAACCGCAGTACAACTTTCCATTAAGAATTCTTTCAAAACCGACTGTGGAATCAATAGAAACTTACTGAACAGCTTTGAAAGAAAACCTGCAGGAAAGTTAGTTGGTTGCGGGGGCCGGATTTGAACCGACGACCTTCGGGTTATGAGCCCGACGAGCTACCAGGCTGCTCCACCCCGCGTCCGAAAACGTGGCAAATACTACGCCGATAACCGCAAAAAAACAAGTTATCTCTAGGATTGGTACCGAGGACGGGACTTGAACCCGTAAGCCCAATTTGGGCACTACCACCTCAAGGTAGCGTGTCTACCAATTCCACCACCTCGGCATCGCTTCTTACTTTTAATGCTGGCAACAATATCTGTTGCCGGGTCGCGCTGTATTACTTGGGAATATCGCTCGACGGCATAGCTGGTGCCGTATTCTGCTGAGATTTAGCCGGTTCAGGCTGACTTAAACTTTCCCACTCACTGCCTTTTGGGCTGTGATTTGAGCTCATATTGCCCAGAATAAGACTGATGACAAAGAACAGCGTTGCCAGAACAGCCGTTGTACGGGTCATGAAATTGCCGGAGCCGTTTGAGCCAAACAGAGTAGCCGACGCGCCCGCCCCGAACGAGGCACCCATATCGGCACCTTTACCTTGCTGCAGCATGATCAATACAACCAGACCAATAGATACGAGCAGGAAAATAACTAAAAGCGCTTCGTACATAGATGTACCTATTACTTTATCCCCAATTCTTTCATGAGGATGCTGAATTCTTGCGGCTTAACCGCTCGCTATCCGCAGTCGGAATACAGAAGCTATCCCATATAAAGCGGGTTTGAATACTAACTAAAGCATTCTGTCTAAGCAAGGCTAATTTGGCTTGCGATGATTGATTGGGGAAAAAATCGGCGACGGGATTGACATCTCCGCGGATACTTTAGCTATCTGGCTGATAATAAGAATATTAAACGCCATCGACGAATACACGAATTTCGCCGATGGCATCACCATTCCAAAGGTGAAATTTAGCCTACTGCTTTCACTGCGTCGGCAATCGCATTAGCGAAAGAAGCCACTGTAGCCTCATCTTCACCTTCCACCATGACACGAATTAGCGGTTCGGTGCCCGACTTACGTAACAGAACACGACCTCGGCCGCCGAGCTGTGACTCCGCATCCAGCGCGGCCTGTTTGACCTCGTCGCTTTCCAGCGGATCATGTTCGCCGACGAAGCGGACGTTGACCAGCACCTGAGGGAACAGTTTCATCCCGCTACACAAATCGTGCAAAGTCATGTGGTTGCGGGCCATTGCGGTCAATACCTGCAACCCCGCGATAATACCGTCACCGGTGGTCGTTTTATCCAGCAGGATGACGTGGCCTGAATTTTCAGCGCCAATACGCCAACCTTTGGACTGCATTAGTTCTAAGACATATCGGTCCCCGACCTTCGCCCTAGCAAAGGGAATGCCAAGCTGTTTCAAAGCAAGCTCCAGGCCCATATTGCTCATCAGCGTACCGACGGCGCCGCCGCGGAGCTGGCCCTGACGTAATCCCTCGCGTGCGATGATATACAGGATTTGGTCGCCATCGACTTTGTTACCCTGATGGTCGACCATAATCAGGCGATCGCCATCGCCGTCAAAGGCCAAGCCCACATCGGCCTTTTCCTCGACAACCCGACTCTGAAGCTGTTTTACATCCGTCGCGCCGCACTCTTCATTGATGTTCATTCCGTTGGGATTACAACCAATCGTGATCACCGTCGCACCCAACTCTCTCAGTACGCTGGGAGCAATGTGATAAGTCGCGCCGTTGGCGCAATCCACCACGATTTTAAGACCATTAAGATTAAGCTCGCTGGGAAACGTTCCTTTGCAGAATTCAATATAACGACCCGCCGCATCCACAATACGGCTTGCCTTACCGAGTTCAGAAGATTCAACGCAGGTGATGGTTTTTTCCATCTCAGCTTCAATCGCTTCTTCAACTTCGTCAGGCAATTTAGTGCCGTCAATGGAAAAGAACTTAATGCCGTTGTCGTAAAATGGGTTATGGGAGGCAGAGATCACGATACCGGCTTCAGCCCTGAAGGTGCGAGTCAGGTAGGCGACAGCCGGCGTGGGCATCGGTCCG
This sequence comes from Lonsdalea populi, assembly GCF_015999465.1. Classification (NCBI taxonomy): domain Bacteria; kingdom Pseudomonadati; phylum Pseudomonadota; class Gammaproteobacteria; order Enterobacterales; family Pectobacteriaceae; genus Lonsdalea; species Lonsdalea populi. The sequence continues at coordinate 3,207,988 of NZ_CP065534.1, forward strand.
GTAAAGGACGCGGACAACCCCGCGGCAGCTAAACCCGCTTCCAATGCAGATTCGAGCATATAACCCGAAATTCGGGTGTCTTTACCTATGATGATCTTTCTGGAGCCATGTCGTGCCAAAACCTTTCCGGCCGCCCAGCCCAGCTTCAATACGAAATCGGGGGTTATGGGAGAGTCACCGACTTTGCCACGAATACCGTCAGTACCAAAATATTTACGGCTGCCCGTCATCTTTTATTCCTTAGCTGAAAGTGTAGCTTCAACAACACGCATAGCGTCCACGGTTGCTTTTACGTCATGAACTCGAATAATTCGGGCTCCCTTTAGCGCAGCGATTACTGCACAGGCGACACTGCCATGAACACGTTCCTTAGGGGGAACGTTAAGCAGTTGGCCAATCATTGATTTTCTGGACATCCCTACCAACAGCGGTAAACCAAATTGATGCAGACTCTCCATCTGAGCCAACAGGCTATAGTTATGCTGCAGGTTTTTGCCGAACCCAAATCCAGGGTCGAGTAATATTTGCTCGCGCGGAATTCCTGCAGCGATACAGCGGCCAAGATGATGCTCAAAGAAGGTGAAAACATCTTTCATCAGGTCATCGTAATGCGGGGCTTGTTGCATCGTTTGCGGCAATCCCTGCATGTGCATCAGGCACACGGGAAGTTGGGTCGCAGCAGCGGCATCCAGCGCACCAGGCTCCTGCAAAGATCGAACATCGTTAATGAGATGCGCGCCAGCGGCGGCGGCGGCTGTGATGACGTCCGGTTTTGAGGTGTCGACCGATATCCAGACGTCAAAACGCTGCGATAACGCTTCTACGACGGGCGCCACTCGATCCAGCTCTTCCGCAACGCTGACTTCATCCGCACCAGGCCGCGTTGACTCACCGCCAACATCAATAAACGTCGCGCCAGCCACGATCATATCTTGAGCATGAAACAAGGCTTTATCCAACGTGTTATGTTGACCGCCGTCGGAGAACGAATCCGGCGTCACATTCAGGATGCCCATCACCTGCGGGCAGGAGAGATCGATAATCGATCCCCGAGCGTTCAATTTCATTCCTTCTTCCTCAAAACCACAGCCCGCCCATGCCGTTATCGTTATGCCTGGACGTAATCAGCAAAAAACCCCGGCAAGCCGGGGTTTATGAACTACTGGTGTCAATTTCAACAACACGCTGTCACACCGCGCTTACTTGTCGCTCAACGGCCCTGACATAGCGTTGCCGGTGCTAGGCTTCTCCGGTTCATCAACCGGGGTCGGCGCATTCGGCGTTCCGCTATCGTCAGAGTTGTTATTGTTGGCCGAGGGTTCTTCCCAGCCAGCTGGCGGACGAACATCTTTACGCCCCATCAGATCATCGATCTGCGGTGCATCGATGGTTTCATATTTCATTAATGCATCCTTCATGGAATGCAAGATATCCATATTTGCCATCAGCAGTTCGCGAGCGCGCTGATAGTTACGTTCGATCAATGCCTTCACTTCCTGATCGATGATGCGGGCCGTTTCGTCAGACATATGTTTCGCTTTAGCCACAGAGCGTCCGAGGAAGACTTCCCCTTCTTCTTCTGCATACAGTAACGGCCCGAGTTTTTCAGAGAAGCCCCACTGCGTCACCATGTTGCGGGCAATAGATGTCGCAACCTTGATGTCGTTGGAAGCGCCGGTAGAAACATGTTCAGAACCGTAAATGATCTCTTCAGCCAAACGACCGCCGTACAGCGTAGAAATCTGACTTTCCAGCTTCTGACGGCTGGCGCTAATGGCATCGCCCTCCGGCAGGAAGAAAGTTACGCCCAGTGCGCGGCCACGTGGGATGATGGTTACTTTATGAACGGGATCGTGCTCTGGCACTAGACGTCCGATGATGGCATGACCCGCTTCGTGATAGGCAGTCGACTCTTTTTGAGCTTCCGTCATCACCATAGAGCGGCGTTCTGCACCCATCATGATCTTATCTTTGGCTTTCTCGAACTCGACCATGGAGACGACGCGCTTGCTGCCGCGTGCGGCGAACAAAGCAGCTTCGTTAACCAGATTAGCCAGATCGGCACCGGAGAAACCAGGTGTGCCGCGAGCAATTACGGACGCATCGATATCCGGTGACAGTGGAACGCGACGCATGTGGACTTTTAGAATCTGTTCACGTCCACGGACATCCGGCAGGCCGACAACCACCTGGCGGTCAAAACGACCGGGACGCAGCAATGCTGGATCGAGCACGTCAGGGCGGTTCGTCGCAGCGATAACGATAATACCTTCGTTACCCTCAAAGCCGTCCATTTCCACCAGCATCTGGTTCAGAGTTTGTTCACGTTCGTCGTGACCGCCGCCCAAACCCGCGCCGCGCTGACGACCTACAGCATCGATTTCATCGATAAAGATGATGCACGGCGCGGCTTTTTTAGCTTGCTCGAACATGTCGCGAACACGGGATGCGCCCACGCCCACGAACATTTCTACGAAATCAGAGCCGGAAATCGTGAAGAATGGAACTTTAGCTTCGCCCGCGATGGCTTTCGCCAACAAAGTTTTACCGGTACCCGGAGGACCGACCATCAATACGCCTTTCGGAATCTTGCCGCCCAACTTCTGGAAGCGGCTCGGCTCACGCAGATACTCAACCAGCTCGGCCACTTCTTCTTTGGCCTCATCACAGCCCGCAACGTCCGCGAACGTTGTTTTGATTTGATCTTCGGTGAGCATGCGTGCCTTGCTTTTGCCGAACGACATGGCGCCTTTGCCACCGCCGCCCTGCATTTGACGCATGAAGAATATCCAGACGCCAATCAGCAGAAGCATCGGGAACCACGAGATAAAGATCGAAGCCAGCAGGCTAGGTTCTTCAGGGGGTTCTCCAACGACTTTTACGTTTTTAGTCAGAAGGTTATCCAGCAACTTGGGATCGTTGACAGGAATATAGGTCGTGTATCGGTTGCTGTCTTTTTTGACCACAGTGATCTCACGCCCATTGATTCGTGCTTCACGGACCTGATCCTGATTCACTTCAGTTAAAAAGGTTGAATAATCCACCCTACGGCCATTCGACTCGCTGGGCCCAAAGCTCTGGAACACAGACATCAGCACAACTGCGATGACTAGCCAGAGAATCAGGTTTTTCGCCATGTCACTCAAGGGATTAACCTCATATTACAACTGTGTTAAAAAATAGCGTAAGGGTACTACAGTTTACGCCCTGTCGCTACAATGTACACCTCGCGGGACCTGGCCCGGGAGGATTCAGGCTTACGCGTCTTCACCGTCGTAAACAGGGATCGCACTTCACGCAAATACTCGTCAAAGCCTTCTCCCTGAAATACTTTAACGACGAAACTGCCGCCCGGAGCCAAGATATCTCGACACATCTCCAGCGCAAGCTCCACTAGATACATAGAACGCGGGATATCGACTGCCGGAGTACCGCTCATGTTAGGGGCCATGTCGGACATCACCACCTGAACTTTCTGATCTCCGACCCTTTCCAACAAGGCCTTAAGCACTAATTCATCGCGGAAATCGCCTTGAAGAAAATCGACGCCAACAATCGGGTCCATCGGCAAAAGATCACAGGCTATAATACGCCCTTTGCCGCCAATCTGGCTGACAACATACTGCGACCACCCCCCCGGGGCAGCCCCCAGGTCCACCACGGTCATACCGGGTTTGAACAGTCTGTCGCTCTGCTGTATTTCGTCAAGTTTAAACCAAGCGCGTGAGCGAAGCCCTTTTTTCTGCGCTTGCTGCACATATTTATCGCTAAAGTGTTCCTGCAACCAGCGACTGGAACTCGCAGAACGCTTTTTGTTAGCCATCTATTTTCCAACTATTCTTAATTAAGGCGCTTTTGTCGAACCGAATGTCTCATTGAGAGCCAGCCACCCACTCTACAATGGTGATAATGATGAGATGGCGGTAGAATGACCCGTTTTCAATCCCAACCTAAGCAAAAAAACCATGAATCTGAGTAACAAACAAAAACAGCACCTGAAAGGCTTGGCACATCCATTAAAACCGGTTGTCCTATTAGGCAACAATGGCCTTACCGAAGGTGTACTGGCTGAGATCGAGCAGGCTTTAGAGCATCACGAACTGATAAAGGTAAAAATCGCCACTGAGGATCGTGAAACCAAAGGGTTAGTCGTCGAAGCAATTCTGCGCGAAGCCAAAGCCGTTAAAGTCCAGGTCATCGGCCACACGTTAGTGCTCTATCGTGCCGCTAAAGAACGGAAGATCGTATTGCCGCGATAACATTGCTAACCTCAGGTTACCTTGTATTGACTGCAAAGTGCCATGACCTCTGGTAAGAGAAAAGGCCGCATGCGGCCTTTTGCTTTTCTTTACAAATACTGTTGATATTTCAAGCGATCAGAGATACTCAACCTTCAGAATCTCATATTCCACCAGTCCCCCGGGGGTATTGATGGCAACAATGTCGTCTTCTTCTTTGCCGATTAAACCGCGCGCGATAGGCGAGTTCACCGAAATCAAGTTTTGTTTGAAGTCTGCCTCATCATCACCGACGATGCGATAGGTCTGTTCTTCTTCCGTATCAACATTCATAACAGTGACAGTGGAGCCGAAAATAACACGGCCGTTAGCCGCCATTTTAGTGACGTCGATCACCTGAGCGTTTGAAAGCTTCGCTTCAATTTCCTGTATACGTCCTTCGCAGAACCCTTGCTGTTCACGGGCTGCGTGGTATTCCGCATTTTCTTTCAGGTCGCCATGTTCGCGAGCGTCGGCGATCGCCGAAATGATTTCCGGCCGGCGAACCATTTTCAGATGTTCAAGCTCTTCGCGTAACTTTTCAGCACCACGTAACGTCATCGGAAACTGTTTCATATTTGTCTATACCTCTAAAAATCCATAGGACTTAAATCACCGTCTTCCTGACGCGATAGAATAAAATGCGACGGGGTGTCTTTTTTCTGCAGCGCACCCTGACAATTCAAGCAAAAGCGGCCTACCCGGAAATAGTTTTTTCCAGGGCAGACTCGGTTTTGCATTTTGATACGTATTTTACCCCAGAGTTCCATGGGGATCATCGTTTACTTTAGCCCACCTTGGGTCGTAGTATTGCCACACGTTACCCTGTGCTTACCGAGATTATGCGTTTCTTATCTATTGCTACCGGCCTTCTCTGCACCTGTATTCTGCATACTGCCTCGGCTACCGCCCCGGTAGAGGACTATATACAATACCTGCCTGACGGCGCTAATCTGGCGTTGGTGATGCAGAGAGTAGGGGCGCCATCTCCCACGCTTGATTATCGCAGCCAACAAATGGCGCTCCCGGCCAGCACACAAAAAGTCATTACTGCATTGGCGGCACTACTCCAACTCGGTCCTGACTTTCGATTTACCACCACGATAGAAAGCACAGGCTCGGTCAGTAACGGCGTTTTGCGTGGAAATCTGATTGTGCGCTTCAGCGGCGATCCGACGTTAAAACGCCAGCAGATTCGTTCCATGGTACAGGTATTGAAAAAAAATGGTATCCGCGAAATTGCTGGCAATGTGCTGATCGATACCTCCGTATTCGCGAGCCACGATAAAGCACCCGGGTGGCCATGGAACGATATGACGCAATGCTTTAGTGCCCCTCCGGCCGCTGCCATCGTCGATCGGAACTGCTTCTCGGTGTCCCTCTACAGCGCCCCAAATCCCGGTGACAATGCTTTCATCCGCGTCGCCTCTTATTACCCCGTTCAGATGTTCAGCGAAGTCAGAACGCTAGCGAAAGGCTCGCCCGACGCGCAATACTGCGAACTTGATGTTGTCCCGGGGGAGCTGAATCGCTTTACGCTTACCGGATGTTTGACGCAGCGTTCAGATCCCCTCCCCCTGGCATTTGCCATTCAGGATGGCGGCAGCTATGCCGGCGCTATCGTCAAGGATGAGTTACTGGAAGCGGATATCCGTATCGGTGGCAGCCTGCGCAGACAAACTCGGCCGGGATTAACGGGGACGGTTCTGGCGCAAACGCAGTCTGATTCTTTGCATGAATTGCTGACCATCATGCTGAAAAAGTCGGACAACATGATCGCGGATACGGTATTTCGTACCATTGGGCATAACCGATTTAATGTCCCTGGCACCTGGCGTGCTGGCTCAGATGCGGTGCGCCAGATTTTGCGTCAAAAAGCCGGCGTCGACCTTGGCAACAGTGTCGTCGTGGATGGTTCGGGTTTGTCTCGTCACAACCTGCTTGCGCCCGCAACCATGATGCAGGTGCTGCAATACATCGCTCAGCACGATAACGAGTTGAACTATATTAAGATGCTGCCACTGGCGGGATATGACGGTACGCTTCGCTATCGAGGCGGATTGCATGAAGCGGGCGTTGACGGCAAGGTTTCAGCAAAAACGGGAGCATTGCAGGGCGTATACAATCTGGCCGGTTTCATCACGACCGCCAGCGGTCAGAGAATGGCCTTTGTACAGTATCTTTCCGGCTACTCCGCCGATGACCCAAAAACGCGTCGAGTTCCTCTGGTGCGTTTTGAGAGCAGACTCTACAAAGATATTTATCAGAACAATTAAGGCTTGCGGCAAGCCTTAATAAAAAACACCCCTATCTGCCTGAGCAGACAAGGGTAATTGATACAACAAGCAAAATTTTCTTATTCGTGCACAACGTCAGGCTTAATGCTGGTAGATAATTTCCACACCGTTGTCATCTTCTTCGTCCCAGTCATCGTCCCACTCTTCTTCCGCTTTGTCTTTCACCGTTTCAAGCTGTTCACGATGATAGTCATCCCACATGAACTCCACTTTTTCAGGCGTCGCTTTCTCTTCTTCCGCCTGCATTTTCGGTTGAGTCCTCAGGAAGCTCATAACATCCCAGCAGAGCGCATTGACGCCGTCACGGCTGGCAGCAGAGATCAGGTAGTAATTACCTTCCCAGGCCAGCGCGGCGGCGATATCACGCGCGCGTTTCTCCGCTTCAGCTTTGTCCAGCAGGTCGCTTTTGTTGAACACCAACCAACGGGGTTTCTCAGCCAGCGTTTCGCTATACTGATGAAGCTCGTTGATGATGACTTTCGCATTTTCAATCGGATCTGATTCGTCAATCGGCGCCAGATCAATCAGGTGAAGCAGCACGCGGCAACGTTCCAAATGTTTAAGGAAGCGAATACCCAGACCTGCGCCTTCGGAAGCGCCTTCAATCAGACCCGGTATATCAGCGACGACAAAGCTTTGCTCGCTGTCCATACGCACAACGCCAAGGCTCGGGACCAGAGTCGTAAACGGATAATCCGCAACCTTAGGTTTAGCCGCAGAGACGGCTCGAATGAACGTAGATTTACCCGCATTCGGCAACCCCAACATCCCCACATCAGCCAGCAGCAGCAGCTCCATCAGCAGCTCGCGCTCTTCACCCGGCGTGCCGTTGGTTTTTTGCCGAGGCGCCCGGTTAACAGAAGATTTAAAGCGGGTATTACCCAAACCATGCCACCCGCCCTTCGCGACCATCAGGCGTTGCTGATGGCGGGTCATATCGCCCAGGATTTCACCCGTCCCGGTATCTTTAATACGCGTCCCGACGGGCACTTTGATGGTGATATCCTTACCTCGTTTGCCGGTGCAGTCGCGGCTTTGACCATTCTGACCGCGTTCAGCGCGAAACGATTTTTCAAAGCGATAGTCGATCAGGGTGTTCAGGTTCTCATCGGCAACGAGATAGACGTCGCCGCCATCGCCGCCGTCTCCACCATCAGGCCCGCCGTTAGGGATATATTTTTCACGGCGGAAACTGACACAACCATTGCCACCATCGCCAGCCACCACGAGAATGTTGGCTTCATCTACAAACTTCATGAACTCTCTCCGCAAAAAAACCAATAGAGAATAATTGACTTTTTTAAACTGTTATTGGCTCTCTTAGGCGTAACTCTTTGATTTTATAAAGGACAGCAGTTATAGCCATCCGTCACTGAAAACGACGCAGTCAGAACCATCAAGGTAAAATGGGCGCTGATTGTACCTGCTTAGCGCGAAGATTTCACCTGTATTAAAAATAAACAGTCGCCACAAACCGTCTGGACTAACCCCCAAGCCGACTTATTTGCTGTCGGTGTTGATGCCAGGCACTTCGCTTACCTGCTGTTTTACCTGGAAAAAACGGTGTCCAACCGCGGAGAACATCGCCCCCGCCACAACCGCAAATGCACCGAAGTAACCGATAAAATTTAGCGCGAGAGGCGCAAATACCGCGGGCCATCCTAATGCTAATAAATCGGAAAACATCAGTGTAAACAAGGGCGTCAGCGTAATAATGGCGCTGACCTGAGCCGCCTGCCAACGCGCCATCGCCTCTGCCAGCGCGCCATACCCGACAACCGTGTTCACGCCACAAAACAACAAGCACACCAGTTGCCAAAGACTTAGTTGAAACAAGACGCCAGGCTTTGCTACCGGTGTA